>CAMBQP010000092.1 GCA_945869955.1 Schlesneria paludicola DSM 18645
GGTGGTGGATACGCAAACGTCACAGGAGCCTTCCGGGTTCCGGTCGTGTTTGACAATTTGATTCATCAAAAAGCGATGCCGATTACGATTGCGGTGTTCGTCAATCCGGGTTCGGTTCCCCCCACAAAACCGGGAGCTGCCGATCGCAGCAACCGCTCGTTTGAATACGACTCGATGGGGGGCCGTTATGCCCAATTCCTGGTTGACGAATTTCTTCCTGTGGCACTCAAGGGATTGAACGTTTCCACCGATCCGAAACATCGGGCCATCAGTGGCATTTCGTCGGGGGGCATTTGTGCCTTTACCGCAGCGTGGGAAAAACCCGATCAGTTCGGCAAGGTGCTCAGTCACATCGGCAGCTTTGCCAATATCCGGGGTGGCTGGGCGTATCCAGGTCTGGTTCGTAAAACCAAGGCCCAGCCAAAACCGCTCAAGGTTTATCTGCAGGAAGGGAAAGACGATCTGAATAACCTGTTCGGTGATTGGCCGCTCGGAAATCAGGATCTGGCGGCCGCATTGCGATTTGCCGGCTATGAACATCAGTTCGAAATGACGGCAGGTGGCCATAGTGGAAATTGGGGCGGCGATCGACTCTCTTTCGCTCTGCGCTGGTTGTGGTCGGATCTGGCACCAACCCCTGCGGCAAACCCGGCCCCGCCAGCAACGGAAACCAAACCGGCTGCTCCACCCGCTTGGCAGCCCCATCCGGATGCCGTCGTCCAGAATGGCGTTCCGCAGGGGACCGTGATCGACATGCCTGAACTGGAATCGAAGATTTTTGCGGGCATCACCCGCGAATGGTCCGTTTATGTTCCCGCTCAGTATCAGGCCGGCAAACCTGCCGCATTGATGGTGTTTCAGGATGGATCCGGGTACCGCAACGTGACGGGGCGGTGGCGAGTTCCCGTCGTCTTCGACAATTTGATCGCTCGTGGTGACATGCCCCCGACGATTGCCATCTTTATTAATCCAGGTCACTCCAAAGCCAATCCCCGAATTTCGAATCGCAGCGTGGAATACGATAGCCTGGGAGATCGTTATGCACGCTTTCTGCTGGAAGAAATCATCCCCGAAGTCGAAAAGCGTTACACGCTTTCGCACGACCCTGAAATGCGGGCCATTTGTGGAGCCAGTTCGGGGGGAATCTGTTCCTTCACCGTTGCCTGGGAAAGACCCAACGAGTTTCGGAAAGTTTTGTCCACGATTGGAAGTTTCACCAACATTCGCGGCGGCGATGTGTATGCTTCGCTGATTCGGAAAACGGAACCCAAGCCACTCCGAGTTTACCTGGCCGATACCAGCGGCGACATCGACAACCAGTTTGGGAGCTGGCCATTGGCGAACCAATTGATGGCCTCGGCACTGAAACACATGGGATACGACACGCACTTTGATTGGGCCGAGGGTTACGCGCATAGTTCCGATCACGGCGGTGCCCTGTTTCCGACGGCACTCAAATGGCTTTGGCGACAGGAACCGCATCAACCGAAGGTCGATACGGCTGGAAAGCTGCCGGGGGACATGACGCTGTTAAGGCAGCTCATTCCTGGCGAAAATTGGACCGTCGTGGCGGATCAGCTCGGTTTCGCCGACGCTCCCTGCAGCGATGCCGACGGCAATTTCTATTTTTCGGATATGAAAGCCCCTGCCATTTACCAAGTCGCCGCGACGAATGGTGAACGGAGGGAAATCGCCAAGGAAGCGGTGAGTGGCCTGAAGTTTGGACCTGATGGGTTGTTATACGGCTGCCAGGGATCCAAGAGCCGAGTCATCTCGATCCATCCGACGACATGGGAAGTCAAGGAAGTCGTTGCCAACGTGGCTCCGAATGATCTTGCGGTCGGGAGCGATGGCTCGATTTACATTACCGAAACGCAGCATCAGCGAATCACTCGTATCGAGATCAAGACGGGCGAGTTGACCATTGTTGACACGGGGATCAAACTTCCGAACGGGATCGTCTTGACGAATGATCAGGGAACGTTGGCGGTTTCCGATTATGGTGGCGAACACGTCTGGCTGTTTCGAGTCAACCCGAATGGTTCGCTGGATGGCAAGCTCCCCTCGTTAACGATGCGTTTGCCGATCGATCCGAACGGGGAATTCAAATCGAACGAACCACCGCCGTATCAGTCCGCGTCTCGCGGTGATGGTTCCGCCGTCGACAAATCGGGCCGCTTCTATGTCACCTCGGCCTTGGGTGTTCAGATCTTCGATCCCACCGGGCGTCACTCGGGCGTCTTGCCACCCCCACTTGAGGGACAACCGTTGACCAGCTGTACGCTGGCGGGTTTAAATCATGAATATCTTTACGTTACAAATGGGAATACCGTGTTTCGACGGAAACTCAAAATCGATTGAGGCTTGATCACTCCCTTTTCACCGAGGCCCGCTGAATATGTTCCTTTCGTGGACCATGGTTTTGTTGTTGCCGATTGCGCAGGCCGACGTTGTCAAACAGGACTACGCTACGGAGATTCGCCCCCTGCTTGAGCGTCGCTGCTTCAGCTGTCACGGGGCACTGCAACAAAAAGGGGGATTGCGTCTCGATACGGCCACTCACCTCCGCACCGGAGGCGATTCGGGTCCGTCAGTGAATCTGACGGACCCTCAGGCCAGCTTGCTGTTACAGCGAGTGACCGAAACCGATCCGGCCCAGCGTATGCCGGCAGAAGGTCTGCCGCTGACCGCAGCGGAAGTTGCGGGTTTACGCGCCTGGATTACCGCCGGCGCAATCGGCCCGGCGAATGAACTTCCACAAAAAGACCCCCGTGAACATTGGGCGTACCGGCCACCAACCAGACCTCGGCTCCCCGACGCAGTGCCGCCCGGTTCCAACCCGATTGATGCCCTTTTGCAAGCGGCTCGCCAATCCAAAGGGCTGACGGTTGCTCCCCCCGTTCAGAAGGATCTCTGGCTCCGCCGAGTCACACTGAATCTGATCGGGCTTCCGGCGACACGAGCAGAACTGCACGCGTTTCGCGACGATCACACCGATTCCGCGTATGAATCGGTGGTCGACCGACTGCTGGCCAATCCCGCACATGGCGAGCGCTGGGCGCGGCACTGGATGGATGTGTGGCGTTACTGCGATGGATATGGACGGCCACCAGAGCTGTTGTTCAGTCACCACCACATCTGGCGCTGGCGTGACTGGATCGTTGATTCCCTGAATTCGGGGACAGGCTATGACCAAATGGTGATGGCAATGCTCGCGGGTGATGAGATGGCCCCGGAAGATCCGGACACGTTACGGGCGACTGGCTTTTTGGCACGCAACTGGGAAACGTTTAATCGAAACAAATGGATCGAGATGACGGTCGAGCACACCTCGCGTGCTTTCCTGGGGACGACCATCCAGTGTGCCCGTTGTCATGATCACAAGTACGACCCCATCGCTCAGGCCGACTATTTCCGGATGCGAGCTGTCTTCGAACCACACCACATCCGGATTGACCGCCTTCCTGGTCAATCGGACCGCATCCAGCATGGTCTGGTACGAGTGTTCGATGATTTCATGACGACACCCACTCACCTGTTCATTCGCGGTGACGAAGCCCAACCCGACACCTCGATCGCAATTCAGCCTGGGCTTCCTGCGGCCTTCGGTGGTTCGTTTGAGGTGCGGCCGGTGACACTGCCGGTGGCGGCCTATGATCCCGATAAACGGGCCTTTGTGATTGAAGAAGCCCGTGCGGCTGCGGACAGTACGGTTGCCAAAGCGAGCGAAGCACAGAAATCGGCTCAAACGGCCTTGCAGCAAGCACTGCAGTCACAAACCGCGACCGATCAGGCCTTGCGTGATGCTGAGCTTGTTCTGCAGTCGGCCAGCAAACCGGAAGAGCAAACGGCTGCCCGCGCAGCGGCGATCGCCGCAACCGAACAGTCGGCACGCGTTCATCGTGCGGTTATCGAGGCCCGGCAGGGAGTCGGTCGAGCGGATGCCGGGCTTGTCGCAGCGGAAGCGGCCCGCGAAGCGCTGCTTGCCGTCTTGACGGTCGAGAAACTGGAAGACGAAGGAGCAAAAGCCTCGAATTCGGCTGTTTGGAGCGATGCCGCACAAAAGGCATTGGCTGCACAGCGTCTGCTGGCCATCAATGTGGCGATCGTCAACGAAACGGTGGCTCAGCAGGCCGTCGAAAAAGCGAGTGTCGCGGTCGATGGTTTGATCGCCGCGATGACCGATCCCAAGGAGGAATCACTGAAAGCCCCCTTGGCCAAGGCGACCACAACACTAGTCGAATTACGGGAAAAGCTGGCTGCCGCCAGCCAGCAGCGAGCTGCCGCCGAGAAGGAATCGGGGCAACCCCTGACCACCGATTACAAACCGCGCAAACTGGAATACCCCCGCGCCAAAACAAGCTATCGCGAAGACCCCAGTTCCGCTCCCTACTCGCAAACCAGCACTGGTCGTCGGTTGGCACTGGCGCGCTGGATCGCCGATCGCGGCAATCCGTTGACGGCACGGGTCGCCGTCAATCAGATCTGGGCTAGGCACTTTGGCCAGCCGCTGGTCCGATCGGTTTATGATTTCGGGCTTCGGACACCGCAACCACTGCACCATGAATTGCTCGACTGGCTGGCGGTCGAATTGATGGATTCCGGCTGGAACATGAAGCATCTCCATAAACTGATTGTGATGTCGCAGACGTATCGAATGCAGTCTTCGTCCGCCCATCTCAACGATCCCAATCAGGCGATTGATCCCGATAATCATTACTACTGGAGAATGAATCAGCGGCGGATGGAAGCCGAGGTGATTCGCGACAGTCTGCTGCACCTGGCAGGTCGACTCGATCCAACCCGCGGTGGACCGGCACTCCCGATCGCGGCAGCCGACGAGGGGCTGCGACGGACGATTTATTACCATCATGCCCGCGATGAGCGGATGCTGTTTCTGACGTTGTTTGATCCCGCCAACATCGAAGAATGTTACCGGCGAGACGAGACCATCGTACCGCAACAGGCAATCGCCTTCATGAATAGCAAACTGGTCTTTGATCGTGCTGATGACATTGTCAAAGCGGTTTCGGCGAAGTGGGGTGAAGTCAACGACGCAGACTTTATTAGTACGGTGTTTGAACAATTGCTCGGACGATCTCCGTCTGAGACCGAACAAGCGGTCGCGCTCGACGGCTTACAGCGTCTCGCGACCCTAGAGAATTCGGCGACGAATTCCGCTACGGCACCGCTGGTTCCCGCACAGACCACGGCAGCAGGAACCGCCCCAGCGCCCGGACAACCCGCAAGTACCCCTCAGGAACGAGCCCGAGCGGCTTTGATCCATGTACTGCTTAACCACAATGATTTCGTCTCGATCAGGTAATAAAACGGCATGTACGATTACTCGAAGAGTCAAACCGGCCAGACGCGCCGCTCGTTCCTGAGTTCGGCGGGCTTCGGCCTGGCCAGCGTGGCGATGGCGGCTTCGCAACCACACCTTCGCGTTGCAGCGGGGGCAGAGGAAGCGGGGCTTGGCTGGATCCCTCCTGATGGTCGACCGCATCGGGCACCCCGTGCCAAGCAGGTCATCTTCATGATGATGCGTGGGGGATTTAGCCATCTCGAAACCTTTGACCCGAAACCCGAACTGACCCTCCACGCAGGAAAGACCTTGGGGGAGTCGCCACATAAATCCGTGCTGGAATCTCCCCTACTAAAAAATGTACGCGAGCAAGTCGCGAACAACATTATCGATAAGAACAAAGCGCGGATTTTCCCGACGCAAATTGGCTTTCAACGAGGTGGCCAGTCGGGAATCGAGGTGAGTGACTGGTTCCCCCAGATTCGGCAATGCGTCGACGATCTGGCCGTGATCCGTTCGATGTGGACCGGCGACAACAATCACGGTGCCCAGATGCAGTTTCTGACGGGACGCCATATCCTCGACGGCTGCTTTCCGACGCTGGGAGCCTGGGTGCAATACGGACTGGCACCACAAGGGGATAGCCTGCCTCAATTCATTTCCATGGGTCCACCGCTCGATCTGCAGTGCAACGGTGGTGTTGACTCGGACTACCTCGGACCGGAACATGCCGGAATTTTGCTGAAGATCGACCCCGACAATCCGCTCCCCTTTGCCAAACCCGCACGCCCTGTCACATCCGCGATGGCCCAAACGAAATCCGATCTGCTGGGGCGACTGAACCGTTTGGCAGCGAAAGACTATCCAGCCGACGCGTCCCTTCGGGCGCGGATGCAGTCGTACGAACTGGCGTTCCGCATGCAGACCGCTGTTCCCGAGTTATTGAAATTTGATTCCGAAAAGCCTGAAATCCGCAAGTTGTACGGTCTCGACCAAGATGTTACGCGACCGTTCGGACAACAGTTGCTGGCTGCGCGGCGGATGGTTGAACAGGGAGTTCGGTTCGTCCAGATCTTTCATGGTGACGGTGCCGCCGGAGCCTGGGATGCGCATTCGGCCTTGCGGCAAAACCACAACGGCTTGTGCGCGCAGGTCGATCTACCGGTCGCAGGGTTACTACAGGACTTGAAGCAGCGGGGGTTATTGGATGAAACAATCGTCGTCTTCGCCACGGAGTTTGGCCGGACCCCCGGTGTACAGGGAGCCGACGGCCGCGATCATCACAATTACGGCTTTTCGATCTGCATGGCCGGGGGTGGAATCCGTGGCGGGATCGTGCATGGTGCCACCGATGAACTTGGCTTTCACGCGGTCGAGGATCGCCATTTCGTCACGGACGTGAATGCCACGATCCTGCATTTGCTCGGTCTGGATTCGCGGCGAATGGAGATTCCGGGCCGCAAGCGCTTAGAGCTGGAACATGGACAGGTGATTCATCAGATTCTCTCCTGAACGTCTGCAGGAGTTCCAATAATCCCATCCCGGCCTCGTGGAATAGCGTTCCGCACGACATATTCAGGCATCACGCACAATCTGCAGAATCTTTTCCCCGTGCTTGGCCACCAGCGATGGTCCAACGCCAAAAATCGCGAGCAAAGCGGTCTCGTCTTCCGGACGAGCCAGCGCCACCCCCTGGAGCGTCTTGTCGGTCATAATCCGGAACGCAGGGACACGCTTTTTTGCCGCCTCGTCCTTCCGCCAGGCTCGCAAGGCCGCGTCAACCCTGGATGTTCGCGGTGCGTCGCCCCTCTTCGAGGACGAATTGGATTTTGGCTTAGGCTTGGGCTGCGACTGAGACTGCGAAGTCGGTGTCGTACGGGACTTGGAATTCGTGCGGGATTTCGCCCCCGGTTTTCGGGTCGCGGTTTTTGCCGGGACCTGCAGCGAAGAAAGTGCTTCCCCTTTCACGTTTTTTCCTTGCGGCGTCACCGACAGCCGCAGAAACGTGATCGATTTGCCCTCTTTCTCAAATACATCCGAGTAACTTTTAACCATGCCTCCGCGGAGCAGGGCAGAGACGATCGCGTCAAAATCAGACCGTTCCATGGCCGCCCCCTCGTTCCGATGCAGCGTGCCAATCGACTGATTATTGTGTGCTGCGAGCGACTTGAGCGTCGCTTGCATGATCGCCGTTTCGCGGCTGGTCGGTCCGCGGAACGCTTGCACAACGCAGATCGCAGCGTCGCAGGCGTCGCAAATTCCACACGGTGTACCAGGGTCGTCGTCGTCACCGAAATGTTTGATCAGATGGACCATCCGACAGCCTTGCGATTGGGCAAAGCGGGCCATCTGCTCAGACTGAACCAGCCGGTGTGCGACTTGGGCTTCGTAGGACGGGGCCCAAGTCGCGTTTCCGCGGCGGAGTGACTCGTCAGGATCAACCAGCACGCCCCCATGGACCCACAGCTTTTCCAGGGCGCGATCAAAAAGGTCCTCGTCCAGTTTCGATCGATCCCGCAAGGTGAGCTTCGGCTGCGGCTTGACCGTAAGCACGGCGAAAAGTTTGTTCAGCTCGGCCACTGGCGGATAGTTTTTCTCGTGAAAAAATTCATTCGTTTTACGATCGATGAAGGAATGGAACAGGATCGCGCGCGAAGGCTTTCCATCGCGACCAGCCCGACCAATTTCCTGATAATACCCTTCGAGTGTCTGGGGTAATGCCAGGTGTACCACGGTCCGTACGTCCCCCTTGTCGATCCCCATCCCAAAGGCCACGGTGGCCACGATGACATCGATTTTCCCACCCAGGAAAGCGGTCTGTACTCGGTCCCGTTCGGCGGTCGGCATACCCGCATGGTAGGGGGCAGTCTTCATCGTCGTACTGAGCTGCTCGGCGAGTTTGACCGCATCCTTGCGAGAGGGTGCGTAGACGATTGCCGGCCGGCGTGATGAATCCTCGAGGAGTTCCAGAATCAGATCCATGCGATCGGGGCGGGGAACCTCGACCACTTCGATGGCAAGATTGTTCCGCCGAAAGCCATGAATGAAGCGATTGTCCGATTTGAGATTTAACTGGGCAATGATGTCACGCTGGACCTGAGGGGTCGCCGTCGCGGTCAGTGCGATGACCGGAGCGGGGCGGAGCGAGGGGAGTCGCTGGCCCAGCATCCGGTAGTCGGGACGAAAGTCATGTCCCCATTGCGAAATGCAGTGAGCCTCGTCAATCGCGATCAGCGTCGGCTTGGCACGGGCCAGAAACTCGGGAAATCCAGGGACACCGAGTCGTTCGGGGGCGATGAAGAGAAAGTCGAGTGTGCCAGCGAGGTATTCGACGCACACGGCACGGGATTCAAGCCGAGATCGGCCCGAGTGAATCCGTTCTGCCCGCAGGCCCAGTTCCTGGAGTTTGGCGACCTGATCCTCCATCAAGGCGATCAGCGGGCTGATCACCAGCGTCTTGCCGCCGCGTGCCAGTCCTGGGAGCTGATAGCACAGCGACTTCCCCGCACCCGTCGGCATCACCAGCAGCACATCCTCGCCGTCACGGGCCGCTTTGCAGACCCCTTCTTGATGAGGACGGAAACCGGCATGTCCAAAGGTCGCCGAAAGCAACTCGGTCAAGTTTTGTGAACGAGGCGGACGCGGTGGCAACGTGGGGCTTAGCGGCACGGATGACGTATCCTGAGACGTTGCGAGCGATTTTTCGGTCGGCATCGATAGCGATTGTTCGGTCGAACTTGTGAGCGATCGCTCGGCTTGCGGCCTGGGTGTTGGACGTGGTCCGCTGAGTGCAAGCTGGACGACTTTACAGACGTATTTTTCGATTTTGGTCATGAACCCATCGAGTTGCGATTCGCCCCGATGAATGGCGTGCAGCCGGGCTTCCCATTCACCCGTCATCGCCGGAGTTTTGACTTCGGGATGGACCGCCGCAATCAACCGGATCCCTTTGTCAGTGGCCTGGAGCGCCTTGCCATCGCGGACAATGTATTCCCGCGTGATCAGGGTCTCGATGATCGCGGCGCGGGTCGCCGGGGTCCCCAGCCCACAATCCTTCATGGCGCGAGACAGCTCTTTGTCGTCGAGCGACTTTCCCGCAGTCTCCATCGCCGTCAGCAATGTGGCATCGTTGAACCGATTTGGAGGGCGGGTTTGCTTTTCCTCCATCACAACTTTACGGACCGGCTGTGGGGCATCTTTGACCAGGCCTGAGGGAAGATTCGGTTCGTCCTCATCCCCTTCTTTCTTGCGTGAGGGGATATCAAGGACTTTCCAACCCGCCTGGATCACCGTCGTTCCCGTGGTGTGGAAGTGATCGACCAGTGAGTCAGCGGTAGGGGACGCGGCGGGTTGGCTGACAATCGCGGTGGACGTGACGGTGTTCGACGTGACAGTGGTAATGACCGTCGTCACGGCGGTGAGATGATCCTCGAACCACGCCATCAGCAGTCGCCGGCAGACCAGGTCGTAGAGGCGCTGTTCATCACGCGTTAGCGAAACCTGAGCCGGATCCGTTGTCGTCGGGATGATCGCATGATGATCGGTGACCTTGGCATCGTCCACATATCGTCGCCCCAGTTTGCGATGGAATGTCCCTTCGTCCAGTTGCGTCTCGTACGGACCTCGGATGGCTTGCACCACCTGCGGCAGTGTGGCTGCCACGTCGGACGACAAATGCCGGCTATCGGTTCGGGGATAGCTGAGGAGTTTTTTCGATTCGTACAACTCTTGTGCGAGTTCGAGCGTCCGCTTGGCACTGAAGCCCCAGAGACGGTTGGCGTGCCGTTGTAATTCGGTCAGATCGTAGAGCAGCGGGGGAGGAATCCGACGTTGCTCTTGCGTCACGGACTGGACAATCCCCTTGCCGACTCGCTCGACACGGTCGACGATGGCCCGCGCGAGCTCGCCGTCAGCCGGTAGCCGTTTCGATTCGCTCGACGGAGTTTCACCCGCTTTAAACCACGTCCCTAAGTAGGGGGTTTTTCCGAATGTGCCGACAACTTCGAAGTATGTTTCGGGGACAAAGTCGCGAATGGTCAGCTCGCGTTCGACCAGCATCGCCAGCGTCGGCGTCTGGACCCGTCCGACCGAGACGGTCTCCCCCTGCAGGATCGTGTAGGCGCGTGACAGATTCATTCCGACCAGCCAATCGGCCTGCATCCGGCCGCGGGCTGCTGCTGCCAGCGAGTCGTACGTCCGCCCATCCTTCATGGCCAGCAGCCCCGCCTTGATCGCTGCGGGAGTCAGCGACGAAATCCACAACCGCCGCACCGGCTTGCGGCACCCGGCCGCCTCGTAGATGAGACGAAAGATCAGCTCACCCTCGCGCCCCGCATCCGTCGCACAAACCACGTATTCGACGTTCCCGACCTGAATCAATTTTTTGACAATGCCGAACTGCTGTTTGGTCGATTCGAGCACTGACAGCGGCCACTGCTCGGGAAGCATGGGGAGCGACTCGGCCCGCCACGCTTTCCATGCCGGGTTGATTTCGTGTGGTTGAGCCAATCCGACGAGATGTCCAATGGCCCAGGTGACCACGTAGCCGTTGCCGTGCAGCCAACCCGCAGCACGCGTCTGCGCACCGACCACCTGAGCAATATCGCGAGCAACCGACGGTTTTTCAGCGACGATGACCACAGTCACGGTCTGGTTCCTGACGGTACAACGAACACCCTCGGAAAGGAAAGCAGTTTTCCTGAAGTCGAAGGGCTCGTGGGGCGTGGTAGAGTTCGGGACACAATCGCGGAAGTCGACTCAAGTCAAAGCGGCTTCCGCAATCCGAAGGATAACGAATTCGGGTGATGGGGAAGAGTCTCTTGGCAGGAAAATCGTCGAAGTCGGAACCAGGCTCCTCGGATTGATGCGCAGGTCCAAGAGGAAACCTTGAACGGAACGGTGTCACGCTCGACAAGTTCTCGATCCATGGGGTCGATTGGACATTCCTCCTCAGGGGGACGACAATCACAGTGATAAAGATTCAGACTAACTTGAACGACGACTCCCCCTCAACACGGATGATGCCATTGACGAACACCATACGGATCCCCCATCTGCAACTTTCTCCTGAAGCACTGCGAGCGGTGATCGAGGAGTTTGTGACTCGAGATGGAACCGATAATTCTGCGGTCGAACCGCGGATTCAGCAGGTGCTGCGGCAACTGGATCTCGGCAGTGTGGAACTGCATTTTGAACAACTCACCGAAACCTGCAACGTTCTGCCACGCGGTGCCATCATCGATTAATCACGATGCTGCAATTCTTTGTAGAGCTGATGAATAAACGTCAGATTGTCACATTGCAGATACTGCATCGCTCCACCCATGCGTGAATAGCTTTTGCAGAATCGCAGGTAATAGGCGGCAGACGATTTTGGGGGTTCACCCTGGGTCCAGTCCCAGCCTCCTCCATCCTGCAGGTCGACGACGTAAATCGAATGCCCATTCACCACCGGTCGCCCCGATTGCAGCCGAAGATTATTCACGCAACTGATGCTCTTTTCGAACACCTGTGGCCCCATGATCGCCGATCCGACCGAAAGCACAACTCCCCCATCCAATTGTTCGACGGAACCACCGAACAGCTTGAAATCCCATTCGGCACCGCGGCCAATGGCTCCTCCATTAAAGACGGGATGATTCGCGATGATGTCGTAGCCGATCCCCGGATGAACCGTGACCGGTACCCCATGCCGATAGGCTTGAGCAATAATCGAGGCATATTTCCAGCGGTGATCGATCTGAATTCGTCCGGCTGGCCACCGCTGCGTCAGCATCGCTTGTAACAAATCGGCACGCGCTGCGGTCAGCGGGTGCGCGGGGGTTGCCGAGATCGCTTGAGACAATTCCTCGGTTGTCGGTAAGGTGACCCCATCTTCATGGATCAGCCGGCCCATGGATCGCCCATATCCCAGGCCATCCAGAGCGCCAGCCATGATCGCGAGGTGGATATTCGTGGCGGTTTCATGCCAGGTGCCGAAGGTTCCATTCCCGACGTTCATTTCCACACTTTCGGTCGAAGCACCGAACCAGGCATATTCCCAGTCGTGAATCGTCCCCGCACCGTTGGTCGCCAGGTGCGACAACCATTTTTGATCCATCATCCGTTCCAGGATTTTTGCCGCACCATTTCGGAGCAAATGTGCACCGTAGATCAGCATGATGCTGGCGCCCCGTTCCCGTGCCCGGCGAATGCTTTGGGCGCAGTCACGAACCCGCATCGCAATTTGCTCGGAACAGGGTTTCGCCGGAGAATCCGGTTCCACGACAATCTCGTCAGCACGCGTCAAACTTTGTCGCTCAGCGAGTGGATAGACTTTGAGATGACTCAGATCAAGCGGTGTAACGGCCATAAGGAAATTTCTTGCAAACAATCGGATTGAGATTCAAAGGAAAAACGGATCCCTGCGAGATCAGTTGGAATGCGAATCCTCAATAATGAGAGGGCATTTCCACCAGATTCACTCGGACGGGAAGGAGTTTAGCGTTTTGTCACCGCGTACAAAAGTGGGGTTCGGTGTCCGTTGAATTCGTCACAGACGATCTCGATCGCTACCGATTCGTTCTTAAACGAAAAAATGCCTTCGCGGAAACGTTTTCAGCCCAAAACAGCATCGCATTCAGGGGGATGGTGTGTATAAGATCAGGCTGATGCGATTTAAGTTCCGAACTCCCCTGTGGAGCGTTGATTGTGATGGCCCGTTACCACTTACTTTTGATCGTGCTGTTATGCCTGTTCGCCAGCGTCACGTCACCGACGATGGCCGAGGATCCGGTCGATTACACGCAGGACATTAAGCCGATCCTGTCGCGCCGCTGCTACTCGTGTCATGGTGTCCTCAAGCAAGAACATGATTTGAGACTCGACACTGCGGAATTGGCAAAAACTGGCGGATCCGATGGCCCGGTGATCATCGCGGGTCAAAGTGCGGCCAGCCGACTGCTGAATGCCATTCAGGGTGCAAACGATGTTCCCCGGATGCCACCCGAAGGGGAACCGCTCACCGCCGCGCAGATCGACCTGATCAAACGCTGGATTGATGATGGGGCGAAAGCGCCTCATGAAGCGGTTCCCAAAGATCCGGCCCAACACTGGGCCTACCAGATTCCCCGCCGTCCGCCGCTCCCCACCGATGTTCCCCAACCCTGGTTGCTCAATCCGATCGATGCCTTTATCGCCGCAGCACAGGCCGGTCAGCAACTGACCCCCAGTCCCCCCGCCCCGAAGCCGGTCTTGCTGCGTCGTCTCTATCTGGATTTGATCGGACTCCCCCCGACCCGAGACCAATTACGGGCGTTTCTGGCGGACGAGGATCCGCAGGCCTTGGAACGAGTGGTGGATCGATTGCTCGACAGCCCCCAATATGGGGAACGCTGGGGACGACACTGGATGGATGTCTGGCGTTACAGTGACTGGGATGGGTACGGAGCGGAAGTTCGGGAAAGCAAACCACACATTTGGCGGTGGCGAGACTGGATCATTGAATCCCTGAATGCCGATCAGGGTTATGACCGGATGCTACAGGAAATGCTGGCGGGAGACGAATTGGCTCCGCATGATCCGCAGGTTCGTCGTGCCACGGGATACCTCGTCCGTAACTGGTATTCGTTTAATCGGAATGTCTGGCTGGATGCGACCATCGAACATACGGGTAAGGCTTTTCTGGGAACGACTCTCAACTGTGCCCGTTGTCATGATCACATGTACGACCCAATTTCACAGGCCGAATACTATCAATTTCGTGCGTTCTTCGAGGCTCACGATGTTCGAACGGATCGTATCCCCGGTCAGCCGGATCTTGCCAAAGATGGCCTCGTCCATGTTTACGATGCCAAGGGGGACACACCGACGTATCTGTTCCAGCGGGGGAATGAAAAACAGTTCGATAAAACGCAACCGCTGGCGGCGCTGCTGCCAGCCATTTTTCGTAATTCCGAAGTGAAAATTGAACCGATTTCGCTCCCTGCCGTCGCCTATTATCCTGGCCTGCAACCGTTTCAACAGACGGAAGCGATCCAGCAGGCACAGGCTGGATTCGACGCGGCGCAGCAATCATTGACTGCAGCCAGGGGAAAATCGACCGCTGCCAAAAAACAGTGGGACGATTTCGTCGCCAAACGTCCCGCCGAAACGGAAAAGAAACCGCCGCAGGTGGTGATCAGCGATGATTTCTCGAAACCGCGTCCGGAACTCTGGAAACCGACTTCAGGAGAATGGGTTTGGGAAAATGGCAAACTGCTGCAAAAGTCGGTTCGCAACGCCTGGACGGGAATCGTCGCCGAGACTCCCCCTCCCGCCGATTGCCTGATCCAGCTTAAGCTGAAATCGACGGGTGGTGAGGTCTATAAATCAGTAGGACTCAGCTTTGATCTGGAAGACCCTGATAATTTCTCGGGCGTGTACCTGAGTGTCTCGGGGAAAGTGCAGATTTTTCATCGGCAGCAAGGGCAGGACAGTTATCCCCCCGCAGCGAGCAAAGCACGTCCCGTCGAACTGAATCGGGACTATGAGCTACAGGTTGCAATCTCGGGGCGATTGGTCAATGTCTGGGTCGATGGCGGACTGCAGATCGCTTATGAAATGCCCATGGAGCGTAAGCCGAATGGTCGGATCGCTCTTTGGACCTACGATGCCACGGCCGAATTTCAGCGGCTGAGTGTTGCCGAACTTGCGGCGGATTTTGCGCTGGTTCGCAACGTCGGGGAAGCGGCAACTCCCGTCAGTGAAGCTCAATTGGCGCAAGTGGTCGCTTCCGCCCAGCAGTTGGTGAAGCTGGCCGAGCGAACACTTTCCACGGCGATCGCCAATCGAATTTGGGTTCAGGCCCGAATTCAGGCCGATCGGGCCGCATTTGCAACTCCCCCCGCTCCCAACACGGAAGAACTCGCCTCGATCGCGGTACTGGCCGAGCGTGAACATCAGCTGCGGGTAGTCGAGCAGAAACTGGATGAAGCCGAACGAAAACTGACCGAGGCGAAGCAGTCTCCGGCAAATCCCCAGCCCATTGCAGCAGCAGAAATGGGACTGGCTGCCGCACAAAAAGCCCGTGACGACGCCTACGATCCCAGCCAGACGCCGGCAGCCACCTACACCAAGTTTGGTGCGCTGTATCCCGCGACAAGCACGGGGCGGCGACTGGCACTGGCGCGCTGGATCGCCAACAAGAACAATCCTCTGACGGCTCGGGTGGCAATCAATCATATTTGGCTGCGGCACATGGGACAGCCGATCGTGCCGACCGTGTTTGATTTTGGCCTGAACGGCAAGCCACCCACGCATCCCGAACTTCTGGACTGGCTCGCTGTAGAACTGATGGAGCATGACTGGAAGATGAAGCCGATCCACAAGCAGATCGTGCTGAGTCGCACCTATGCGCAGCAGTCCATGCTGTCATCGGCTCAGGCATCGAATTTGTCGCGTGATCCGGATAATCAGTATTTGTGGCGGGCGAATTCCCGCCGCCTGGAAGCCGAAGCGGTGCGTGATGCGATCTTGCTGGTTTCCGGGAATCTGAATCTGACGGCGGGTGGTCCCGAATTGGATGAAGCCTCGGGAATGCAAGTGCCGCGGCGAAGCCTCTATTTCCGCAACAGCAAAGAAAAGAAGATGACTTTTCTGGATATGTTCGAT
This sequence comes from Schlesneria paludicola DSM 18645, assembly GCA_945869955.1. Lineage (GTDB taxonomy): Bacteria > Planctomycetota > Planctomycetia > Planctomycetales > Planctomycetaceae > Schlesneria > Schlesneria paludicola_B. Next base: position 15,935 of record CAMBQP010000092.1, read on the forward strand.
CGCCCGAATGTGGTTGACTGTTACCGCCGAAGTGAAAGCATTGTCCCTCAACAGGCTTTGGCCCTCGCCAATAGCCCGCTGCTGTTGGCCGAGTCACGCCGACTGGCACGCACACTTTCCGAGGAAGTCGGACCCAGTGCGGAACCGATTGACTTGGTCCCTTTTATTTCCATCGCCTTTGACCAGATCCTGAATCGACCTCCCACTTCCAGCGAACTCGAAGAATGTTCCCAGTTTTTGCGGGCACAGACCGCTAAGTTTGCCGATCCGACGGCACTGGTCAAATTCACAGGGGGCGTTGCGACACATGTTCCTCCTGCCGAAAACCCGCATCAGCGAGCCCGCGAAAATCTGGTGCATGTCCTGATGAACCACAACGATTTTATTACCATTCGCTAGCGGGTTCGCCCCCATCGAGTCCCGCCCGCCGTGGCGGCTCCCCTTATACAAGGAATTTGATTGATGACTGATTCACTTCCGTATTCGCTGTTGCCAAAGCCTACTCGCCGCAATTTCCTGGCCGATATGGGGATGGGTTTTACCGGACTCGCCCTCGGCTCGATGTTGTCGGGCGAGGGAATTGTGCGGGGAGAATCACCGGCAGCGGGGATGCTACCAGAGGGAATGGTGCCAGCGGGGATGGCCCATTTCGCTCCTCAGGCCAAAAGCGTCATCTGGATTTTTCTGGTGGGGGGGATGAGTCAGATGGAGTCATTCGACCCCAAGCCGGAACTCAATGCTTGGGCGGGAAAGACTTATGATGAATCCCCCTACAAAAGCGTGGTCGATTCTCCTTATCTCAAGAAGAACTTGCGGGAACTGGTTGAGGGCCTGCATAAGGTTCATCCCAAAATTTACGAAATGCAGGTCGGCTTCAAAAAGTACGGTCAGAGTGGTTTGGAATTTTCCGACTGGTGGTCGCATCTCGGCGAGCACGCCGACGACATCGCTCTGGTGCGGTCGATGTGGACGACCGATAATAATCATGGAGCGCAACTGCAGTTTCATACGGGTCGGCATGTGCTCGAAGGCCAGTTTCCCACGCTCGGTTCGTGGATTCATTATGGGCTCGGAACACTGAATGAAAACCTGCCGCAGTTCATCGTAATGGGGACACCGATTGCTGATTGCTGTGGGGGGATTGGTGCACACGGTGCGAATTATCTTGGCCCCGAACATGCGGGAGTTCAACTCGCCGTCGATCCCAAAAATCCGCTCCCGTTTGCCACCCCTGGACCTGATGTCTACCGTGAAGAGCAGATCGGGGAATTTGATCTGCTCAGCCGTCTGAACCGGATCTCGGCCGTCGAGTACCCCGATGATCAAGCACTCGCGGCCCGAATTAAGTCCTATGAACTCGCCTTTCGGATGCAGACAGCGGTCCCAGATATCGTCGATTTCGGACAGGAAACACAGGCGACGCAAGATCGCTATGGCTTGAACAATCCGACCACCAAAACCTTTGCCGAACAATGTCTGGCCGCCCGCCGCCTAGTGGAAAAAGGGGTCCGGTTTGTGCAGCTCTTTCATGGCTCGAACGGTGGGGCGGGTGCCTGGGACGCACATGGCGGCCTGAAGGCTGGACACAGCTCGCTCTGTGCTCAGATTGACCAGCCAATCGCGGGCCTGATTGCCGACCTCAAGCAACGGGGATTACTGGACGAAACGCTGGTCGTAATCGGCACCGAATTTGGCCGAACGCCGGGGGCTCAAGGGGCGGACGGGCGCGACCACCACCCGTATGGGTTTTCAATTGCGCTGGCCGGCGGGGGAATCAAAGGGGGAATTGCCCATGGGAAGACTGACGAGTTAGGTTTCCATGCGGTGGAAGACCGTCACTACGTGACGGATTTGCATGCCACGGTGCTGTATCAATTGGGACTCGATTCCCGGCGATTAGAAATCCCTGGCCGCAAACGGATCGATCTTGATTTTGGCAAACCGATTCTCGAGATATTGAGTTAATCAGGATTGGGCCAATGCCATGAATGATAGCGCTCAATTTCGCCCGCCGAAGTTTCTAGGGCCAAGTCATACGCCGACACATCGGATGCGTTGTGCTGTGCATGGGTTTATCCGTTTTTCAGACCCCGAGCGAAAGATCATCGACCATCCGCTGTTTCGAAGATTACGCCACATCCGCCAGTTGGCGTTGACGGAACTGATTTATCCCGGTGCCACACATAGTCGATTTGAGCATTCGCTGGGCGTCATGGAAATCGCAACGCGGATCTTTGACCGACTTGCTGCGGAAAACGGGGTGGAAATGGAGTCGATTTTCGCGGGGGTCGACGCCTTGAATGAAGACCCCATGGCACGGGCGCGTCAGGTGTGCCGACTGGCCGGATTGCTGCATGATCTTGGACATTGCTGTTTTTCCCATGCTGCGGAAAAGGTGATCTCTCACCATGCGGATCATGAATCGTTGACCGCCTTGCTACTGAAAGAGCCGGCGTATCTCGGCCAAGAACTGGATCAGCTCTTTTTTCCCGGCTGTGCGGACTTAACGGCCTCCTTAATCAAACGGCAGCCCAATTCACCCCCACAAATTCAAGTGCTACGCGATATTGTTTCGGGGCAGGTGGACGCGGATCGCTCAGATTATCTCTTACGCGACTCGTTGCATTGTGGGGTCGATTACGGCCGGTTCGATCATCTGCGACTCATCGAATGCCTGACCAGTTGGAAGGACGAAGACTCGGGTGAGCTTGTGATCGGCATCAAACGAGACGGGATTCACAGTTTTGAAGCAATGATCCTGGCTCGCTATCAGATGAACACTCAGGTCTATTATCACCGACTCCGTCGAATTTATGATTATTATTTGAAAGAGTATTTTCGGACGTTTGACTCGACGATGTTTGACACACCCGACAAGATTCTGGAATGGAATGACATCAAGGCTTTAAATTCGCTATTTGTCGATGCCGCAAATCCGGATGCCCCCGGCCACCTCTGGGCCAAACGGATTGTGGAGCGACAGCATCATCGGGATGTTTTTTCGCTGGATGAAGGAGATACCTCGAAAGGGGTCAAGATTGCCAAACGGGTTTCTCAACGCATTCAACAGAAATATCCTGAGGTCAATTTCATTGAGGACCTTCCGGATGAACCGATCTCGATCCATAAGATTGCCCGAGATAATGATCGAGAACAACAGCAGATCGATTTTCCCATTTTGGACCGGGGCAAACGAACTTCGCTCGGCGATCGCAGCCAAATTATCAAGTCCCTGCCACCCACGTTTCGAATCGGATATCTTTTCGCGGATGTCGCACAAAAGGAACTACGGGATAGAATTGCAGCACAATGTCTTGTGATGCGAAACGAGGAAATGTGAACAGGAGAATTCACCGATGAGCCTCACACTGGAACATCGCTGGGAGCATGCACTGATCGCCGCAACGGTGGCCGCATCCACCAATGGGTCGGGCCAATCCCGTTTGGGTCGAACGGCGATTCAGAAACTGCTCTATTTCATGAATATTCTCGGCGTACCGATGCGTTACAATTTCGATATTCATCACTACGGTCCCTTTTGTTCCAGTGTGATGCACGATGTCGAGTGGCTGCTGGCAGATAGCGTGATTGAAGATTGCTCGCAGGAATCACGCTATTCCTTGTATGTTCCCGGCGAGTCCTGGCAGGAACTGGCCAAACAGTATCAGCAACCTCTGGAACAATTTCGCGAGCCAATTCAACAAGTTTGCCGGGCATTGAGTGATCGATCCCCCCGCGAATTGGAATTGATCGCCACCTTAGACTTTGCCTTTCGCTGGGTCCGAGCGGGAGTTGGCAACGGCCCCTGGAAAACATTGACTATCGAAAAGTTCAAAAGCATTAAAAAAGAGAAGTTTGACGATGCGGAAATCGACACTTCGTATGACTCGCTCGTCCGCGCCGGTTTGATCGAAGGCTGAAATCCTTCGAATGAGTCAGCGGAAATCGGCTTCGCACAGAGTTGCTACCCGGCTAAACGCATATACTTCGAGTGTCCTCTGACGCTTTCGTTTTTTTATTCAGTCGACTCGCCAAGAGGGCGGTGACGTGATAGACGTCGATTTCGATTGTGTTAGGACTACGGTATCAACGGCCTGAGTTCTTGATTCACATCTTCCAGAAACAGCGGATAACACTCAGGACAACGAGATTTGAGTGATTTTGGCGAAGCCTGAAACGCCAGTTGCCGCCGCGCCTCATGAGGCTTCATCAAGCAGCGACTTGCGTGGCTTTTGATATGGCTTTTCAATTCATCGCTATGCGGGCGTTCTTCGGGGCTTTTCGAAAAGGAATAAACCCCTTGGTCGCCAAAGACCCTTTTGACGGCGGCGGAATCTGCTAATAACCAGGTTTCATGGACTCTCGACGGGGTCGCCACCACCAGCGACGGGGACTTGTCCGCAGGATCGTTGGCCTAAAACTGATGCTTCGCGTTCCGCAGTTTCCTTTGCAGGTCAAATCTGTCCTGTTGTTCGCAATCTTTCAAGACGAAAACCGTGTCCAATTCGAGAGTACGTGCAAGAGTTATTGCCGCTAAAACGCGACGACCATCGCCACCAGTGGCAACCATCTCTTCAAAGGTTGAGTTTTTTTGTTGCCGCCTGTTCGGTGGGATTTGAAGTGTGAGTTTGGACCAATATTGAATCTTACCGATGATGAAGGGCAGCGAATCGTCATCAATTGGTGGCGACGGCCCCTTCAATGCTGCGTGTAGAAAGCCAGCGGCGGCGCCACCAGGCGTCGCATCACGACCAACATCATCAGGTCCCTCGCCGACAAACAACAGCTTCGGTTTTTTTACCGGGGCTGAATCATTGTTCGCTGGGGGTTTGTTCTGCGAGGTCTTTTTCATTCAGCAACATACCCCATAACTCGCCAATCCCGAAACCTTGTTTGCGAGCGCGTGCAATCTTTGCGGGATCAGGGGGGACAATCCGTGTGTTCCCTGTCAGTTCGTCACGGATCACCAGTCGCAGTTCCGCGCGCGGTTCGCTCTGGTCTTCCAGCAGTTGATTTAGCAGATAAGGGGAATGCGTCGTCATGATCACCTGCGTTCCCCTGTTGGCAATCGCTTTCAAGTGGCGCATACAGTCATCCAATGCCGCAGGATGCAAACCATTTTCCGGTTCTTCATAACCCAGCAGCGGTAGCGGAACGGACTGGTGTTTGACCGCCAGCAAGGCAAGCAGTCGCATGAATCCGTCACTCATCTGTGACGGGCGATATCGCAGTGACTTCCCCCCCGCAGTCGACTCGGTAAATTCCAGGCCGAGTTCTCCCGGTTGGATTCCCTTTCTGAAAACGATATCCCGGATATTGGGAAAAGACTCACGCAAATCAGCGACTAAAGCTGCCCATCGATCGTCCTCGCTTTTTCGAATTCGCCAAAGCAACCCCGGTAAATTCGCTCCGCTTTTCCCCAAGTTTAATCCCGCGTTTTCTCGATTCGCCGTCGGTTTTCGCAAATGATCCGGCCCCCAGATCTCGTAATGAACATAATCCATGAAAAGTCGGGCAACTTGATAAAGTACCGGAAACTGTGATTTTGCATTTTTTGCCTGAGAGACATCACGCAACATCGAATGCCCTAATGCCACATTTTGATGTTCAATTCGACTCTGAACGCCACCCGTTAGTGGTGATTCAATCGCAAACCGGCATTTTTTCTGGCTAACAATTGCAAAAGGAAGATCGTCGGATTTTGCGAGTGGGTTTTCCCGAAAAGAGGGAGGATATAATTCTTCCCGCCTGAGATACGGATACCGTTTTTTCGCCAAGTCGATAAACATCTCGACGGATTCGCCCCGTACCGGTTGATTACCGAACGCAGGAATTTGCACCGTCAAACCCAGCTGACACTCAATCAAGGCATGCGGCGAACGCAGATGCACAAGATCGCGAAATTCGATCTGATGTTCATCCAGTGCATTCTGAAGGCTGGGAAACCGGACCGCCCACGAGATCAGTTCAATTGCCTGCAGAAAACTGGATTTTCCAGAACCGTTGGCACCGACTAATACGGTAAAGGGCCCCAGTTCCACGGAGGTTTCCGCGAGGCTTTTGAAGTTTTTGATCGATATCTTGTTGATCATCAGTCCTGCTTCTGATCCACAACCGGACTCGAAACCGCTCGAATTCCTTATTCTTCCTGCTCGCGCAGTTTCGCCAGCACCGAAATGTCTTCCAGTGTCGTGGTGTCACCGGCAGATTCACGGCCTGCTGCGATGTCTCGCAGCAATCGACGCATGATTTTTCCACTACGCGTTTTCGGAAGCGCTGGCGTGAACCGAATTTTATCCGGTGTCGCCAAGGCTCCAATCTGCTTGCGGACGTGGGCAATGAGGTCT
>CAMBQP010000093.1 GCA_945869955.1 Schlesneria paludicola DSM 18645
GATTGTTTTCGATCATTCGCAATGCGGATCGTGCCGCGGCCGTGGCGAGACCCGCCCTGACCCTGTTGCTCGCCGTCGGAGGAGCGTTCGGGGCCGAGCAGCTGTTATGGAATGCGGCATCGCAGTCCTTGACGCATGTGGCGGTTGACGCCACGGTTGCTGCCGGGACAACGGTGGCGGGTAACGCTGCGGTTGATACGGCCACCGGAGTCCTCGGCCAAGTGAAAGCCTGGTTGTTACAATTGCATCACAAATTCAAGCGGCAGCGTGAAGAATGGCTGACGGACCGGTTGCGATCGCATCTGCTCGGCGAACTTGTTGATGATCTGCAGTTGGGGGCCTCGATCCCGGCCGGCGCGGCCTTTGTGACGACTGAGCAGATCGTGGGACAGCTTTCGATTCGACTGCGCGAAATCATTCCCGCGGTAACGATTGACGAAACCGCGTCTGTCGGTGCAGAATCCCTTAAGAGTCGTGAATCGCCAGCAATCAGCAAAGCTAAAGAGTCAGCCTGATTGGGTTTGCTTGGTGTTTGCGTCGTTGTGGAAAATCCCCTCCAATACCAGACTTTCAGGGTAAAGAGCTCAATTTTGAATAACGGTAGAACATGACCGAAACCCCACCGCATCCCGGAGCGAACACGCGTCTGTTTACGGTCGCATTTTGTCCGAATTGCCAGTTTTCCCTCGAACCCGTCAGCATGAGCTCCGTTTGCCCTGGTTGTGGTCATTCGGTGTCAACGTCGGTGAGTGTCACGAGCAACACGATTCTCTTTTCTGGTCCTGCTGAAGAAGCGCAGGCTGCAACGGACAAGCCGAAAGCGACACGGGCAACAGAAGTCGATGAGCTGATTGGTCAACAACTGGGCGTTTACGATTGCGAGGGCTTATTGGGAGCCGGGGCGATGGGTCGAGTCTATCTGGCTCGGCATCGAGACTTGCAGCGGAAATGTGCCTTGAAAATCCTCCCTCCGTCACTCGCCGCGAGTGACCCTGGCTATGTGGCCCGGTTTTTGAATGAAGGTCAGGCAGCGGCGGCGTTAAACCACCCCAATATCGTGACAATTCATGCGATTGGCGAAGAACGTGGTTATTATTTTCTTGAAATGGAGTTTGTTGCGGGGCGTTCACTTCGCGACTTGGTCGAGGATGAAGGTCCGCAGACGCCGGTTCGAGCGACCGGATTAGCCTTGCGAATTGCCGAAGGCTTGGCATCCGCTCATACGAATGGGATTCTCCATCGGGACTTGAAGCCCGATAATGTGATGCTGACGCATCAGGGAGTCCCCAAAATCACGGATTTTGGGCTCGCAAAACGAGTTTTCGTCCATTTAGAATCGAGTCAACCTCGGGAATTTGTGGGAACACCCACTTTCATGGCCCCTGAGCTGCTGGAAAGTCAGCCAGCGACGCCAGCAAGTGACGTTTATGCGTTGGGTGTCTGTTATTTCTTTTTGCTGACCGGGAAGCTTCCCTATCAAGGCGAGACCCTGAATGAGTTGATTCAAAATATTCGGCATCAGCCGCTGCCGAGTTTTCGTTCGTTTGGCATGTCAATTCCGATGGAATTGGCAGAATGTGCCACGATGCTATTAGCCAAAGCTGCCGACAATCGGCCGCAATCCGGGGTCGAGGCGGTCCAATTACTTCAGGCTGTCCTGGGACAGACAGAAGACATCGAGAGCCTGATGCAGAAGGCTTTTATGAATCATCCCGAGATTCGCTGGAATCGTGAAAATCAGCGTTATCGGATCCAATTGGTCTTTTCCAGCGGTCGAAAGCAAATTGTCTTTGTCGAATCGAGCCAACATGCTGCGGTTGATCGCTTATTGAAGATCTCGAGCATCTGCTGTCCGGCGATTCCGGTTTACTTTGAGCCGGCCTTGAGGCTGAACTCCGAAATTCTGCACGGAGCGCTCGCAATTGCCGAAATTGATGAGGAAGCATTTTTTGTGATGGTCGATAACTATCCGTTGTCCACAGTGGATCCGGAAGAGCTTCGAAGAAGCGTCCTCGAAGTGGCTCATCGGGCTGACGCCATCGAAAAACTGCTGACGGGACTTGATTCGAATTGAATAATCGCAGATCGTAAAATTGGACTCGTGAAAAAACTTTGTGAATCGTTTAACCCGACCGGCCAGTGATGAGGTCTGGGATGCAATTCGCAAATAATGATCATCCCGTCCAAAACGATCTGAAATCGCCTCTTGACCGCACTATTCGCCCCATCTTATTGTGGGGTGAGGCTTCCATGAACAGATTGCCATCGAAACCCAGCCCTCTCTCTGCAGGACTCACCCAATTATGAGGCCAGTCGTTATCTCTTTTCTGTCGTTGTTGGGGCTCTCGATAGCCATGCTCGCCGCTTGTACTTCTACGGTCGAAGCGCAAGTCCTGCGTGGAGGCGAGATTCGATTTCCAGCCGTTGCTTCAGGAGAGGAACGGACCTCACAGAGTGATCTGTGGGTGCTGGATGTCTATTTCAAACCGATGCGGATGATTCCTGTTGAATTGACAGACCCAAAAACGGGCGAGAAAAAATTGGAATACGTCTGGTACATCGTGTATAGGGGATTCCACCATCAACTCGACCAGAAGGGAATTGATAACTCGCCTCTCAATGATCGCGACCAACCGGTGGCACCTCAACAATTCATACCCGAATTTACCTTGATGGTGACCGACAATGATCGGAATGAGAGCTTTACAGATCAAGTGATCCCGGAAGCGCTGTTGGCGATCAACAAACGAGAAAAAGGGAAATACAAAAGCGCCGTTAGCGTGGTTGGCCCGGTCCCTGATGCCACGGTTCCTGGTAGTCCGGACACGGTAGCCCTGGAAGGTGTCGCGATGTGGCGAGGAATTGATCCCGAGGCGGACAGATACACTGTCTTTATGACCGGATTTTCAAATAGTATCCGTAAAGTCGACGGTCCCGATGGGAAACCGATCATTATGACGAAAACAATCAAGCAAAAGTACTGGCGACGAGGTGATCGGTTTGATCAGCGCGAGCCGGAAATTTCCCTGGAAGGGGATACACAGTGGATTTACCGCTGAGATCCCATTGAGTAATGCAGGAGTCCCCGCAATCGGACTGTTTGTGATGACAGTCCGATTTGGCGGAACCGGAACTCACTGCGGTTTAACTCACCGCGGTTGATTGTGTGGCGGTTGATTGTGTGGCGAAAGTCTCGCGATGGAAATCTCGGGATGTCCCTTTGGCTTTGAAATCATTAACGCCTGAATGACGCATCAACCTTTGTTTTTCCGTTGGTTTAACGGCAACTCGTCGTCTCGTCGCTCGAAAACCAGTGGATGATCTGACTGTGGATCGGCGACGCGGAGTGCAATCTTTCCGGCGAGGACATCCGTGAGTAAATCGCCACAGACTTCGGCCCGCCACCCCTGAGTCAGACGGGGGGGCTCACCTTCATGTTCGCCATAGACATGCCAGCGGACCAAATGTCGTAAATCGGCGGTTTTACCGACAAGTCCCATGGCGACATTCAGTTCAGCGCACCGATTTGCTAAAGCGAGCCCCAGAAGTTGGCCCACGACTTGTTCGTCATGTGACTTGTCTTCATCAAGTGACTTTGGCAACTGTGGCAAATCCTCTTTGGATAAAGCCATTCCGGCGGCCACACAATCTAACAACGTGGCGGCGGCTCGTTTGTATTCTGGACGATTCATGTCGCGCACAGCGAGTAAATCCGATTCGCTGGTTGGCCGTCGTTTTGCCAATTCAATGACCAGATCATCACGGAGCATTTTTCGCATCGGACGATCTTTTGCGGCGGCTTCTGCTTCTCTCCAGCGATAAACTTCCCGCGCCACAGCGAGTTCTCGTTGGGACAAGCGATGCAAACCGGGAAGACGCAGCCAGGAATCGGGTGCGCGTTCTGCGGTGATTTCATCGATCATTCGTTGAATCTCAGCCTCGGCCCAAGACAATCGTTCCATTTTCAGCAGCGAAGCACGTTGGAGTTCATAGATTTCCAGCACATGCTGTACATCATCCAGCGCGTATTCCAACTGCGTGGCGGAAAGAGGCCGTCTTCGCCAATCGGTACGTGTTTCCCGTCCTTGGGCCGTCCGACCGAGAATCCGTTTGACCAGTGCCTCGTAGCCGAGCGGGAAACTGCGCGAGCGAAGTCCTTCGGCAATCTGCACATCCCATAATTTTTGGGGGGGCAAGTCGATGTGGGTGAAACAGAATCGAACTTCCTCGCGCCCCCCATGAATGATGACGGTTGTTTCTTCGTCGGCCATTAATTCCCACCATCGCTGGAAATTGACCTCGTAGGGATCAACCGCGACGCAGCGTTCTTTGGTGGCGAACTGCATCAGACACAACTCGGGGCGATACGTATGCTCTGAAACGAACTCGGTATCAAATGCAACCAAGCCAGCCTGATGGATGTGATCGCACAAGTCATCGAATGCAGATTGTTTTGTGATCAACGACGATGTCATCAACAAGAGACCGTATCAGGTGGGGCGAAAAACCATGAATGCCAATATCGGATATGTTGGCACGCTGAAGCGGGACTGGCAAGCGAGGACAACCTGAGAAAATTGGCATCAAGGGAACAGGTCGCTTTTTGGTGAACCTCTCTGATCGGGTGATATCGGGTGATTTTGACGGAGTTTCGATCTGAACGAACAATACCCCAACGAGTCTCAGGATTTTTTATAGAATCCTGCTTTTCCGGAATTAAGCAGTTTAACCCTTTTTTTATGCGGTTTTCGGGCAGCGTTGGGGGGAGAATTGCCATAAGATCTCTGGCAAGTCAGGGTTCGTTCCTTTGAATCTCTCGAAGCGTTTGTTAACCTCCAATAGTTTCGCGCGATTCCGCCTTGGAGTGGAGTGTCCTCGGACAGAATCGCCTCAGCCTACCCCGCCCAACGCTCCCATCAAGGTCAGCCGCCGTGCCCCGTCGCGACGACATTCGTAAGATTCTGATTATTGGTTCTGGCCCGATTGTGATTGGCCAAGCCTGTGAATTCGATTATTCCGGTACTCAGGCGTGTAAAGCTCTTCGCGAAGAGGGTTACGAGGTGGTCCTCGTCAACTCGAATCCCGCGACGATCATGACCGATCCTGAAATGGCGGATCGGACGTACATTGAACCGATCACGTGGGAGTACGTCGCCAAAATCATTGAGGTTGAACGGCCCGACGCCTTGTTACCAACTCTTGGGGGTCAGACCGGGCTGAATACGGCCATGGACCTGGTTCAGCACGGAATACTGGAAAAATTCGGCGTCGAAATGCTCGGTGCCCGAGTCGATGTCATCAAAAAGGCCGAAGAGCGTGACACCTTTAAGCAGGCGATGATCAAGATTGGGATCGATGTCTGCAACAGTCGCATCGTCCACAATATGGACGAAGCCCATCAGGCGCTCGAAGTCATCGGCTTGCCGGTGATCATTCGTGCGAGCTTCACCCTGGGGGGAGTTGGCGGCGGAATTGCCTACAATCGCGACGAGTTCGAAGAAAAAGTGCGAAAAGGCCTAGAACTGTCACCCATCCACGAAGTCCTACTCGATGAAAGTATCATCGGCTGGAAAGAGTATGAGATGGAGGTGATGCGCGACAATGCGGATAACGTTGTCATCATTTGCGCCATCGAGAATTTTGATCCGATGGGGGTTCATACCGGCGATTCGATTACCGTTGCTCCCGCACAAACGCTGTCTGATAAGGAATATCAGCGAATGCGTGATGCCACAATCGCGGTGATGCGAGAAATCGGCGTCGAAACAGGTGGGTCCAATGTCCAGTTTGCCATTAATCCCGAAAACGGGCGAATGGTGGTGATTGAAATGAATCCGCGGGTGAGTCGTTCCAGTGCGCTCGCCTCGAAGGCAACCGGATTCCCGATCGCAAAAATTGCGGCCAAACTGGCGGTCGGCTATCGACTCGACGAAATCCAAAACGACATTACCCGGGAAACACTCGCCTGTTTCGAGCCAACCATCGATTACGTCGTCACGAAAATTCCTCGGTGGACGTTCGAGAAATTTCCGGATGCGGATTCGGAACTAACGGTCCAAATGAAGTCTGTCGGCGAGACGATGGCGATCGGACGGACGTTTCAAGAGTCACTGCAGAAAGCGCTGCGTGGGCTTGAAATCGGTCACTTTGGACTTGGTGGCGGCAAGAAAGATACGTGGGGTACGGCGAAACAGCCGGAAATGGATCTGATCGAAAGCATGCTCGCCAAACCGAACGAGCAGCGAATTTTCTATATCCGCTATGCATTCAAAGCGGGAATGACGGTCGAGCAAGTTCACGAGCTGACCAATATCGATCCCTGGTTCCTGAATCAGATTCGCGATCTGATTTGCGTTGAAGACGAAATCCGCCAGATCGATTCACTCGAACAAGTCCCGTTTGATCTGGTTCGCAAGGCGAAACGCCACGGATACTCGGACCAACAGCTCGCGTTCTGGTGGGATTCGACCGAGACGCAAGTCCGGGCGTATCGCAAGCAACTCGGCGTCGTGGCGACCTTCAAACAAGTCGATACGTGTGCTGCGGAATTTGAGGCCTACACCCCCTATTACTATTCCACGTACGAGACCGAGGACGAAACGCCCCCGAAGGGTGATAAAAAGCGAATCATTATTCTGGGGGGCGGCCCCAATCGTATCGGACAGGGGATTGAGTTTGACTACTGTTGTTGCCAAGCCTCGTTTGCCTTGCGTGAGTTGGGAATCGAAAGCATCATGATCAATTCGAATCCGGAAACGGTTTCGACGGACTATGACACTTCCGATCTGCTGTTTTTTGAACCCCTCACCACAGAAGACGTGCTGAATGTTTGCGACCGTATGCAGCCCGATGGCGTCATTGTGCAGTTTGGTGGACAAACGCCGCTGAATCTGGCACGCGGCTTGGAAGCGGCCGGTGTAAAAATCATTGGCACCAGCCCGGATATGATTGATGCGGCCGAGGATCGTAAACGATTCCAGGGAATTCTGGAAAAACTCGGCTTGCGACAACCCCCGAATGGAATCGCTTTTGATGCGCATGGCGCACGCTTGATTGCCAATCAAATCGGTTATCCCGTACTGATCCGCCCCAGCTTTGTGCTGGGGGGCCGAGCGATGGAGATCTGCTACGACGAAGAGTCTGTCACGAAATACATGAACGAGGCGGTTAACGTTTCTCCGGATCGCCCTGTTCTGGTGGATCAATTCCTGGAAGATGCCGTAGAAGTCGATGTGGACGCGATTTCCGATGGAACGCTGACCCTAGTCGGCGGAGTCATGGAACATATCGAAGAGGCGGGAGTCCATTCGGGTGATTCAGCCAGTGTGCTGCCACCCTATTCGTTACCCGCTTCGGTCGTGGAAGAAATCAAACAGGCAACTTACGCACTGGCCCGCGAGTTGCAAGTCCGCGGATTGATGAATATCCAATTTGCTGTGAAGCGTGCTGGCGATGAGGTTCGATCCAAAAGCACGACGATGGCCGGAAGCCTCGCCGCAGCAAATCCACCGACTGGCGAGTTTCTGGTGTATATTCTCGAGGTGAATCCGCGCGCCAGTCGTACATCTCCCTTCGTCTCGAAGGCAACGAATGTTTCGCTGGCGAAAATTGCGGCCAAAATCATGGCGGGAGTTTCGCTGGCAGAGCAAGGGGTGACCAGCGAAGTTGTCCCTGCATTTACCTCGGTCAAAGAAAGCGTGTTCCCCTTCAATCGATTTCTGGGTGTCGACATCATTCTCGGCCCCGAGATGAAATCGACGGGTGAAGTCATGGGGATCTCGGATACCTTTCCGATTGCTTTTGCAAAAAGCCAGATCGCTGCCGGAAATAAGTTGCCTCAATCAGGAACGGTGTTTATCAGTTTGGCCGGGCGACACAAGCATGCCATCATTCCTCAGGTCCGACGCCTGCAGGAACTCGGTTTTAAAATCATGTGTACCAGTGGTACCGCACGCGTGTTCCGCGAGTACGGTTTGGTCGTTGAGACCGTGAAAAAATTGCAAGAGGGACGCCCCAATCTGCTCGATCACATGGCGAACAAAACGATCTCGCTGATTTTTAACACGCCGAGTGGTAAGGGAGCGAGAACCGATGAGGGACGCATTCGATCGGCGTCTGTTGTGAACCGCATTCCCTGCGTGACGACGCTGCCGGGATGTATTGCGGTCGTTCAGGCTTTGGAAGCGCTTCGAGAACATCCGACTCCTGAGGTCAAGGCAATTCAGGATTGGGCGAGCGAAGCCGCGAACGCAAAAAAATGAGTTGACCAAACAGGGGTTGGCCAGGGATTGGGGATCGCTGAAAAAATTTCCCAAAGAAACCAGGGAGGCGAAAGTTTTCCAACTGGCAATTCCCCGATCAGTTTCGGGTAGGATCGTCCAACAGACTGGCGAAGGAATCGGATTTCCTGTTTCGATTTTGGATGCGTCGATTGTTGACTCGCCCAAGCCTGTCGAACTTGCTTTGCACAGCAGTTTTTGAACCCCTACCCCATTTTTTCAGGGAAGTAACCCTCTTTCCCCCGGGAAGAAGTCTGGGAGCAGCGTCGATTTTTTCCTGGAAAAATCCGCTTTTCTGTTCGAATGGGAATGCGATCTGCTTCGTTCGTCTCTCCGCATCGTTCTGTGGAGTTGATTTTCCTTGAACTGGCTCTGCGATCATCCCAGAGGGGATCATACGCGGGGCCATTCCCCAGGCTCATCTGATCAACAGAATGTGATGCTGCACGAGTTTCAAAACGGATGAGGGATGTCCCATGCCGACGCGAGCCGAATCACCCGTCGGGGCCTTTGATGAGGCCCGACATCAATTATGCCATCGATTGGCGATTGTACTCCGGGAAGGTCAAACGGGTTTGCAGATCCGCTTTGTGCAGACCGGACAATCCGAGCCTCAGCTTTGGATTTATACTCTGCAGCAGCACAGTTGGACGAAACGGGACGATCTGGTGATCGCGGATGAATTGAGAAGTTCATTGCAGGAACTCTTGGAGGGGCTCTTCCGACAAGAGTTTGCCGACGAGTGGACCTGTCACCGGAGTGAGCACAGCGATCGTATTGAATTTGAATTGAAGTTCTCTCGTGACCGGATCACGCCACATCTGCATGGAGATTTGGAGTCGTATCTGATCGGTTGCCTGTCACATGCCCACCATGATTCAGGCCAGGATTCTCGTCGCAGGATGGGATTTCGAGGCCAAAGATAAGGAACAACGGATGCAGACAATCTCCCGAATTCTGTGTCCCACAGACTTCTCAGACTCGTCCGACAAGGCGACCGCGTACGCGCTACAGCTTGCTCGCGAGGCGAATGCCGAGTTATTGCTATTCCACGCATTTGACTTGCCCGTCAATTGGACTGTCTCAGGGCAGACCCACGCGCGTGATCCCCGGATCGAGCAAGAGTTGGCGGGGATCTTGGCGGACGCACCCGATCAGGATCGAATCCAGCGTCTGTTGCACGCAGGGGATCCTGCCGAATTGATCTGCTGGATGGCGCAAGATCAAAAAAGCGACCTGATCGTCATGGGAACACATGGCCGGACTGGCCTGAAGCATTTGCTGTTTGGCAGCGTTGCCGAGTATGTGCTGGCGCATGCGAGATGCCCCGTATTGACAATTCGTGACCGTGATTCGAACGAATTACCGCTTGTTCGCCCGTCGAACATGCCTGTGATGGCCCCTCGATTCATGTAATCATCCTGAAGCCACCTGTGATCACAGTTGGCCAGGGCCTCGCTCGGCATCAAGACGGATCCGTACGGAATCCATGCGGGCGGTGTTGATTTCGGTCCCGTTCTGAATAGTGGAAATACCAGGAAGAGAATTCTCACGTTGAGGCACGAAGCCGCAGGATCGCCAAGCGGACAAGTTCCGTTCATGACAGGATGCCTATCCGAATTGGCATTCAATATCGACGGCGTGAACCCGGCGGGTAAATTGGTACGTGAGGAGAGAATGTTGACTTGGTCAAGGCTTCAACCGACGGCATTCCTGTCATGGGTCCATTTTTCAAGTCCGAGTTTGACACGTGCGACGTTCTCCAGAGATTCCTGGAAGGCTTGAATTAGTTCCTGATTGATGATCGCTTCCAGGTCTGGGAACTTCTGCAGGAGGGATGCGGGCAGTGAGCGGCTTTCCCCGGAAAACTCATGTAAAAACTGCAGTACGGTCCACCGGTCGTGGACCTGTCCGAGGCGTTCTTGAATTTCCGCCAGATTCATCCCAATCAGCCGAAACTCCGGTCCATCGAGCGCTTTCTGGAACAGATCCAGTTCGTAACGTAACCGACGCCCCAGGATGCGTACGTCATGCACTTGCTGGGGCTCGATCCCCATGAACTCGAATTCCGCGAAGAATCGCAGCGCGAGGGGGGCGATGCGTTGCGATAAAAATGTCGTCAACTTTGGCGGTTTCGCTTTTCCTCGCCAAATCACACGACGCGACAGCAATCGGATGTCCCTGTCAAACTGCCGCTTTAAAAGCCCGACGCAGGCTTTTTTGAGCGAATGCATGGCGCCGACGCGCTGATCACGGATGATCACACGGAATTGTGTCATGATTTGCGACGGGATCAGTTCCGCAAAGGAAAGCAACGAAGGTAACAGCATATCCAAGTCACGAACTTTTCCCGCGTTCCTACGAATCGCAGCCAGTCGCTTCCCAATCCGATCAGCTTGATGTTGAGGCAGCCATTCCGAGAAGACTCGTAAGGCTCGATTCGCTCGACGTATCTCCGTCCGCAATTCATGGACGAGTTCAATCTCTTCCCCCCCGTGGTTTGCAATCAGAATGACAAGTCGAGCGACTTGACCAAGATGTCTTCGGACCTGATGTTTTGCCGTCCGGTTGAGCATCAGTTCACATCCCCCATTTTCGCATCCGGGTCTTCTTAGTTCCAATGCTCAGTATACTGACTCTGGCCCTGAATCAATCAGTGAATCCCTGAATAGGGATTTGATGGAGATGAGTGAGGCACCGATTCGCACAAATTATTTTCCGCTGTTTTCGAACGAGAGCCTGTTTTATCAGCGGTTGGCACAAAGCCTGCATTTCTTGCCTGACTGATCCGACCGGAATGGGATTGGAATCCGCAACGGATCATCTCAACATACTCGAAAGAGAGGCGGAATACACGGGTGAAGACCAGGCCGATATTCTCAGACTGGTCTTCGTGAAATCGTGGCGAAAAGCGGATCTTTAATTTGATTTACTGCTTCGCGATCAAGAGTTTGTGTTACTACACGAGAGAGTTCCATGTCTGATCGTCCCTCCTGGCTCAACGAGATCCGCAATCCAGGGATGTATCCCCATGCGGTGACTCAGATTCAATTCATCGAGACTCATATTTCGTGGGTCATCCTGACGGGTGACTGGGCTTACAAACTGAAAAAACCCGTCAACTTCGGTTTTGTGGATTTCTCAACACTCGAGTTACGTCGCCTGGCATGCCTCGAAGAGATTCGGCTGAACCGGCGAACCGCTCCCCGGCTCTATGATGGCGTTGTCCTGCTCGCTGCAGAACCTGACGGGCCCCGATTTGACGGTGAGGGCCCCGCGATCGAGTATGCTGTCCGCATGCGGGAATTTGCCCAGGAAGATCTGCTCGAACATTGCCTCGAGCGACACGAATTATCGATGAGTTTCATCGAGGAACTTGCTCGTGCCGTCGCAGCCCTCCATCACCAGGCCGCAGTTGCCACACCGGAATCGGCATATGGTGACCCGGTATTAATCCGGGACAATGTGCTAAATTGTCTGAGTCCCCTTCAATTTCCCCCCGACCGATCGTTGCTTGCCTCGCAGAGGAATGCCTGTCAATTGTGGGTCCATTCTGAGTGGAATCGGTTATTCGAAACTTTCGCGGCACGCCGGAAACAGGGTTGGGTTCGGGAATGCCATGGTGACCTTCATTTGGGTAATCTCGTTCGAATCGAGGGCAGGCCGGTCCTTTTCGATTGCCTGGAGTTCAATCCGACGTTGCGGTGGATTGATGTCATCAGTGACCTCGCATTTCTGCTGATGGATCTTTTCCATCTCGGTCAAGATTCCATGGCTTGGCGAGTGCTGAACGAATGGCTTGAGCAGACCGGCGATTTTGAAGGCCTGCATGTCCTGAAATTTTATCTCATCTATCGTGCACTGGTTCGAGCCAAGGTGGCCGCTCTTCGCGCCGGTCAGGCCGAGATTACCGCCCCAGAAGCGGAACGACTACAGGGGTTGTTGGCAAATTATCTGTGTCTCGCCCAAAAAATGACACGTTCCTTCTCGCCGGCCATCATTGTAATGCATGGACTTTCTGGAAGTGGAAAAACCTTTTTGGCAAAACAACTTGCAGCATCATTGCCAGCCATTCAAATTCGGTCTGATATCGAACGAAAGCGAATGCTGGGGAGCGAAGTCGCGGGTAAGGATTCCCCCGATCAGGACAGAAACCGGTTGTATACGATGGAAGCAACGCGTCGGACCTACCTGCGATTAAACGAACTCGCCGAGACGGTTTTGACTGCGGGCTATCCTGTCATCATGGATGCTGCATTTCTCAGGCAAGCGGATCGGACTGAAGTCATGGCCATGGCCAATCGCTGTTCGGTTCCGTGCCTGATCGTCTCTTGCCACGCACCGGAATCCGTGCTGCGCCAACGGGTGGTTCAGCGGCAGAAACAGGGCTTGGATGCCTCGGATGCGGATGCGAATGTGCTGACAGCTCAGTTGGATGGTGCCGAGCCACTGACCCTCGCAGAACGTGAGGTCACAGTAGAATTTGATACCACATCAGACCAATGCTCGGAACTGCTCCAAACGCTGCTGACTCGACTCGGAATGACGCTCACCCCCGCTTGATGTAGGAAGAGCGAAAACGAGGAATTTTGGGTTCAACGCCAAACCCTGTGCGCGAGGTACAAATCCTTGACGCTGCAACAAATGGGACGAGCAACAAATGGGACGAGCAACAAATGGGACGAGCAGCAAACAGGACGTCTTCGGTCCCTGATCCGTTCCCTTTGACGGCCATGACGATCTGACTGCTCGGTCTCGACTGGCTTCGTAATCCTCTTCTCACAGTAGCGTTCAGGCAAATCCCTTGAAAACCGCATTCGATTCGTGAGTCACATCCCTTTCAAAAAATGCGAAGATTGTGAACCACGAATAAAACGAATCGCACCAATAAGAGGAGAAGAGAACAGAGGAGAAGAAATTTCAAGTTTCTGAAAACGGAAAACGGAATTTTCACAACCGCGCACTGGGTTTGTCGTTGCACCGAATTTTGTTGCGCGGCCCCAGACTCCATGGGGACAAACTCCGTGGAGATGACTTTCTTACCAAACGCTTTAGGGCATGGAGCATCCCAGAGGTCAACGATTCCCTGCGGGCCTTTGATCAGCGGGTAGCTTTGCCGCCGGGGATTGAGGAAAATGCTGTTTTCATTCCTCGTTACGCCAGTCAAAAAAACGGGAAGAACCAAAACAGATCAATCCGAGTATCATAAAGCAAAAAAGGGGACCTCCGTGACCAGAATCGTTCTGTGATTTTGCATCAGCACAAGTCGGGGGGCGGGAAGCGGTCCTCATTCACTTGATTTGTGCGTCGGCGACGGGGTCGCGATTCCACGAGATTTGGGGGAGGGGGATTTGCGATGTGGCTCACCCGTTCGCAACATCTTAGGTCGGACGTCTGATCTGTGAAACGGACGTGACTCATCGGTGAACCGTGACGCTGTCATTTCTTTCCGCAGCAAACGGCGAACAGATAGTGGGCCATCTTCGAGAATCCCGTATGGACCACTTCGTCATTCATGGAAAACAGGAAGACATGATGAAAGTCTTTTTCGAGAGTGGCCTTCAGTACGGGACCGCTTTTGCAGTTGATATGACCGATTTTACTCTGCGGTGATGCGTACGATTGCGATTCGAGCGACGGCATCCCCACGATCAAGACCCCCTGCTCCACCAGTGATCCCTTCAGGTTGCCGAGATAGACGCTCTCTTGTTCCGGCTCGATATGCTCCATGACATCCACACTGTAAATCGCATCAAAGGGGCCATCAGGCAAAGGGCCGGTCATGATGTCGTGCAGATGCGTCTGCAAAGGCCAGCGGGCTGTCTGGCGCTGCTCGATGTCTTCGATGAAAATCGGATCAAAGTCATAGACGTGCAGCTCATTGACTTCTTGCAGCACAATTCGTGACCCAAAGGCATCTCCGCATCCCAATTCAGCGACTTTGTTTCGTCCCGATAGCATTTTGGAGACGAACTTATAGCGAGCCAGCACAAACCCTAAACGCCGCGGGTCGTCATACCAGACTTGATTCATCATCAAACCCAGACTGGCGATGCCGACGGCATTCTTCACATCCAGCAGTTCGGAATACTGTTTTTCTTTCGTTTGACGGTCATCGCTGGTCATTAGGGGCATCCATCCGGGTTCATGAGTTTCATCGGGAGCATCTCGCCAATAGAATCGGCTGTGAGACACCATTTGTCAAAACAGGGAAATCCTCGAGGCCTCTCGCCAAAGAAAAAAGATCTGAGTTGCGATGAACAGCGTATTGTTTTCTCAGGATGACATTGCCGTCGTGGATGCGGCAACACTCCAGTCACTACGGGCCTTGGCTGCCGCAGCCCCGCTGCGGCGTTCACGACTTTGTCTGCATCGGACGAGCGATGATCTGATTCAAGAAATGGTGATCGCGTTTGCCCAAGATTCCTATGTCCGCGTCCACCGACATCGCCACAAAAGTGAATCGTTTCATGTCTTGGAGGGTGTGCTGCAGGTCGTTTTTTTCAACGATGAAGGAGTCGAGACACGCCGGATTCGTTTGGGCGACTCGGCTTCGGGTTTGCCATCACTCTATCGACTTTCCTGTGATGCCTGGCATACCGTACTGGTGGAAACCGAGTCGGTGATCATTCACGAAACGACCAATGGTCCGTTTGTACCCGGTGAAGCCGAATTTGCGGCGTGGTCTCCCGACGGAAGTCAGCCCGCAGAAGTGTTTGCCTTCCTCAATCGATTACGGTCAACTGCCGCGACCGAGGTCTTATCGAATGACCGCGAAGACCAGCGGCAAACAACCGTTTCAGAACCCCCAGCACTTCCCGCGAATGCTCGCCCTGTTTCCTCGATCCGCTCGGATTTCTTAGATCAATCTCCTCAATCCCCCCGCCTCCAGACCCCCCGTCACGAGCCGACGCTGACCGCCTTGATCTGTAATTATAATCATGGACGCTTCGTCGCCCGCGCGATCGAAGCGATGCTGGCCCAGTCCCGTCCGGCGGACGAGTTCATCATCGTCGACGACGGTTCGACCGACGACAGCGTCGAGATCATTCGCAGTTGGGTGAAACGCTATCCACAAATTCAATTCCTGCAAAACGAGCGGAATCTCGGTTTTCACGCCTCGTTTCAACGGGCCATTACGACCGCCACCAGCGACTTCCTTTATAGCGGTGCGGCAGATGACCAGGTTTTGCCAGGTTTTTTTGCGGGAGTAATGGAATTGGCAGCCAAATACCCCCAGACGGGGGTGATCAGTGGCCAGTTTATCAGCGTGAATCCCTCGGGAGAACGCCTTTCGACACATGGCCTTTCCAAGATTCAAACAGCCCTGTTTCTGGATCCTGGTCGCTATTTGCAGGACGTGCTAAACGTCGAGCCCGCCACCCATTCACTTTCCGCGGCCACGGTCTTTCGGCGACAACCCTTAATCGATGTGGGGGGGTGTCGTGTTGAATTAGGATCGTGGGGCGATACCTTTTCGATTCAAGCCCTGGGACTGCTGCATGGGATGTGTTACTGGCCGCATCCCGCCATGCAGTGGACAATCCTGCCAGGGAGTCTGTCACAGACGACGCGATCAGACCCGCAGAAAGCGATGCAGATCGCCCAGCGGGGAGCGGCCCTGATGCGGTCGGAACCGTTTCGTTCTCTATTTCCAGAGGATTATATCACGCGGTGGACCCGCGGGTTTCGACAGGCGATCTCGCATGAGCAACTGCATGCCGCGATTGCAGGGCATCAGGCCTTGCAGCAGTGCTGTGACGATGTGGCCCGGAACGCCCCACCCGCATTCCGTTTGCTGCTGAAAATGCTGGCCTTCAGTATCAAGGCTTTGTACTTCGTGACGTTTCGCGTCTTAAGACGAGTCGTCACCAGCCAGATTGCACAGGCGGGAGCCACGCAGACCGAAACCGCGGAGAAAACGTGAAGCGGGCTGGAATCTCGCCGGCAGAAACGGTTTAACAGTCTGTGGAAAAAGGGGGACAGTCACCTCGTACGGCGTATCAATTAAGTCGTTTTTTGATTTTGGTCGGAGCCAGTCCCCGTTTTTCCAAAGATTGTTAGCGAATTTTTAAACTCGCCACACCAATCATGGCCAACAGTGCCGCACAAATCCAGAAGCGAATCACAATTCGCGTTTCTGGTTCTCCCTTGAAGACGAAATGATTATGCAGGGGGCTGCAGGCCAAAATCCGTTTTCCCGTCATTTTGAAATAACTCACCTGCAGGATTACGCTCAAGGTCTCAATCACAAAAATTCCGCCGACAATCAGCAGCAGCACTTCCTGTCGCGTGACGAGGGCTCCATAGCCGAGCAACGCGCCGGTCGGTAACGAACCACTGTCCCCCATAAAGACTTGGGCGGGATGGCAATTAAACCATAAAAAACCGAGCATCGCACCGACCAGTGCACCGAAGAGGACCCCCAGCTCACCCGCCCCCGTCATGTGGGCGATATTCAGGTATGTAGCCATCACACGATGCCCCGAAACATACGACAACGCGGCAAATGCCGAGCCGGCAAAAATCAGACAACCACTGGCTAAACCGTCGAGGCCGTCGGTCAAATTGACCCCATTCGAACTTCCCACGATGACAAACGCCGACCAGAGCACAAACAGAAATCCAATTGCGATGCGAAACTTTCCAAATGGAAAGACGAGTTCCAATCCACTGGGCTTATCGAATTGAATAAAATACAGCAGCGTCGCGACGAGGAAGGCGATGGCCCATTGCCAGAAAAACTTTTGCCGGACGGTCAATCCTTGTTTACGCGAACTGACTTTGATCCAGTCATCATGGATTCCGATCGCTGCGAAACCGAGCACAATGAGTAACGCCTGCAGTAAGTAGCGATTGGTGAGATCGCCACAGAGAACGGCAGCCACAACCATTGCCAGGACAATAAAAATTCCCCCCATCGTCGGGGTGTCCCGTTTGCCGGCATGCAATTCGTTAAGTTTCGCCGAATCACTGACGATTCGCTCACGAAATCGTTGTTTGAGCCAGCGAATGGCGTGGGGTCCAAAAATCAGAGCAGTGATGAACGAAACCACGGTCGCCAGCGCGATCCGTGCCGTCAGAAAGACGCGTGAATCGCCAGTCGAGACGCCCGCCAGGCTTTCGACCGCAGAACCATAATGATTAAGTAACCAGACGAGCATGGCAAGTTTTTCAATGAATCGTGAGCAAACACCAACACGAAGTGCCGGCAGGAAAGGGGCATCCGCCGGGGCAGCGGTCTGAATCGCCTCTCGGATTAAAAGACGCTGTAAATCACAATTTGAATCAAGAGTGCCAGCCACGCCCAGATCTTGAGGTCGCTGGTCCATTTGGCGGGGCGGTCTGTGGGGTTCGTGACCGTCGAGGGAAGTTGCACAATCCAGAACATCAGCGCCAGAAATAAGCCGATCATCAACCAGCGAGCGACCGACAACGGGACCTGATCCAACTGCTGTCGCAGCGTGTCACCAATCCAGTGAAATAACGTCATACGGCACCCCCATTGGGATTGAGGCCGCCAATCACGTAGCGAGTTTTTTCCGGAGGATCAGACCGCAGAAAATAACTAAACACAAAAATGAACAGCACCGAAACCAGGAACGACCAGATCGAATAATACAGGTAAGGTTGCCCCACCTGAAACAGCGGTTTCAGATTGAGCCACCGGCAGAGACTCGGTTGATTTAAGGAAAAGAGTCCGATGGCCGTCAAGAGACCCGCAACGTATCCGGTTAAGGCTCCATCTGATGACGCCTGACGAAACAGCATTCCGGCAACGAGTACCGCCAGCGTCGGACCGACCACGAACGAGAGTAATGTCTGGAAAATCGTGTAAATCCCTGCGGGAAAAGCCAACAGTTGAAAGGCGAAATAGATTCCCCACAACACAAAGCCAACCGTGGTCCATCGTCCCACCGTGAGCATCTGTCCTTCATCCGCCTGCGGTCGATAGAATCGGCGGTAGAAGTCATTCACGTAAAGAGTCGTGGCCGAATTCAAGTAGGCGTCGACACTGGAAAAGAGTGCTGCCAGAAACGCAGCGACAAACATGCCACGAAACCCCACGGGCAATAAGGCGCCGACCAATTGTGGCAGCGCAACATCCGCCCGCTGGTGACCCAACTCGGGAAACTTGACCAGCGCAATGAGCCCCGGCACCGCGACCAGAAAAGGGATCAAATTTTTCAGGAGTGCACCATAGACATAAGACGCTTTGGCTTCATATTCCGACTTGGCACCCAAGGCCCGCTGGACAATACACTGATTGCCAATCCAATACCCCGGTCCAACGATCAGACCCAACCCGAACAAAATACCGGGCCAGGGGCCGGGTGACTGGGTGTCCACGGGTAAGACGAGTGAGAGATGCTCGGATTCGTGTGCTGGACGATGATGTCGAGGTTTCTCGGGGTCTGAATTCCGTTCCGCCGGAGCCTTCATCCGTTCTCGCTGTCGGGCATCGAATTGATTTTGCACTCGGGCGACGGAATGAACCTTTTCCATCAACGGGGAAATCCCACCCACTTCCTGAATGCCGATGAAGACAAACATCAGGCAGCCCCCCATGATCACGACTCCCTGCAGGACATCCGTATACACGACCGCCGCCAAGCCCCCTGACCAGGTATAAACCCCCGCCAGCAGCGCCGTGATCAGGATGCAGGCAGAAAGATCCCAACCCGCCAGGTTTTTCATGAAAATGGCCGAAGCCAGCAGCATGACTCCCAGGTTGCATGCCATCAATAGCAGCCAGCTAAAGGCGACCGCCGATCGTAAATAAACGCTGAATCGCCGCTCGAGATACTCGGGAATCGTAGTCACCCGGCATCGCCACAGATGTGGAATAAAGACAAAAGCTCCGATCAGCATGGCCGGGATACATCCGATCCAGGCAAAATTTCCCATCACGATCCCGTAACGATAAGCATCCCCCCCGACACCCATTAAGTCCGGTCCGCCAATATCCGTGGCCACCAGCGAGATCCCAATGGCCCACCAGGGTAAACTCCGCCCGGCCAGAAAAAAGTCGGAACCGCTACGAACATAGCTGCCGACCCACAATCCGATGACCATCGTTGCCGCGAGGTACGAGAGAATGACGAGGTAGTCGATTGATGTGAGTTGTGTCATGGGGCAATTTCGCTGGAGAAATCCGTTCGTCAGCTTTGCGAGCGGGAAGGGAGCTCCCGTGCGGCGGATCAGTCGATTCATTCAACACGTTGGGTTGAAAAACTCAACCCAAACCTCCCCACTTCGCTTGAGGAGCTTACACAGGGAACGACAGATCGTCTATGCGTCAGCAGCAAAAAAGTCGGCAGCAACGGGTTGTCACCAAATTCGGCAACAAAATCCCATTGACGCGTTTGTGAAAATCCCCTCGACCGAGATGTCTCGAAGGTCATGGATCACGCTTGCGATCCGAATTCTTTTCCGGCACAGTGTCATCAATACAGTGTCAGCGACAAAGTTTGGACAATTGAGAAAGTCTTAACAATTCGCATCGAACAGCGGTGGACGAACGATCACTTTTCGTGGTGAGATCGATACTGTTTGAGGCTTGTTTACCGTTAACGCCGAAATCCGATTGAAGATTCCGAGTGGAGATCGAGTTGAAGCATCCGCGTCGGGTTGTCATATTGATTCATTCCCGATTTCAGGGATGAGTGTCGAGTTTCGCTGGCTGGTGGTCTTGACCCTACGCAAGAATTTACACGCAAGAATTTACTGAGTTTCCAAAATCGAGTTTTTCATGACCAATACAATCCCCGCTCCTGTTGCTCCACCCCGACGAATTCTGATGGGGCCCGGCCCGAGCGATATTCATCCACGCGTTCTGTTGGCCATGGCCGCCCAGACGGTGGGGCATCTGGATCCCTACTTTCTGAAGATCATGGACGAAACGCAGACGATGCTGCGGCAAGTCTTTCGTACTGCAAACAAATTGACGCTGGCAATCAGCGGGACCGGCAGCGCGGGGATGGAAGCGGTTGTGGCGAACCTGATCGAACCCGGCGATAAAATGATCGTCTGTGTGAATGGCGTTTTCGGCGGTCGGATGACGGATGTCGCCGCGCGATGTGGTGCCGTCGTCGTGAAGCTGGAACGCCCGTTTGGCGAAATTTTCACCTCGGAAGAAATCGAAGCGGCATTGAAGCAGCATCGCCCCAAGGTGCTGGGAATCGTCAATGCCGAAACCTCGACAGGGGCATCGCAGCCGGTCGAAGAGATCGCACGACTGTGCCATGAAAACGGTGCGTTGATCGCAGTGGATTGTGTCACTTCGCTGGGTGGTCAGCCTGTGGAAGTCGATGCATGGCAACTAGATGCGGTTTATAGTGGCACCCAGAAATGCCTGAGCTGTCCTCCTGGCCTGGCACCGATCACCTTCAGTGATCGTGCGGTGGCTGTGATTGATGCCCGAAAAACCAAAGTCCAAAGTTGGTATCTGGATATGCAGATGGTCAAAGATTACTGGGGAAGTAATCGCGCTTATCATCATACGGCCCCGATTAACATGAATTATGGACTGCACGAGGCACTTCGGATCGTGCTCGAAGAGGGTTTAGAGGCTCGCTTTGCCCGTCATCAACGGAACCATTTGGCTTTGAAAGCCGGTTTGAAGGCGATGGGGTTGAATTACGCCGTGAAAGAGGGGGAGCAATTGCCGATGTTGAACGCAGTCTGGATTCCCACGGGAGCCGATGATGTGGCGGTTCGCAAACAATTGCTGAACGAATTCGGCATCGAAATTGGTGGCGGCCTGGGGGCTCTGAAAGGAAAGACGTGGCGCATCGGCCTGATGGGATCCGGCAGTTCGCCCGCCAACGTGCTGGTCTTTCTGGCGGCCCTCGAAAAATGCCTGCTTGACCAGGGATTGAATGTTGCGCCAGGAGCCGGTGTGGGGGCTGCTAACGCCGCTTATCGCTGAACCCAGCGGGAAGCTGTGTTTCCGGGATGGAACTGATTGATCACCTTGGGAGATGCCTGAACCGGCGAACCCGAGGGATCATGAATGCGAGAAGGATGCGGGTGGAATCATCGTATGGGATTCGCACGCACGGGGGAATTTCGATCTTGATCGATGGGAGATCAACGTTTCAGGGTTTATCGATTCTCATACTTACCAACTTACCAAACAGGAGTCCCTTGCATGGCGTCTCGTCGCGATTTCCTACAACAGGCCGCATTGTTTGCGGCATTGACGTCGTCGTCCCGTCTGTTGGCGGCTGAGTTGGCAAAGACTCCTCGTTCGACCGAGGGGCCTTTCTATCCCGACAAACTGCCGCTCGACACCGACAACGATCTGCTCATCATTTCCGACAACTTGGACTCGGCCCTGGGAACGGTTTCCCACGTGACCGGTCGGGTTCTGGGTGTCGACGGGGCTCCGCTCCGCAATTGTCTGGTCGAAATCTGGCAGTGTGACCAACAAGGGGCGTATCTTCATTCCAAGTCCTCCAATGCGGAAAAACGCGACCGCAACTTCCAGGGGTATGGCCGTTTCTCGACGGATACTCAGGGACGATACTATTTTCGCACGATCAAGCCCGTCGCATATCCCGGGCGGACTCCGCACATTCACTTTGCGGTTTCACGGGGCCGCGAACGGCTGCTGACGACACAACTTTATGTCCAAGATGATCCCGGGAACGGGCGTGACGGAATTTATCAGTCACTGGGAGCGGTCAAAGATTTGGTGAC
>CAMBQP010000094.1 GCA_945869955.1 Schlesneria paludicola DSM 18645
GAAACGGGGGTGATTCAGGCATCGACTGTTGGATTCCGTTGGCGGATTCAGTTCACGATAGAAATTTGATATCGACCGATTCTGCCGAATCCGAATATGATCTTTCTGTCAGTCTCTTCTTTACTACATCTCAATCGTCGTGAATAGCATTGGTCGTGAAATCATGGATGAACCGACGGCATTAAACGCCTCAACAAATCCTGCGCAAGTTCCGGCAACAACCAAACGGCCCCGACGGGGAAAATGGATCAAGCGGCTGGGGGCTGCACTGTTGCTGCTCGCGGTGACGGTTTGGTTTGTTCCTGCAATTCTCTGCGCGACGGTGCTGCGGCATCAGGTACCACAGCAACTGGTTCCGATGATTCATGCTCAGGTTCAGTGGAGTGACATTTCGCTGGGGTGGTTCTCGCCCGTGGTGATTCAGGGGCTGAAAGTCGCTGACGAAGCGGGGCAGCCGCTGCTCGAAGTCCAGCGGATTTCGACCAGTCATTCATTATGGCAATTGGCGACGCAGTCGAGCCAGCTGGGGAAACTGACACTTGTTGAACCGGTGGTCCATGTGGCGTTACGGAATGACGGATCGAATCTGGAAGATCTGATTGCCAAGTTCACCAGTACAACTCCCGCGACCCCCTCGAATCGTCCTGCACCCGATGTGATCGTCGAAATCGAAAAGGGACGGATCGATCTGGAGCACCAAGCTTCGCATCGGCAGTCGTCGTTCGAGCAGATTGCGGTCCGTCTGGTCTCTACCAAGGGGGGGGTTGATGAACTGGATTTGACGATTGGTCAAGCACCACCCACGGGGCAAGCCGAGGCGGCCCAGACCGAGTCCGCGTCGGATTGGTTGCTGGTGCATTATGGAAGTCCTGCAGCGGATGCCGCGCATTTCAACGAGGGGAATGCCAAACAAGCGACTTTAAAGGCCTCTCACTGGAAACTGGACCGTTTTGGACCGGGATTGGCACGCGTCATGCCGAAAGCGGAGCTGGCCGGCGAATTGAATGCCTCGGCCTCGCTGGACTTGAGCCCGCAGGCCAAAGGACTTGATTGGGATTGGGCGGGGACGATTTCGATCGAAAAGTTGATGATGGCGGGGATCGAGGCGATGAAGCAGGATCGTTTGCAACTCGATCAAATCGCCGTTTCTGGCCGGGCAGCCACCACGCACGGGCGTCTGGCGATGAACGATTTAAAACTGAGTGCCGATCTGGGGCAACTGGTCGCGACCGGTGATATACCGCTCGACGGAATTGCTCAAAAATCCGCCGCAGAACTGATTCAATCGCTGCTCAGCGATGAAGATTACCACATGATTGGCAGCGTCGATTTGAAGAAATTGGCGGCGATGCTGCCGCAGACGCTGCGGATCCGTGATGGAATCGAGATTACCGGGGGAAATGTCAAAGTCGAGTTGGTCGGAGATGACTCGTCAGGGGTCCGCCGCTGGTCGGGAGCTGCAGGAATCGTCGGCCTGACCGCGGAAAATCAAGGAAAGAAGATCCCTTGGGACAAACCGATCATCGCCCGGGCGACGGCTCATCGTGAAAAAGAGTCGCTGATCGTTGATCAAGTGGAGTGCAATGCGGATTTCCTGAAAATTAAAGGGAGTGGGACGCTCGAAGACGCTCGCTTCACTGCGACCGGAGATCTCTCCAAGTTACTGGAAAATCTCGAACAGTTTGTCGACTTGGGAATTGAACAATTATCCGGTCAATTAAAAGTCGTCGGAGAACTGAAGCGGGTCGATGAAACACACGTTGGCCTGACCTCAAAAGTACAACTGGACAACATTGCCTTTGAAGTTTCGAAGAACAATCTCTGGCGCGAAGACCACCTGGAGTTGTCGATCAATGCGTCAGGTGTGGCAGACGCCAGCTCGGGTCTCAGTCGAATTGAAACCGGAGAAATCCACCTGATTGCGCGTGGTGACGCCTTCGATTCCAAGCTGATGCAGCCGATCGATTTGACCTCGAAGACCCCTTCGTATGCAATTCAGGCGGACGTAAAAGGGACACTCGCCAGCTGGCAAAATCGTCTACGCCCCTTCGTGGCGTTGAGTGACTGGAAGTTGGGGGGGACATTGGACCTGGAAACAACGGTCTCGATGGATTCCGCACAAGTCAACGTCAGCCGATTTTCAATTGTGCTGCAGCAACTGGAGGCGGATGGCCCAGGGATCATGATTCAGGACCCGGAAATGACGCTCGAGACGACGGGACGCTGGGAGCTGGCGGCCCAAAAGTGGACTTCACCGAAGACGACGTTGTCGGGGCATTCGGTCTCACTGGAAGTCGATGGTCTGGAGTGTGAGTTGGGCCCGCAAGGACTGGCGAAACTGGTGGGTACTGCCGAATACGAGGCGGACTTGAAAAAGGTTTCGCACTGGATCAATCTCGCGACAGAAAAGCCGTCGTATTATCTGCTGGGAATGCTTTCGGGGACCGCAAATTTGACACAAAGCGGCGGTGTGATGAATGCGAACCTCGAAACGCAAGTGGAAAAACTGGTGGTTGCCGGTTTGAGTACTCCAGCTTCCGGTCCACCGCAATGGGTGGCGATGTGGAAAGAGCCGCAACTGAAAGTGCTGGCTAAAGGGGCGTACGATACGTCTGCCGACAAGTTATCGCTCGAGTCATCGAGTCTCAGTGTTGATGGACTGACGGTGGGGGCCAAGGGAAAACTGGATGCGTGCCTGAGCGCGCAGCAGATCGATCTGACGGGGGACATCGCTTATGACTGGGATAAGCTCGTCAAACGGTTTGGGGACCAATTGTCAAAGCACGTGCAGCTTCAGGGTCAAGACCATCGCCCGTTTGCGATCAAAGGTTCGCTGGCGAGTCTTTCAACGGGAGCGGCATCACCCAAGTCGTCGTCGCCGATTAAGGCTTCACAAGTTTCCTTTACGCCAGATACGGCGGAGGTGAACAAGAAGGTCGCGAGCAACACGACGACAGGGCTTATGGACTTCCATGCGGAGGGAGGCTTGGGCTGGTCGGCTGCCAATGTCTATGGAATTGTTGCCGGGCCGGCCGATATTTCGGCAAAACTCGACCAGGGGGTGCTTCAGTTCGCACCGTTGGATGTTGCGGTGAATGAAGGAAAGTTGCATTTGACCCCTGCAATTCATCTGGAAAATGATCCTGCGACGCTGATTCTTCCTGCCGAGAAGATTATCGACCAAGTCCGCCTTTCACCCGAATTATGCAGTGGCTGGCTGAAGTTCATTCTGCCCACCCTCGCCGACAGTGCCCAAGTCGAAGGGAAATTTTCGCTCGATATGAAGGGGGCGTCCCTTCCATTAAGTGCCCCCGTCACGGGAAGTGCCGACGGGATCCTCACCGTCAATCATGTCCAGGTTCGGCCAGGTCCGCTGGCGTTGCAGATTGT
Source organism: Schlesneria paludicola DSM 18645 (assembly GCA_945869955.1). Taxonomy (GTDB): domain Bacteria; phylum Planctomycetota; class Planctomycetia; order Planctomycetales; family Planctomycetaceae; genus Schlesneria; species Schlesneria paludicola_B. Next base: position 3,391 of record CAMBQP010000094.1, read on the forward strand.
TGGAGCGATCGATCAAGCCCAGACACTGATTTCGCGACGTTCGATCGGAACCGTGAGTCCGGATCAGATTTGGGTTCAGCTTCCCGAACAGCAGATCCCCTTCCAGCTCGATCAAGGGCGTGTCCATCATGATGGACTGACGATTACTGTGAACAATGTGGTGGTCAAGACCAGTGGCTCGGTCGGGCTGAGCGACGAGAGTTTAAACATGGTTGCCGAGATTCCGATTCAGGCGGAATGGCTGGGAAATAATAAAACCTTGCAAAGCCTGAAGGGGCAATTGATCTCGATCCCCATTGCGGGGACCTTGAGCAAGCCAAAACTGGATCCGCGTGTCTTTGCCAAGCTGACCCAGCAACTGGGGGGTTCAGTGATCGAAGGTTTGATTCAAGACAAAATCGGCGGAAAGCTCGACGGAGCCGTCAATAAAGGTTTGGACTTGTTGTTCAAGGGGAAGAAATAGGGTTAGCAACTCGACGGAAACAGCAAGTCGTTGAGCTTGTGCCAGTTTCGATAATCCGGAACGATGATGTCGGCACCCGCCTGGATTAGGCGGGTCCGCTTCCAGGCTTCGACTTCTCCGCTACGATGCGTTTCGTCGGTGGCGCAGCCAATGGCGATTCCGCCGAGTTCTTTCAGGTTTTCGATTTCGACAAAACCATCTCCCAGACCAATCAATTCCGATCCGTCTGTTTCTGCGGCGGCCAGAATCTGTTGCATCACAGCGAGCTTGGAAAAATCGCGTGAGGCTTCTCCGGGTCCAAAGATTCGACCTTCAAAAAAATGATCAATTTCCAGCAGTTTTGCTTCCCGTTTGACGTTGACGACCGCCGTTCCACTCGCCAGCGTCATTTGCACCCCGCGCGATTGCAAGTCGGTCAACAAGGCACGTGTCCCAGGGACCATCAGGTCGTCTGTTGTCAGGTGGCCTGACTTCAACGCCGTAATCCGTTCTTCGGATTTCGCGATCAAAGTATCGAGAAATTTTTGCGTGTAGAATTCGGGTGACTCGGGCTTGCCACCCCGTTCCCGGGCGGCACCGACGAAGTAATCCATTTGATAAATTGTCGGACGACCATTCAAATTCAGCACGAAATTTCGAATATAGTCGGTCAGCTCCGAGTCGGATTCCCTGGAACCGCTGAGAGAACGGAGTTCGGCAAACATCATGTCCACCATGATTTCGACCCAGCCGGATCGGATCAGGCTGAGCGTGCCATCAAAATCGATCACGGCGATGCGAGGATGTTTGTCGAGTTGAAACGGACGGATGATTTCGGGCATCGGTGAGCAAGTCCAATTGGAAGGCGACTGACGAGCGAGGATTGGATTAAATGCGTAATGCCTGCAATAGTAAAGCGTCAACGTGGCCATCGACTCGGTTCATTCTGTGACGGTTGGACCCAGTACGGTTGCGTTGGGGGCTCAACTGATGTTATTTCAGTGAAATCTGCCGAGGCATCCATCGGGGTGGTACTCGTTTTGTTCTCCGTTTACTTGCAGGGATTGATGCACTGTGAAATCGCTCGTTATGTTCGCCGCCGTGATTCAGGCATGTTTCTGTGGGGCTTTGCTGGCGCAGATCGACGAATCGCCACTGAAGCTCGAACCTGTTGTTGCATTCGCCGATCTGAAGTGGTCGGGATGGCAAGCCGAAACCGAGGACGGAAAAGCGGCTCCGCTGCGACCGATCCTGTTGACCCACGCCGGCGATGGTTCAAACCGGATGTTCGTACCGCAGCAGCAGGGGATCATCCACGTCTTCAAGCAAGACTCGAAAGAGACTTCGGTCTTCCTCGATATGTCCAACAAAGTGGCCTACATCGATAAAGAAAACGAAGAGGGGCTACTCGGGTTGGCATTCCATCCCAAATTCAAGACCAACGGCGAGTTCTTCGTGTATTATACGACTCAGGAAGAATCCCATACGACCGTGGTCTCGCGATTCAAGGTTTCAAAAGAGAATCCCAACCAGGCGGATCCCGCGAGTGAAGAAGTCTTGATGTCGGTCAACCATCCGTATTGGAACCACAAGGGGGGGACGATCTGCTTTGGTCCGGACGGATATCTGTACATTGCCATCGGTGATGGCGGTGCAGGAAACGATCCACATGGCAACGGGCAAAACCTGCAAACTCTGCTGGGCAAAGTCCTGAGAATCGATGTGGATCACAAAGACGGCAAGCTGGAGTACGCGATCCCGAAAGACAATCCATTCATTGGTCGTTTTGCGAATAAGCAACTGATTGCTCGTCCTGAAATCTACGCCTATGGCATCCGTAACATCTGGCGCATGTCCTTCGACCGGGCGACCGGGCAGCTCTGGGCCGCTGATGTGGGTCAGAACCTCTGGGAAGAAATCAATCTGATCACCAAGGGGGGGAACTACGGCTGGAACCTGCGTGAATCCAAGCACGAATTCGCTCCGAATAGCACGGGGAGTGGACCTGGCCTGGTTGATCCGATCTTTGAATACAATCACGACATCGGCAAGTCGATCACCGGCGGTCACGTCTATCGTGGAAAGAAGTTTCCGGGACTGGTCGGTCATTATTTGTACGCCGACTACGTCTCGGGTCGAATTTGGGCACTGAAGTATGACGAAAAGAAGAAGGCGGTTCTCGCCAACCATCCCATTCCTTACGAGGGAGCCGCCTTGCCCGTCATCAGCTTTGGTGAAGATGAAGCGGGTGAAGTTTACTTTATGATTGTCAGTCCCACGGGCCGCGGAATCTATACCTTCCAGAATGCGGCAAAATGACTGGGTTGAAAATGACTGGGTGCAAAATGACCAGATGTTGAAGCGTGCCCCTTACCAGCGGCCAGGACCAGCGTCCCGATTTTTTAGACCGGAGCTTTTCGCGTGACAGAAATTTCTCCACCCAACTCAGAACCGAGTGAAAGCGATCTTGCAGCCGTCGAACGGCTGGGGGTTGCCTATCGTCGTATCGTGGATCAACTTGGACGAGTCATTATTGGTCAGCGAGCGGTGGTGGAAGAGTTGCTGATTTCGATGCTGGCTGGGGGGCATGCGCTGCTGGTGGGTGTCCCCGGCCTAGCCAAAACGCTGATGGTTCGCACCTTATCGGAAACCTTGAATCTCTCGTTCAATCGGATTCAGTTTACTCCGGATCTGATGCCCGCCGACATCACTGGAACCGAGGTCATCCAGGAAGACAAATTGAGCGGAACGCGGGAATTCAAGTTCATTCCTGGACCCGTTTTCGCCAACGTCTTGCTGGCCGACGAGATTAATCGAACGCCCCCCAAGACCCAGGCGGCGCTCCTCGAAGCGATGCAAGAACATCAGGTAACGGCGGGTGGAAAACGGCACAAGCTTCCGAATCCCTTTTTCGTGCTGGCGACGCAGAACCCGATTGAACAGGAAGGGACATACCCTCTTCCCGAAGCCCAGCTCGATCGGTTCATGTTTGAAATTCGCGTGGACTATCCGACGGAAGAGGAAGAGTTTGAAATCGTGCGTCAGACGACGATTACCAATCCGATCACGATCGAAAAAGTCTTGAGCTATGACGAATGGCTGAGTTTGCAGCAACTGGTACGCCGAGTTCCGGTAGCTGACTCGATCATTCGTTATGCGATGCAGTTTGCCCGATTGACGCGTGAAGGGCCTGACCGGCCTGATTTTGTGAAACAGTACGTCAGTTGGGGGGCTGGTCCGCGGGCGAGCCAATATCTGATTCTCGGTGCCAAGGCTCGAGCGGTCCTGCATGGCCGCCCTTACGTCAGCATTGAAGATGTGCAAGCGGTGGCGGCTCCGGTGCTGCGGCACCGTATCTTGATCAATTTCAACGCGGAAGCGGAGGGGATTCGTTCCGATGACATCGTCAAGAAGCTCGCTGCACTGATCCCGATGGATGGTGGGATTAATCGGTCAATGCCCAAAGTGTTTAAGACGGCCTGATTTCCTCGCCATCAAACTTCCAATGGGCCCGCGAGGGTCTCTTGGATGTCTGATCGTGCCGTCCAGCTTCCAGCCGATTTCCTGATGAATGCTGGCTGAGGATTAAATATCGGTATCATGAACTCGTGTGATCATTTCCACGATTTCCTTTGCAATAAAACGGCGATTCCGTTTGAATCCGGTGACCTCTTCAAGGATTTTCGCCTCTTGGAGTTATCAGTGCCGGATTTGGGAGCGCGGGAATGATTGCTTGAAGGCGGCCGATGGCTCGATTGGCTCGCTCGTCAGCCATCCGTAATTTGTAGTCGATTTGTAAAGAAAGGGGTGGTGAATCGGGTAAAAAGCTGAGTTCGCCATTTTTGATCGACTCCAATTTTCCGGGGAATGAGACACAAATGTCCGAGGCCTTCACGGTTTTTCTCTGAAAATTTCCCTATCCAACACCGGTTGAATAACAAATCCATATTTAAAAAAAATTGAAATTTCGTTCAATATGCAGCAAGTCTATTCAGGCGAGTGGAAACAATCCGTGCCGTTTGGCATAACGATTTTCTGGGGGCGAAATCACCGCAAATGGCCTTTCCAAAAACAACTTGTGTCAATGCGTCAGCGAAAATCGCTTGAGAAAAAGAAACCCTTCACCCCGGATACGTTGTTCGCCTCGGCCCCAACGAATTGCATGTCAACGGGCGAACGGCGGGGCCACTTCGTCGGGGATCATTTTTCCATGCGGATCCAGCGAGGGTTGATCGAGTTCGGCGGCCAATTCGCTCTGAAGCTGGTGACAAACAAAGTGCTCTACCTGCTCGGCCGAGGCATGCAAATGATCTCCTGGAAGGTCAAAATGGCGAGCCATGTAGGATTCCCACAGTCGGTGCGACCGAACCAGGCTTTGGGCTCGCTCGCGCCCCTGGTCCGTTAATCGCGTCGCTGCTGCCGTTCCGGTGACCAAACCTCGTCGTCGGAGTCTGCTTTGTGCCAGTCCTGCGAGGAATCTCCCCCAGAGGGGATCCTGAGTGACAGCCACTTCGGTGTCTCGCCCCGCAAGGCTCGCTTCTTCCCGGCGATAAAGGCTTCCCAATAAATCCTCACCCGCGATCCGGACTCGCAATCGAATCTGGTCGATCACACGGCGGAGCGCCCCATGTCGGGGGCTTCCCAGAATGGCGAGCAGAAAAAAGCCCCCTCCGGCCACCGCCATCATTCCGGCGGTACTTGCATCACGAACATCGGGATAACCGAGACGCGAAAACAGCATCGTCGGCAGGGTTAATGCCAAAACGTGCCCCGCCAGAGCACTCAAGGCGGCAATCAATAGGCTCAGGATCAGCATCGTCCCGAGATGATCGGTGAGGAGTCGTGCAGTCGCGGCGGGGACGATCAGCATCGCGATAACGAGAATCGCTCCGACACTTTCAAATGCGGCGACCAGTGTGGCGGCAGTGACCCCCATCAATACGAACTGGATCCAGTCGGCACGCAGCCCCAGCGCGGTCGCCAAGCCGGGGTCAAACGTGCTTAATCGCAGTTCTTTAAAGAATGCGATCACCAGGATGCCGTTGAGCAGCAGCATCCCCAGATTGACTGCAGCCGCCTGAGGAATCGGGATGTTTGCCGCAAGCGGAATCAAAACCGAGGTTTCGAGACTTCCATACAAAACGCAGGCGGGATCGACATGAGCTTTGTCCGCAAAGAGCCGGATCAGCAGTAACCCCAGCGCAAACAGGGTTGTAAACACGACCCCCATGGCCGCACCACGGTCGAGGCGTCCCCAGCGCTGAATCAGTTCGGTCACGATCGCCGAAAAAATGCCGGAAAGGGCCGCACCAAGAAACAAAATCAGATGACGTGATCCGGAGGTTGGGGACATCCAGTGATTTGCTTCCAGCCCGTGCATGGCCAGATACGCCAGCACGATTCCAGGAAGGACGGAATGACTGAGGGCGTCTCCCAGCAGGCATTGTCGCCTGAGCAGCAGCCACGTCCCCGGCAAGGCGCAGGACATCGCTGCGAGGGCACCCGTGATTACGATCCACGTATCGAGTGCAAACCAGCCTGCGAGTAACTCAAAAAACTCGGCAATCATTGTGCGCTGTCCACAACAGGTCGTTTCCGCAAAAGGCTCTGGTCGATTATTCACCTTTCTTTACGGCGGGATTCAGCCCCTTGGTTTTTGGCTGCGGCTTGAAATTCGGTATCAGTTCGATGGTCACTTTTGTTCCCAGCGGTGGAATTCGCTCGGTAAAGGCTTCAAACATCAGATCATCGTTGGTGGCGGTACTCGTTGCCGAGAGATCCAGCGTTGCCGTGGCGAAATTTGCGACACAGATCAAATCCCCGGATTCTGCCTGATAGAACTTTTCTCCGGTCTTTTCATCCGTCAGAAAATAGCTACCGGCAAAGACCCAACTGGCATCCATCGCCCGAATCTGTGATTGCTGATAAAACGATTTGATCGCCTTTTGAAATGCGGCATCGTCCGCGATTTTCAGGGTCTCGTCCCGCTGGGCCGCCGACATGTGCCCATACCATAAGAGCTCTCCATTGCGTGAATCCCACTTGAGTTCACTCTCAACAGGAAGCTTGAAACCCTTGGGAACCGGGTCCAGTTTTTCGACAAAATACCGACGGGTCGCATGCCGCACCCAGGATTGACCAGGGTCGCGATGAAGTTTTCCATCCTCATCGGTCCAAGTAAAAAAAATGTCAATCGGTTGTCCGGTTGCCGCCTGGAATTCGGGTTGCCAGCGAACGGGGCTTCCCTGTTTGGCACCGAGTGCCAACAAGCCTGCATGGATAATCTGAGCGGGAGCATCGACCGAAAGGATCGACTCGTGCTCTTTGGTTCGCTTAAGGCAAACCAGCAATTCCAGCAGTCCTTCCCGCAGGACGACTTCGGATTTGAGCAGCAGTTTCTTTCCCTTGGCATCGAGCAGGACCGTCTCACCCTTGTTTAAAGGGATTAACTCACCCGCCGGCTTGGGGTCAGACTTCAGCGCATCCGCCACCGGATCGTTGGCTTGTGCAGTGGGACGAGTCAGAGCCAGCAATAACGTCGCAGCGAGAAAACCGAGGATGAACAATCGCGGCATTTCGAAAAGTCTCCTTGCTGGGTCATTCCATCCATCATCTCTGCGGAGATCGTTTCATGGAAGCGATCCCCAATGAGCTTACCGCCATCCATTCCCGATCACGACGGTAAAGATCAGGACTGTAAGACCTCACGAATTCGGGTTGATGTCACGGGTTGGATCACCCCTTTTTCGGTAATCAGTGCAGAAATATGGGTTGCCGGAGCGACATCGAAAGCAGGGTTGTAAGTACCACAACCCTCGGGGGCCGTTTGCCGACCAAACGAATGCGTGATCTCGGTCGAGGCCCGTTCCTCAATGGGGATTTGCTTGCCACTTTCGATTGTCAAATCAAACGTGGAGGACGGGGCGGCAACGTAAAACGGAATGTTGTGGGCTTTGGCGAGAATCGAGAGCGAATAGGTACCAATTTTGTTGGCGGAATCACCATTGGCAGCGATCCGATCAGCTCCCACAATCACCGCTTGGACGCGGCCTTCATGCATCACCCAACCTGCCATGGAATCACAGATTAGGGTGACGGGGATCTGGCGCTGCATCAGTTCCCACGCGGTAAGGCGGGCCCCCTGTAGCAGCGGACGGGTCTCGTCGGCATACACTTTCAAGGCGGGATTTTCAGCGGCAGCAGCAAAAATGACCGCGAGTGCCGTTCCGTCACCGGCCGTTGCCAAACCCCCGGTGTTACAATGAGTCAGGACGCCGGAACAACCACTCAGCAAGGGTTTGCCGAATCGTCCGATCGCGGCACACATGGCACGATCTTCGTTTTCAATGTTCGTGGCTTCGACGAAGAGTCGTTCGAGCAATTCAGGGGAGCTTAGCCCCATCGATTCGTCGGCGGTTCGCTGCATCCGGTCCAAAGCCCAGAAGAGATTCACCGCCGTCGGTCGACTCTCGGCCAGATACTGAACCACTTGCTTCAGTCGATCACGGAATTCGCTAATGGAAAGACTTCGGGCCGATTGACAGCCGACGATGACACCATACGCAGCCGAGACACCGATCGCCGGTGCACCACGTACGCGGAGTGTTTTGATCGCCTCCCAGACGATCTCGACAGTGGTACAACGGAGCTCACGGTACTCGACCGGCAATAAGGTCTGGTCGATCAATTGGAGATGCCCCGTTGAGGCATCTCCAATCCAGGCAATCGTAGGGGGCGGATTCGTCATGAAATCTTTTCTGAAATCCCGCGTACTACTTGAGTGGCGAGTAATCGGTCGGGACATAAAACTGGGATTCAGGCGGAATGGCGAGAATTTTTCCGTCTTTTTCCGATGCGTCTCGTGCTGCTTGCCAAGCGGGATCCTGGCGGAACGAATCAAACGAGGCTTTTGCCGCAGCCTGACTCTTGTGGGCCAGCAGATAGACCAGCTTGTTGTCGACCGGTTTTCCCTCGCCATCAATCGGGGTCAGGTACACGACATTCTTCATGCCGTGCTTCTCGAACAGCTTGACCGTGTGGTCTCGAAAGCGTGCTTGCAGTGCAGGGAACCGACCGGGTTCTGTCGTGTAGGTTCGCAACTCGTATACGAAGTTGGGTTTTTCTGGTGCGGCCTGTACGGGCTTGATGACCCAACCCAGACCCATCCCTAAACCCACGAGAGCGACCACACCCAACATCATTTTTACGGAATACATCATGTTCCTTTTTTGACAAAGCGATTCGTTTTAGACAACGGGACAGAAGACAAGCATCCTGGCACGAAAAGTTCCCGAGGACTCGTCACCGCACGACGAACGCATCGTGATGTCGTCATCCCGAGATTTTGCCCAGATTGACCGGTGGTGACAATTCACTCGTCGGAAAAAGCTTGGCGTTGAAAACGTCTCACTGTGAAAACGTCTCACTGTGATGTGATTCGGTCGGTTCAGTTTTGGGTGGCTCAAACTTCGGGGCCGAGGTCACAACGCTCTCGTCGATGGGGGTCGGACGCGGGTTGCTGCTGGCGTCATTGCGTGGCGAGTAGACATTGGTGTCGATGTCGTCTTCGATGCCACGAAGTCCCTTCTTGAATTCAATAACTCCCTTGCCAAGACTGCGTGCCACTTCGGGGAGTTTTTTGCCAAACAGCAACAAGGCAATAATGCCGACAAACAGCATTTCTGCCGGGCCAAGACTACCAATAAATGCGATCGGGAACATCAGGGCTCTCCTACGGAAAAACGACAAATCGGGAACGGTATGGAAATGCGACGACGTGCGAGTCGCTTACTTTTTCTTCTGATTCAAATTCGGATCTGGCTGATCGTCAGAGTCATCGTTCAGTCCACTTTTGAACGAGGTCACGCTCTGCCCCAACGACCGCATGACCGAGGGCAAGCGACTGCCGAATAAAACCAAAACGATGATTCCAACAAAAATCATCTCAGCGGGGCCCAGAATAAAGGCCAGCGTAGGAACCATCATCCATCTCTCCTTCAAAACGACGTAGCCAATTTTCAGGACACCCATGAGCCCCCGCATATCAATGCCAGGGAACAGCTCATAATTCCGCGAAGATTCTTTTCCGGCAGGCCGGTAGGAATCCTTTGTTTTGCCACAAGTCTGGCGTTCATCGTGACGAACCATGCACGGAAACGATCGGGCGAGTGACTCACTCGGATCAAGATCTCACGTGTTTCCACTCGGTTCGCCCGCGGAAGAGCAGGAAGGATGAGCGGTTCCGCAATTCTACCCGCAACAGGAGACATGTCAATCTGGCAAGGGAGGTAGCCCAACACGCAGACAATCCGTCCGCAACGAGCATTCGGCACATTTCGGACGTCGTGCGTTGCAAACCTGGCGGCCATGGTGGATCAATCGATGGGAAAAGTTGATCCACTCGTCCTGCGGAACGAGCTGCATTAGATCTCGCTCAATCTGTTCGGCACTCTTGCCGTTGCTGATCCCAAGGCGTTGACTGATTCGGCTGACATGGGTGTCGACCACAACACCGCTGGGAATTCCAAACGCGGTCCCCAGCAGCACATTGGCCGTTTTGCGGCCGACGCCGGGGAGTTGCACCAATTCTTCCAGCGTTCGGGGGAGTTCACCCTGATGCTGCTCGACCACTGCCTGTGCCATTCCAATCAGATTTTTCGCTTTATTGCGGAAAAAACCAGTCGATTGAACCACCTGCTCCAGTTCCTCGGGGACCGCTTTGGCGAGCTTCTGCGGGGTGGGATACCGGGAAAACAGCTGCGGTGTCACCTGGTTCACCCGTTCATCCGTACATTGTGCGGACAGAATCGTGGCGGCGAGAAGCTGAAACGGAGACTCATGATTTAAAGCACATAATGCGACCGGGTAGGTCGTTCGGAGCGACTCAATCAATCGCTGCACACGCCGTGGCTTTTCATCGACGACTTTTTTTAAACGTTTTTTTGCCATGGAAGTTTGCAGTAATTCTTATTCGTTGATCGTGGACTGTGGTTGATGAATTTCGCTAGAATCTAGAGTGAGGTCGATTCTGGCTGAAAACGTTTTCAAGTGGGGCGTAGGATTCTTGAAATCCAGCAATCATCGTGGAACGGGATGCTCGCCGTCGGCACCCACTGAAAATCGCCATAAATTGGCCACCTTGCATCGACAGATTGAAAAGGAGAGTGCAAATCGTGACAGAAGAATTTCCTGAACAATATCGCGAAGGGCTACGTCTCTTCAACGATGAGGAATTCTTTGAATGCCACGAGGTGCTCGAAGAGCTTTGGTCCGAAACCGTTGGAGCCGATCGCAAGTTCCTGCAAGGACTGATCCAGGCCGCGGTTGCTCTGTTTCATTTCGGCAATGAGAACTTTGGTGGGGCAAAAAAACTGTATCTGTCTGCCCACAAAAATCTGGATCTCTTCGGCGACGAATTCATGGGGATCCAGTTGTCCCTGTTTCTGCTGGATTTCCGTCAATGTTTTCAGGAACTCCTCGACAATACCGAGGCTTATCCGACGACTGTGGGTATTCGCGATGAACTCGTTCCGAAAATTCGCTATGTCTCGGAAGGACAGAGATCATGACGCACTCGTGGGAATTCGATGAAGATCTGGAGGGCTTTTCGGGGCTCGTACCCTTGTTTCCATTACCGAATGTCGTTTTGTTTCCGCACGCCCTGATGCCGTTGCATATTTTCGAGCCACGATATCGTCGGATGGTGACGGATGCGCTCGATGGGGAACGCATGATCGCCATGGCACTGACGCGACCGGGATGGCAAAAATCCGCTTCCTCAACGGCCAACCTACCACTGCACCAAATCATGGGACTGGGGAAGATCATCGCCCATGAAAAACTCGAAGACGGACGCTACTATCTGGTGTTGCGCGGATTGGCACGAGTCAAACTGGCCTTCGAACAACCGGCCGATCTTCCTTATCGGCTCGGTCACGTCGATATTTGTCAGGAGCATCTTGAACCAACCCCCACCTATGATCGTCAGGAACGTGCCGCAGAACTGGTGTCACTCTTCAGTCAACTTTTTCCGGAAATCCCCCTCAAAAAACTCTTTCTTTCCGCGTCGTCGGATTTGCCGTTGCAAACCCTCTGCGACATTATTCTGGGGGCTGTCCCCCTGCCACCAGAACATTCCCAGCAATTCATGGATGATCTCGATGTCGATTCACGCAGCCTGAAACTGCTCGGCGTGCTGCAAGGGGAGGCTCGAGACGCAGTGCAGCCAAAATCTCGCAAGTTTCCACCCGACTTTAGCGCGAATTAATGCGAAATGGCGTAGAGCTAAGTTCTTTCGATTTGCTGATTTTCCGGAAAAACCCGAGACAATTCGGCCCAGGTTTCGTATAAAGAAATGGTCGTTCTCTCGTTGCTTTCGAAGAATCTGCATGACTTTTATCCCAGCAAAAATGCTGCTCCCCAATCCGATCCGCTCCCACCAAACGGGACCAGCGGTCGGTTCCCGTTGCCAGAATCGGAGCGGAAGCGCGGCGAGTTCTTGCTGTTTTTCGTCCAGCCATTCAAATCCTCCCAGTACCAGACTGCGCTGGCTTGCGGTCTGGCTCGTCCTGGGGACGCTGGCTGCAGGAATCGTCAGGCCAGTGACTGCCGCGGATGACCCCGATTCGGACGATCCTGTCCCCACCAATCCTGTGACCAAGTCCAAGGGGGGGGATGGGGAACTGCAACTGCTGAAATACTCGGATCTCGAACTCCCCACCGCCGGGGAACTCTTGCAAGCCAAGCCGTTCGACTGGATCGTGCTGAAGACAATGGATGTGCTCGTCGTTGAACCCGTCGGACCGCGGCCCGAGACCCTGGTGATCCTTAATAACGAATACGAACGCCATCTCAAAGGGAAAGCATCTTTTACCGAGGGGGTCGAGAAGCTCAAGGAACGACGCAAACAACTGCAGCGGTTGCCCCTCACCCTCCTTGACCCAGGCCCCGACCAGGATCCCGACTATGTGCTGGAAACCAAGTTCATCCAGAAAATCGAATACTTCGAAGACTTGGTCCTGCGTCGAGCCAATCTGTTGATTGATGAAGAGGCGATCCCGCTGGCCTATGATCTATTACTGTTTGTTGATCGGCGGAATCGAGAAAACAACCTTCGTTTTGCGGATGCCTATCAATCCAACAAGCAGGACGAGGCGGCTGCGGCTACAGCCGAAGAGAGGTTTCGGTATACCCTCCCAGCTCCACCGCCGCTCAAAATCAGCAAGAGCTGGCCACGATTCGATGAGACCAGCCAGAAACTGCTCTTCAAAGACGCGGCCCTCCGTTCGCAGCGCGGTGATCACGAATCGGCCCTGCTGCTGCTCGAAGATTTGTGGGACCGCAATCGGTCCTATGCCGATTTATCCGCCAGCCTCGGCGCGGTTGTCGACCGTCTGATCACGGATGCGGTCGGGCGAGAAGATTTTCGTCAGTCGCGGTTCTTTCTCAGGCGATTGACCGATCGGGATCCTCAACATCCGATCGCGGAAAAATGGCGGGCGACTCTGGCGGAAAAAACGTCAACCCTCATTGCTGCGGCCCGCAGCGCTGCGACAGACGGGGACGCGGTTGGAGCGGCACTGCTCGTGGATCGGGCGGCGCGTATCTGGCCTGATACAGCAGGATTAAAAGAGGCACACCGTGAATTGAATGATCGCTTTCAAAGTGTTCGCCTCGGAGTCTTGCGACTGCCGGGTGAACAGACAAGTTATCCCTTCGAGGCGGCGGCCGAGGCGGCAGTCAACGGGCTAACGCTTCAACCCCTGTTTGAACCGGTCCGGGTTGATGAACGAGGCGTCCGGTATCGGTCGACGGTGATGGAATCCTGGGAACCCAAGGATTTGGGGCGACAAGTCCAGTTTACCTTGCGATTAAAACGTGCCGATTGGGAGGCGCGCCCGGTCATTACCGCTGCCGATATTCAGCACGAATTATCCGCCAGGATCGACCCCACCACCTCAGTATTCGATGCGAGATTGGCCGGTGCGATCGAGCGCGTTGACGTGCAGTCCCCCTCACAATTCACCATTTTTTTCCGACGCTTGCCGCTACGGCTGGAATCGCTGTTCCCCTTTCCCGTCTCTGTCACCGATCCACAGGCTTTAAATCCCGATCCTCCTACAGCTGCACTGACCGAATTCGGACGTCAGCGGTTTTACGAGTTTCGTCGCGAGGACAAACAGATTGCTTATCGACGCGTTCGACCTCAGCCAGCCAACACAAAAACGCGGCATGTCGATGAGATCGTCGCAGTCCGCTATGACTCGTGGGAGCATGCCTTGCAGGGGTTATTGCGCGGCGAGGTCGTTGGGCTCCCGCAGGTCGACCTGCACGATGTGAAAGGTTTGCAGGATGATAATCGTTTTTTTGTGCAGCCCTATGCTCTTCCCGTTTCACACCTGATCGTCTTTAACCCTGATTCACCCCCCCTGCGAGATGGACAATTGCGGCGAGCCTTAACGCTGGCGCTTCCGCGAGAGGAATTGGTCGAAAAAGCGATTCTTTCCGGTGCCAGCAAACAGTATGCACGAGTCACCTCGTCCCCGTTCCCCACGAATAGCTACGGCTTTAATCGAATGTTACGCGCTCCCCCCTACGATCCCCAACGAGCTGCGGCCCTGACCATGACCGCCAAAAAACACCTCGGCAGCGACTTGCCAGTACTCCACCTGGTCTGCGCACCGGATCCCCAAGTCCACGCAGCAGCAACCGAGATGATCGAACATTGGCGTCGAGTTGGTATCACGGTTCAGTTGGTCGATCCCCAAGCGGATCTCACCGAGAGTCACTGGGATCTCGCCTACCGTTCAACACGGATTGTCGAACCCTTGTCCGAGCTCTGGCCATTGCTGACCGTTCATGGAGGGACAAGCGTCGAGTCGTTGCGACCACTTCCCGAGCGTGTTCGGCGGCAATTACTGGATCTGGAACAGGTCAATGACTGGGGGTCGGCGATCAGCCTGCTGCAACGAATCGAAACGGAACTGTTGATTGAAACTCGTTACATCCCATTATGGGAAATTGACGAGTTTTTTGTCACGAGGCGAAACCTGATCGGCCTTCCCCCACGATTGATGCATGCTTTTCACGATGTTGAACGCTGGACCTTGCAGTCCTGGTATCCACAGGAAAATCCCTGATGACTGGTTTGCTGAGCGGTAGCAAAATCTGGCTGATACTCCTTTGCGGCATGGCCGTAGTGGTGGAAGGAACGCTTGGCGCCGCAGAAGCATTGGCGCCCGTTGAGGATCGAGCCATCGAGCGACGCCCCTATGTCGTTCAATTGCAGGTCGCGTTTGATGCGGATCAACTGGATGCCCGCTCAAGAGACGCGATCCTGCTCGAAGTGCGCCAGACGGCGGTACGCTGCATCGGTGATCTCTGGCAACTCGATGTCAACGAAATTGACTGGCTGGGGCCGGTGAATCAACGAGGGCTGGGTCGGTTGGATCTGGGGACACTGAAAAAGCATCACCCCCAGGAAACGGCGGATATCTGGTTCATTGCGGCCATTAACGCGCTCCCGGTCGGGTGGCGGATCAGTCTTCGCTCCTGGCAGCCCGAGGTTCAGTCCGAAACCCGCCTCGTCTCGGTCGATGTCCTGGATCAACGTGATCTCGCCGTGGCCCTGGTGCGACTGAGTCGCGACCTGTTTCGTCCCATGGGAATTGTGGAACAGGTCAATGATCGGGCCGTACGAATTCGGATGCGTGCTGGAGAACTGACCGCACCCGATCCGTCGTTCGAACAACTCGTCAAAGGTGAAGTGCTGGTCCCCTTGCTGGCCTACCGAAATAAAGAGAAAGCGATCGAAAAATTGCAGACGATCCCGTGGACATTTATCACCGTCGACGAGGTCGAAGGATCGCGTGTCAGCGGAACCGTGCAAAGCGGATTACGCATGGCCCTGGGAGGAAAGAAACGGGGCCGAATCGATACGCTCGTTGTCGCGCTCCGGCCACAGGAAGAACTGACGGAACTCGAGTTATTGACTCAAACCAAACCTCCGCGTCCGCTGGTCGGTCATCGGCTGGAAATTCGAACCAGTCCGATTCTGCTTCGTCCCTCGGACGAGCACCCGGAAATCGATCCTCTGGCAACGCTGCTCGATGAAAAACTGACCGACCGACGTGGGCTCTGCCTGATTTCTGCGGATCAGGAACATCGACTGGTCTGGCTGTTTGCCTATAGCGGACAGCATCTGCTGGCACGAGTCCCTTTTGTCCCTGGAGCGGCCACCACCGCTCATTTGGAAGTCTCGGATGATACGACGCGATTGGCCGCCGAAGCGGATCTACAGATGCTGCAAGGGGAAATCATTGATGCGGTCGCACTCCGCACGACAGCCGTCGAGACGATTCGTGCCGCAGCCAAAAAAGACGATTGGACCACCGTCAACCAAAAGTTGACGCTGATCAAAGAACGGGAAAGCGTCAGCACGCTGCGTGACCGGTTAACCGCCGTTCGTGTCGCGGGAGTCGCAGCAGCGAAGAAGAACCGCGACAAGGGGGCCGAAGCCCGCATCCAACGGATGTGTGATGATGCGAGCACGTTGATCAATGTCCACCTTGGCGGCGAAAAAATCCGTTTGCTGACCGAAGAGATGGAGGGACTGCAGAGTGCCACGAAGGAAACCGACGAGCCTCGGCGACGAAAACCTTAAGAGCTTTTCAGCGGGGAGTGAGCTTACGGCAGCCTCCAAACTCGCGACAATGTGAGGATGAGCCGAGAATGAATTCAGCAGAATTCAATTCTTCAGTTGAGCCACGTCCGAATGGAAAGCAAAGACGACATGTCGCAGGCACCCAAGGCAGTTCCGAAACCTGGGATATCCGGTTTCCGTGAGAATTTCTCGGCGGATATCAAATCTGGATTCCTGGTCTTTCTGATCGCAATGCCGCTTTGCCTGGGAATCGCCAAAGCGAGCGGCTATCCCCCGATCGCCGGAGTTTTCACCGCAATCATCGGTGGAATACTGGTCCCCTGGATCAGTAATTCTGAATTGACGATCAAAGGGCCTGCCGCAGGGATGATCGTGATTGTGCTCGGTTGTGTCGATGGATTTGGCCATACCGGAGGCCTGGACGTCATCGCCGACTCGGAAGCCTATCATATGGCCCTCGCCGTCGGCGTCATCGCTGGATTGGTCCAAATCGTGTTGGCGATTTTTCGATCAGGGATCTTAAGCGAATTCTTTCCGACCGCCGCCGTACATGGCATGCTGGCTTCCATTGGCATCATGATTGCCACCAAACAGTTCCATGCGATGATCGGTAATCCAACCAAAGAAAAAGAACCACTGAAAGTGATTGGGGCGATTCCCGCGGCGATCCAGCACCTCAAACCGGAAGTCGCCATGATTGGATTCGCTTGTCTAGCAATCATGATTTTCTGGGCGGTGATGCCGAAGAAAATCAGTTGGCTGAAGAAACTTCCGGCGCAGCTCGTCGTCGTGGCTGTGGGAATCCTGCTGGGATACTACTTCTCGACGAAACTCGAGTCCAACGCCTTCGTCAATGTGCCGAACGACATCCGTCAGGGGCTCGCGTTCCCCAATTTCACGGGAGCGTTTGAAAGTGATCACCTTTACCACGCCCTGCAGTTTATTCTCATGTTTTCCCTCGTAGGAACGTTAGAATCCCTGCTTAGTGCCAAGGCAGTCGACTTGCTGGATCCGTATCGACGCAAGTCCAATTTCAACCTCGATCTTCTGGGTGTGGGAATCGCCAATACGGTGGCCTCGTTCGTCGGGGGATTGCCGATGATTTCGGAAATCGTCCGGAGCAAGGCCAACATCGATAACGGCGCGCGCAGCCGGTTCGCAAATCTCTTCCATGGTCTGTTTTTGCTGGTCTTCGTGGCATTACTTCCACAACTGATCAAGTTAATCCCGAACGCCTCGCTGGCCGCAATGCTGGTGTTCACCGGCTATCGGCTGGCATCCCCCTATGAATTCATTCACATGTATCGGGTTGGCCGTGAACAACTCGCGATCTTCGTTGCGACCATCATCGGTGTCCTGGCAACCGACTTGTTAATTGGTGTCGGAATGGGAATTGCGGTCAAAGCCGCGTTTCATATTTATAACGGCGCACCAATCAGCTCATTGTTTACGCCAGATATCGAAGTCACGGAACCCGATCGCAGCACCACTCTGGTCACGGTGAAAAACGCGGCGGTCTTCAGTACCTGGATCGGATTGCGAAGAATGATTCACTCGATCGCTGCAGACCGTTCTGTCATCCTCGACCTCTCCGCCACCCAGCTTGTCGATCATACGGTCATGGAAAAACTGCAGGAACTGGAAATGGACTTCCAGCAAAAGCATCGCAAGCTCGTGATTATTGGGCTGGAATTGCATCATGGACTGTCGAAACATCCCCATGCTGCACAAATCCGCACAGACTTCTGATCCCCGCCACTTTCTGAAAAATGGCGTTTTTTTTCATTTTTTCCCTTGCCGAAACCAAGCTTTCGGGAAATGATCCTCCCGTGGGTCGCGGCAACGTACGCGACAGGGCACGACAAGCCGCGAGGTGACTGGCACTGGCTGTCCAGTCGAAGCGGGTGACCTTTTCATGAAAGGGAGGTGATCTAGTGGATTCCGACAGTAAACGCCAGCGAGGTGGCAACGTCTGACAGCGGTCGACGGGCTGTCTACAGACGGCCACTGTCTCGTCCAGGATTCCTTTCGATCCTAACGATGACGCTAAGCAGCAGGCTCGGTCTTCGCAAGAGGACCGAGCCTGTGTTTTTTCGTCTTCTCTTCCGTAGCCCCTGGAAGAGAACCCCATCGGCACGCCCAACCCCTGCTTGCGAACCCGATTCCCTCGGCGATATATTCAATGGGATCAATCCTGACTTGCACCCGATGGTCGTCACTGGCATCAGGTTTGTTCCGGTACCCCCGCATGCGGCCAAGTACCGTAGCATGCGGTGAACAGTTCCTGACAAATCACGCTGTTGATGAACTCCTGCGATGGAAAGACGAGATTCC
>CAMBQP010000095.1 GCA_945869955.1 Schlesneria paludicola DSM 18645
AACGTTCGATAAGGTGACGGAACAGGTGTTTGAGGTTCCCCTGGAAGTGAGTCGTGACGGACGAATCAAACTGACTTGGGAAACCCCGGATGAATCCCATCTCAATTGGCGAGACCGACATTATGTCACCGACATCTGGTTGATGAAGCGGCCCGCACTCCGGTAAAACCTGTTGGATTAACGCCAAAGCGGAGAGACGCTGGGACACCAGTGTGTATGCCTTGACCACCCGGTTCTGGACAGGACCCCGTCTCACCCACGACTTGAACACTCACAACGAATTGAAAGCGACCTATGATTAAAACGATCTCCATTAAATCCTTTAAATCCATCGAGAATCTCGATCTTGAGCTCGGTCGCCTGAATGTATTTGTGGGGGCGAATGGATCAGGAAAAAGCAACATCCTTGAAGGGATCGGTGTCCTGTCTGCTGCAGCGGACGGTAAGGTCAATGATCAAACCCTTTTGCAGCGGGGCGTACGGCCGGGCGTCCCGAACCTGTACAAATCGGCTTTTCCCGTGACGGTCGGCCGTGCACCTTCACATATCTGGTTCAGCGGCAAAGCGGACGACGTTCGTTACGACGTGTCCTTGAACAATCCCTTGGACGCTCCATCCCCTGCGTGGCTTTACAAACATGAACTCTGGGAGGATGCGGCTCGCAAGCTTGCGAGCCGCGGGCCGAATATGAGCAATCCCGGCAACAAGGAGGCGGGTCTCGCAGCACTCAAGGCCGTCGAATTATTGAAAGACGATCCGGCATTGCAACTGCTTCGCCGTTTGCAGAGCTATGTCATCTACACGCCGACGACCCCGGTCCTGCGTGGCGTCGCGCCCGAGACGCAGCCTCGCCATCCGCTGGGGTTGTCAGGCGGAGGACTGCCCGATGCGGTAGAAGAGTTACTCAATCGAGTTAAAAACAAGAAACCCCCATTCAAGCACATTGAAGATATCCTTGACGGAGTGACACCGCTAATCGGCTGGGCCAAAAACTTTTCAGTGGGCCATGCGACCGAACTTTTTCTCTCGGCGGCAGCTCAGACTACCGCCAAGGTTGTCGCGTTCGAAGACCGATTTATGGCCCAGGGTCGTAACCTCCTGTCGGGATACGATGCGAGCGAGGGGGCTCTCTATATCCTATTCTTGGCAGTACTCGCCGCTCACCCCCAGGCTCCGTCAATCATGGCGATTGATAACGCAGACCATGGTCTCAACCCAGGCCTTGCAAAGCGGCTGATGACCGCCTTCGCGCAGTGGATCCTCGCGGATTCGAAATCCGCGAGGCAGTTCCTGATCACGAGCCACAATCCGGCGGTCCTCGACGGACTGCCACTCCAGGACGATCGCGTCCGACTGTTCACGGTCGACCGAGACAATCTCGGCAAAACATATGTGCGTCGCGTCGTCGTCAACGAACAGATGTTGAAACTGTCCGAACAGGGCTGGACACTGTCTCGCATGTGGATGAACAAGCTGATCGGGGGTATGCCAGATGTCTAACCCGTTGAGAATCTGGCTGGTGTCAGAAGGAATCACAGACTATTTGGTCCTTAAGGCGGCGATCGAAGTCATGCTTAACGGCAGAACCTTCGACTTGAAATTGCTTCAACCTGACGACAGTGTCGCTTTTACCGGCCAAGGCCAAGCCGGCACATTGGGTGGCGGATGGTCAGGCGTCCTGAAATGGATGCGGGATTCAGTTGGTCGTGGGGGACAACTCTCGAACAATCCGGTACTTGTTAACACTGATATCTTAATTCTACATCTCGATGCGGATGTGGCGAGCGTATTACCGGCGGAAAACAACGATCGCGGCATCGACGGACTCGTGAGCGACCTCCCTTGCGCCGTGAACTGCCCGCCAGCGTCCGCTACGACCGATCGGCTTCGTACGTTGATGCTCAAGTGGGTTGGTGAAACGCAGACGCCTGCTAACGCGGTTCTTTGCACGCCTTCCAAGTCGACTGAAGCATGGATTATCGCGTTATTTTTCCCCGCTGACAAAGAGATGATCCGCCGGGGCTTCGAATGCCACCCGAATCCGGCAAGTCGTCTCGCCGTCCAGAAAAAAGGGGTGAAGTTTCCCAAATCGGAAAAGGAATACCTTTCCCGATATCAGGAGATTATGGATGGCTGGAACTGGCTGGTTGAGCACCTCAGCGAGGCCCAGCGTTTCCAAAACGATTTTGTGGCGGCAGCAAGAACAATACCTTGATAAACGAACGGCTCGTCGAAGACGTTATCGGTTCGCTCTTCACCAACAAGGGCTTTGCCGTGACTTCGATCGCGACTCCCTGTAATCTTAGGCTTGGTCCCCTGCTCAACAGGTAATGACGCGGCTGGTTTTACCGCTTCAAAGCTGGATCACGATCGGGCTGAACCGTGATTCTTTATCGGACTTGATCTCAATCACGCCGGCTTGCTGCTTGTTAATCGACCAGAACAAGGAATTTTTGATGCTTCGCTCCATCAGTATCTGCCTGTTATTGGCCTCAATCGTTCTGCCAACTCCCGCACGAGCCGAATCGATCGATCTGACCAAAGCGGTCGTCGTCATTGGCCCCGGTGAACGTCCTGCAGCAGAAAAGATTGCACCCACGATTCTCACGGAAGAGGTCGCGCGTCGGACCGGTGTGAATTGGATGATCCGCTCGGAATGGCCCAAGGGGACCGACACCATCATTGCCATCTCGACCATTTCGCGCCCCCCCGCCTGGCAGGGGGAAGTTCGCTCGGCACTCGAATCCGTCCCGCAGAAGGCCGAGGCCTTTTCGCTGCGGATCATTCCCCCCGCCAACGGCCAACCCCGGATTGTGGCGGTGACCGGGTACGATGCACGCGGAGCCATGTTCGCAGTCGGAAAGCTGCTGCGAAACTTGAATTGGAAACAGGGAGAAGTTTCGCTTGCCGCTGACTTTCAGGCGGCCGAGGCTCCTGACCGCCCTTTGCGTGGACATCAGATTGGCTATCGCGACACCGCCAACAGCTGGGATGCGTGGACACATGAACAGTTCGAACAATACTTCCGCGAGATGGTCATCTTCGGAGCCAATGCCGTGGAAAACATCCCCTGGCAGGAAGAGACCCTGAACCCGCTGATGAAGTATCCGCGCAGCGAGATGAACCTCAAGTTTGCCGAACTCTGCGACAAGTACGATCTCGATCACTGGATCTGGGTTCCGGTCCTGGTCCATCTGCCGGACGAAGCAAAAGAAGTCGAGTTTCTTGCTCAGCAGGAAGGGTTTTACCGGCAGGTGAAACGCCTCGACGCGATCTTTGTGCCGGGAGGTGATCCTGGTAACAACAAAGCGAATGTTCTTTTGCCGCACCTGGAACGAATGGCCAAGCTCGCTAGCAAGTATCATCCGCAGGTCAAGATCTGGTTGTCGCTGCAACATTTCAAAGCGGACGATGTCGACTTTTTGTATCAGTATCTCGAACAACAGCAGCCAAAATGGTTTGGTGGGTTGGTGATGGGCCCCAGCAGCCCCCCGATGGAATACACACGTCGCCGACTGCCAAAACCGTATCAGTTACGCTGGTATCCCGACATCACGCATGTGGTCCGCTGTCAGTATCCCGTCCCCTGGCTCGACCCGGCACTCGGCCTGACACTTGGGCGAGAATGTGTTAACCCACGGCCAGTCGATTACACGCAGATCTACAAGATGGACTACACCTTTACCGACGGTTTTCTGACCTATTCGGATGGCGTCCACGATGACTTCAACAAAAATCTCTGGTCGCAACTCGGCTGGAATCCTTCTATCAGTCCTCGACAAGTCGCAATGGACTATGCCCGATTTTTCTTTCAGCCCGAGGTCGCCGAGATGGGGGCCGATGCCTTGTTTGCACTCGAAACAGACATGCGCGGTTCGCTGGCCGACAATGGAGGCATTTCGGCAACGCTCGCCTTATGGAAGGAACTGGAGCGGCAGATTGAGCAGGCAGGAAGCCCCTGGCGATTCCGAATGCACCTGTTCCGAGCGTACTACGATGCCTATACCCGATCGCGGTTACTTTATGAAACCAAACTGGAACAACAGGCCCTCAAGGCGCTGTCAGATACGGACAAACAGGGTGTTGCCGCGTCGATTCAACAGGCGCGTGCCATTTTGGAACAAGCCACCAGCCAACCGGTTGATGCCGCGCTGCAGGCCCGATTACTCGCATTTGGCGACGAGTTATTCCAGTCAATTGGATTACAAACCAGTGTCCCCAAATACCATGCCTCAGGGTATGAACGCGGAGCAGTGATCGATTTTCTCGACTATCCGCTGAACAATCGCTGGTGGCTTGAGGACCAGTTTGAGGCGCTCTTGAAACTCCCTGATGCCAACCGACAGCAGCAGCGTATTGCGACGATTCGCGATTGGGAAAATCCCGGAGTACGAGGGTACTACGATGTGATCGGCCACGTCGGTCGCTCACCCCGCGTCGTGAAATTGCTGTTGGCCGGGGACGCCATGCGACATGATGACGATCTACCGACCCCGACACAGCGATGGATGGGCGAAAAACGAAACGGCCTGCGACAGGCTTGGCATAGTTATCTCGACAATTGTCCCGGTGGAATCCTGTACAACGACCTGGATACCACGGCGAGTTACGTGGTCAAACTGTGTGCTCAGCGAAGCTCACCCCTGGTGATCGACGGGGTCAAAGCCCGGCTGATCAACACCGGGGAAACCTATGGTGAAGTGAGCGAACAATTTTTTGAAGTCCCAGCCCAGGCTCTGCAGGATGGTCGGATCAAACTGACCTGGGAACCATTGGACGAAAAGCACCTCAACTGGCGACAACGCCACTACGTCACCGATATTTGGGTGATGACGCAGCCCGTGAAGTGAGGGATGGTATTCGGCGACAGTTTGGATAAGATATCGCGGTCGAAATCGGGAATAATCGGGAGGTGTTTTTTGCGGATTGACGTGGTTTTTTCTTGGGCGTTGGATTGACGAGGTCATCCTTCGGTCGAGAATCCGCAGGACTTCATTGCCCCGTCCGTGAATACGCCTCTGAGAAAGCAGGTCCGGTCGTATGCCGCAGCACATTCCGGGAAATTCGGGTCAATTGATCGAGGACGAGACCTTGTGCGCCTCTTCCCACGACGCAATGAAAATCGCGCAACGGGATCTCGAGCAAACCCCTGGATCCTTGCGAAGCAAGTTTGTGGCGAATGCCTGCGGGGATGATTCCCCCTTGAGAAGAGATGTCGAAGAATTTCTGGCCGCTGCAGACTCCCTGAAACCCGTGCTCCAACGGACGCCCCGGTCGCGGGACAAACTCGAGCCTGGCGATGCACCGCGCACGTTGCCCGAGTGCATCGGTCGCTATCGAGTTGAGCGCCTGTTGGGTGAGGGTGGGTTTGGTGTAGTCTATCTGGCACAGGATTGCGAGTTAACCCGATCGGTGGCAATCAAGGTTCCGCATGCTCACCTGCTGGATCGCGGTAAGGTGGAAGCGGCCTACCTGGCCGAAGCTCAGGCCGTGGCAAGCCTTGATCACCCGCATATTGTTCCGGTATATGATGTCGGACATACCGACGATTTTCCTTGCTTTGTGGTTTCCAAGTACATTGACGGGATTGATCTCGCCAAAAGACTCGAACAATCCCGACTCCGATTGAAAACGGCCGTCGAATTGGTGGCGACGGTTGCCGACGCACTCCAGCACGCTCACCAGCAGGGATTGGTACACCGGGATATCAAGCCGGGAAATCTGTTGCTCGATCTTCAGGGGACCGTTTATGTCGCCGACTTTGGGTTGGTGCTTCGGGAGCAGGATTTAGGGACCGGCCCCCGATTTGCCGGAACCCCGGCTTATATGAGTCCCGAACAGGCCCGTGGCGAGGGCCATCGGGTTGATAGTCGGTCCGATCTGTTCAGTCTGGGCGTCGTGTTGTACGAACTGCTGGTCGGACAACGTCCCTTTCGGGGAAAAACCACCACGGAATTGCGCGAGCGGGTCTCTCGGTTTGAACCACACTCCCCCCGGCAGATTGACGCACGGATTCCAGTCGAACTCGAACGAATCTGCCTCAAGGCCATCTCCAGGCGTGCTCAGGATCGCTATGCGACAGCGCAAGAGTTTGCTGCCGACTTGCGATCGTTTCTGATCGAGCAACAACCCCCAGGCGATTTGCTGACCGGCATTGGCTCGGGGAATTCCCTTTTCTCCCCACAACAAGCGTTGCCGTTCACCGAATCGCGAGAGCCCCTCGCAGCGGGTGACGATGTCACTCCGCCCATGCTGAATCCGTCGAGTCCAACCTCGATTCCGATTGAGCCAAAAGGATTACGGTCTTTTGATGCCGATGACGCCGCATTTTTTCTGGAATTGTTGCCGGGACCGCGTGATCGCAAGGGAGTGCCGGACAGTTTACGGTTTTGGAAGACCCGGATTGAATCACGGAATCCGGATCACACCTTCGCGGCCGGGCTGATTTATGGTCCATCAGGTTGCGGCAAATCCTCGTTGATGAAGGCGGGCTTATTGCCACGACTGTCTGACAACATTCTCGCAGTTTACATCGAAGCCACCGCCAACGAGACCGAGATCCGTCTGTTAAGATCATTGCGAAACCAGTGTCCCCTGTTGCCCAGCACCATGGGGCTCAAGGAATCGATGCTCGCCTTGCGGCGCGATCAACTGCTACCAGCAGGAAAAAAACTGCTGATTGTCATCGACCAGTTCGAGCAGTGGCTGCATGCAAATCGGATCGAACAGGATGCCGAACTGGTTCAGTCGCTGCGTCACTGCGATGGGACCAGTCTGCAAAGTATTTTCATGGTGAGAGATGATTTCTGGATGAGCGCCTCGCGGTTCATGCAAGAACTGGAAGTTCCCCTCGTGGAATCAAAAAACCTGGCGGCAGTGGATCTCTTTCCGGCCTTCCATGCGATCCGCGTGCTCGCCGCATACGGCCAAGCCTTTAAAGTACTACCGCAGAACCAAAGCGACGAGAAGCTGCAGCAGGATGAATTCCTGAAAGCCTCGGTTTCCGGATTGGCTCAACAGGAAAAAGTGATTTGTATTCGGCTCGCATTATTCGCAGAAATGATGAAGGGCAAGCCCTGGACATTGGCCGCTCTGAATGAGGTCGGGGGGACCGAAGGGGTTGGAATGGCCTTTTTGGATGCGACCTTTAGTGCCGCGACGGCCCCCGCCGCTTATGAATGTCACCTGCCGGGTGTGATTGGCGTGCTGCAAGCCCTGCTCCCGGAATCCGGAGCCGATATCAAGGGACACATGCGATCAAGATACGAATTGCTGATCGCAGCCGGATATACCCGGTCGATGGATGCATTTGGTGAATTGCTGCGGATTCTCGACAGCGAGGTTCGGTTGATTACTCCGACAAACCCCGAGGGGAGCTTGAATCAAGAGGAATTCGCGAGATCCACTGACAGCCAGAAGTATTATCAATTGACGCATGACTACCTGGTTCCTTCCATCCGACAATGGCTAATTCAACAGCAGCAGGGGACGCGTCGCGGCCGAGCGGAATTGCGATTGATCGAACGGGCGGAAATTTGGAAATCCAAACCCGATAATCGCTATTTGCCCTCACTGGGGGAATTCCTCACCGCAGCCTGGTTCATTCCCAAATCGCTGCAAACCCCGTCCCAGCAAGCGATGTTACGCCAAGCAGGCTGGGTTCATGCGATTCAATGTGGTGGACTTTTGGCCGTAATGTGGATGATTGGATTCGCCGTGACCAGCCTGCTGGCAAAAGAACGCGAAAACAGCTTCAAAAATCAGGTTGTGATTGCCGTGGATGCCGTTGAGAATAATCGGGGTGCCGCAGTTCCGCTGACCTTGAAGGACTTAAAAAGACTTCCGCAAAATCTCGTGTTAGCGGAACTTGACCAGCGTTTTGCCGCCGCACATTCGCAGCGAAAGCTCAGTCTGGCCTTTGCCTTGGCAGGCTATGGGCGACTTCACATGGATTACCTCTGTTCTGAAGTCGAAAAAGCGTCACCCAGCGAATTGAACAACTTCGTCACGGCACTGAACTCGTCCGGAAAAGCATCACTGGCAAACATTGCAGCACTCATCCAGGCGGCGGAAGCGGAATCAAACTGGCGACTCAAGTGCCGCCGCTCAATTATCGCCATGAATATGGGAATTGACCGATTCGGCAAAGAGATCTGTCAGGTTCACGATCGTCCAGATCCCATCCAACGAACCATTTTTATTGACGAGTTCTCGACATGGAACGGTAATCTGGGCTGGTTATCAAATTACTATCGCTCACGTTCCGTCGCGGATTTAAGGTCCGCGATGGCTTTGGGGATCGGTAGCCTTCCCCATGATCAGATCGTCGACGAGGTGCTC
The DNA here is from genome assembly GCA_945869955.1 of Schlesneria paludicola DSM 18645. Taxonomy (GTDB): domain Bacteria; phylum Planctomycetota; class Planctomycetia; order Planctomycetales; family Planctomycetaceae; genus Schlesneria; species Schlesneria paludicola_B. Next base: position 8,341 of record CAMBQP010000095.1, read on the forward strand.
GACGATTGGGTTGATGTCTTGAAGAATTGGTATGTGAATGCTCCCGAACCATTGATTCACAGTTCGGCCATGTTCGCATTGCAGAGACTCAAGATCCCGTTGCCTCCCTTGCCAGCCAGATGTCGAAGCCGCTTCGGACGAGACTGGTTCGAGAATTCACAAGGATCGACACTGATAAAAATCGAATCAGGAGAATTTCAACGCCGAGACTCGGGTTCCGATAAACTTCTGATTGGCGCCGAGGAACAACGCGTCCAGGTGACCCACGCCTTTTATCTGGGTGACCGCGAGGTGACCGTACGGCAATTTAACGAGTTTCTCCAGGATCCCCAAGCCGACAAGCTGGATGCCTGCAATGGTGCGGATCCGAAAATCAGCCCGACCCCTGACCACCCCGTCCAACAAGTCTCGTGGATTGATGCGGTGATGTTCTGTAATTGGCTGAGTCGCAAAGAAGGACTTGATGTCTGTTATCGACGCACGGGAAAAACCGAACGAATCTTACTGCAAGACAAACGAGAACTCCGGGAAAAAGAGCAGGAAATCGAAGAATGGTGCTTGATTCCCGCAGCGACTGGTTATCGATTGCCAACCGAAGCCGAATGGGAATTGGCCTGTCGTGCCGGGACGACAACACGATTTGCCAGTGGCAATGACGCAGAATTGCTGGCAAAATACGCGGTATTTCAAGCGAGTGGCACTGGGATCGCTGGACACAAAATGCCGAACGGCTGGGGCTTGTTTGATATGCATGGAAATAACTGGGAATGGTGCCAAGACCGACACGCCCCTTTCGATGCCCCCAACGCCGCAATCAATCCGACGGGGATTGATGTCGGTCCCAACCGTGTGTGCCGAGGGGGTGGCTGGGACTTTGTCGCAGACCACTGCCAGTCTTCCTCGCGCCGAAATCACCAACCATTGCATCGCTCGTATTTCCTCGGATTCCGCGTTGCCAAGTATCTCGACCCCTGACCCGCTCATTCAACAATCCTGAATTTCCGCAGAATTCTTTTGGAAGACAACGTGGCGATCAATCGAATCAAGTCCGTCGGAGTGATCGGTGCTGGTATGGCAGGACTCGCCTGTGCCGAGGCCTTACAGGCGGCAGGCATTCCGGTCACGCTCTTCGAAAAATCACGCGGTGTTGGTGGCCGAATGGCCACGCGCCGTAGCGAATGTGGAGCCGCTTTCGATCATGGTGCCCAGTATTTCACCGTCCGCGATCTACGGTTTCGCGAGCAGGTCGAGCAGTGGTGTCGAGCCGGGACTGCGGCACTGTGGCTAGGCCGGATCATCCGCCTCGAACAGGGGGTGATCTCAGAACTCAACGAACCGATCGATCGCTATGTCGGCCTCCCAGCAATGAATTCCATCGCCAAATCGCTGGCCAGCAATTTCCATGTGAACCTGAATTGCACAATTCAGTCGATCCATTCTTTCGACGATGGCTGGAGATTGACTGACAGCAATCAGGTTCTGCACGGGCCATTTGGGAGATTGGTACTGGCGATTCCGCCTCAACAGGCGATCCAGTTGACTCAAGCGAATCTGGGGGCGACCCAAGCCTTGATTTGCGATATCGAACTGGCCCCATGTTGGGCTGTCATGGTTCAATTCGAGCAGCGATTCGATGTGCCGTATGATGCCGCATTCGTCCATCAGGCCCCTTTCACGTGGGTGGCGCGCAATTCCAGTAAACCGGGCCGTGACACCAGTGACTGCTGGGTCTTGCATGCCTCACCCGAGTGGACGAAAGAACATCTCGAACAGCCTGCCGATCAGGTTGCCGGACAACTGCTCGATGAATTTTGGCACGTCACCGGTCAGAGCCCCCAGCCCGTTGCGGCGCTGGCCGCTCATCGCTGGCGTTTTGCCATCCCCCGTAAGCCGCTACAGCAGCGGTCGATTTTCGAACCCAAGCAGCGACTCGGCCTTTGTGGAGACTGGTGCGGCGGCCCCCGCATCGAAGGTGCCTTTCTCAGCGGGATCGCTATGGCCGAGGCAATCCTGAATTCGCCGAGCTGACACAGTGATTTGCGGTATCCAGACGTGATCCATTCTCGAATGGAGCCGAAGTTCCACAAACTCTATGACCACGTTTGCTTTGCCGGCGCTGGTATTGCACCCGTGGTTGATTTTGGCGCTGACCGTAAGCCTCATTGGCAGCAGACATTCCTCGAACACGTCGCCATTTCGGTTGCTCTGCATTCGATCACGAAGGTTGTCGTGATGGATCATCGCAATTGCTGAATTTCGGATGAGATGACATTCAGAAAATCTGGCTCTCCTTGAGAACGAATCTCAAGGAGAGCCAGGATCTTTTCGAGATCAAAACGGTCCTACACTGAGGCTTATTTCCCCCCTGCGAATTGAGCCTGGGCTTTTGAGCCTTCCAAGTCACTCAGTTCAACTCGCAACGGAACCGTTCGCGTTAACAGATTCACACCAAATGTGACCCGATGAACACCGGCTTCGAACGGGATCGATAACGTGGTCGCAGGATCGACCGGCTGGCCGTTAACCCAGAGATCGAGTCCGCTGGCGTCGTTCAACTTCAAACCAACCTGACCGGGGGTGGTGACGTTGATGGTACATCGGACAAATCCAAACTTACGGTCGGCAATGGCGACGCGGCCCTTCAGGGTGAAATCGAGGACATCGCTTGCAGGCAATCCTCCACCCACGGTGCTGTAGACCGGGACCCAAGTCAGTCCGGCATCTTCGGCAATCACCTGCGAGTCACTCGTCCGGATCAATTTGCGGTAGGTTTCATTGGTCGGTTGCAGTGTCTCCCAGCGGCGGACAATCCGCGCTGTGACCACTGCGTAGGGGCCTGGTTTCCCCAATTCGGACATGAACCGCACCAGATCAATCAATTCCGAGCGGGTCAATTTATCGACCAGCCCAACGGGCATCAGTGAGGTTCCTGATTTCAGCTCTTCAATCGATTTCAGCGGGATGGCGAATTCACGGTCTTCGACATCCCTTAACAGCAAGTCGGTATCGGTTTCACGAACTTTAATCCCGGTCAAAACTTTTCCTTCGTCCGTGGCGACGACCAGTGATTGATACCCCTCCTTGACGTTCTTGTTCGGATCCAGAATCGAATCAACCAGGTAGTCCACCTGGGCACTCGAGCCGACACTCATGAGGTCCGGCCCCACCTTGCCACCAGCGCCACTGACTGCGTGGCATTTTTGACAATTAAGCTCGGCACGACGGAAAATCAATTCCCCATGTGCGGCATTTCCCTGTTCCTTGATGGTAGCGACCAGCGACCCCATCTCGTCTTTGGACAACATCTTCGGTGCATTCACGATGTTGCCCGCTTTGCTAAGTGCCTCGGTCAACTTCGGTTCTTGTCGACCCGAGCCGGTGATCATTCGCAAGGCGATCTTGGCCACATCCTCGGGAAGTTTTTGGTCATTGAGTGCCGCTGCCAGAATATCGGGCCCCCCTTTGTGCTGCAGGAAGGCATTGATCAGACTCGCTTGGGTGCCGATCTCTTTCGAACCGATCAACGTCTTCACAGTCAGAGCGGCGGCATTGGCGGTATCCAGCGGAATCAGCGAAGTAATGGCGACGGTCCGTAGCGTTTCGGGATCATTCGCGGTCGCCAGCGTCATCAGCAATTGCTTGCTGGGTTCCCCCCCCAGCTGGGCCAGCCCCCGAATCGCCGCAATACGAGCCGACGATTCGGATTCGGAATTCTTCGCGATCGCTGTCACCGGAGCCCGCAAGGCTTCAAGTTTCCAAGTGCCGATACAATCGACCGCCGCCTGCTGCAGCGCGGCATCCGGCGATTTTAAGGCATTGACCAACGTACCAAGGTCACCAGCCGGCTGGACATCACGCTTTCTTTTGGCTTCCGCCAGCGTCGACAACATCGTCGCCGCTTGGGGGGCGGGTGTTGTCGACGAAGTTGCCAGATCAAAAACCAAACGCAAATCATCGGGGCCACCCAATTGGCCCAGCGTTTCCATCAATTGACCTTCCAGTTCCGCAGGGACCTGTTTGTCTCGCAGCTTCTGGACGAGTGCCGGAATGGCCGGACCCGCTTCGGCGGAACGGACGGCGAAGAGCATTCGAGGGAATTTTCCTTCGAAATCAAACTTCCCCGCCGCCACTTCCGGCAACCAGACTGGAGCCAGCTCGCGGCTGGTCTGCCACAGGGCGTAGTCACCAAACTGATCCTGGACCCGGTCAGCCGCTCGAAGTGCGAGTGCTGCCGCTTTCAGCTCGGGAAATTCGGACAAGGCTCGTACCGCTTCCATCTGCACACGAGGATTTTCGTCAGCCACCAGCGATTCCAGCCAGACCAGTGCCGAGGGGAGTTGTTCTTTCCACTGGGGAATCACGCGCGCTCCTGCAGCCCGGGCTTGAGGTGATTTCGACTTGAGCACCGCTTCCAGCAACGCGGGATTGGGGACATCCAGACTCTGGTACATCCACAACCCTTCCAGCCGATGATGCTCGAACTGTGGGTCGCTGGGGTCGAGTTTTTTCACCCAGAGGGCGAGTGCGGGAATGACCTGCTCAGCCCCCTGCTCTTTCAGCACGCGCTTCACATGATGACGTTCATAGCTTTCGGGTGACTTGAGCGAATCCAGTAATTGTGCAGCGGGCTTTCCGGCAAACTTGGGGCGTTCGACCGTTTTCCGGTCTTTGGCGGTCACACGCCAGATACGACCATGAGTGTGGTCACGACGGGGATCACGAAAGTCGACTTCGCCGTGTTGGATAATCGGGTTGTACCAGTCGGCAATATAGATGGCTCCGTCAGGCCCCTGCTTAACATCGATCGGGCGAAACGCAACGTGCTGAGAACTGATCAGGTCGGGTTGCTGCCGGGCGGCAAATCCCGCTCCATCTTCACTCAGCACAAACCGACAGACACGATGACCACGGAAATCATGGGTGATCAGATTTCCCTGCCAGTCATCCGGGAGATGTCGTCCATCGACCATTTCCAGGCCGCAATACTTGGGGCTTCCTGGATTCAGTCCATGCAGAATGCGCGGCACACCAAAGACCGTCGGATAGGCCGCCCCCGGAACGACGTAATTGATTCCCTCGCCCCCGGCACCATCGGTCACAAACGACTGTCCCCAGCGATCAAAAGTGTGACCCCAAGTGTTAACCCAGCCACGAGCGAAAATATCGAGTTTCATCGTTTCTGGACGGAACCGCCAGACTCCCCCGGCATTCAGTCGGCGAACGCCGAAGGGGGTCTCGACATGGCTGTGAATGTAGATCGACTGATTCATGTAGAGCTGGCCATCCATCCCCCAGCGAAACGTGTGCAGGATGTGGTGGGTGTCTTCGGTACCGAACCCGCTCAGCACAATCCGCGACTGATCGGCTTTGCCGTCGCCGTCGGTATCCTTGAGATGCAGCAATTCGGTGCTGTTCGCCACATAGACCCCGCCATCCCCCGGTTCGATCCCGGTGGGAATAAGCAGTCCTTCAGCAAAGACCGTGGTTTTGTCCGAGACCCCATCGCCGTCGGTATCTTCCAGAATCAGAATCTTATCCGTCGCCTTTTGTCCCGGTGCAATTTGCGGATAAACCTCGGAAGCGGCAATCCAGAGCCGGCCCTGGGGATCAAAATTCATTTGAATCGGCTTATGAATCCCAGGATCTGCCGCGAACAGGTTGACTTCGAACCCTTCCGGCAGCACAAACGTTTTCCGTTCTTCTTCGGCATCCGGAATCGGAATCTCTTTCAATTCCCGCTGGGCGAATGCGGGCGAGCAGAGCGACATCGACAGAACGAAGACCCAACTGGAACGAGACCACCGTAACCAATTCATCATCAGACCCGCTGAAAAAGTGAAAATCGGATTCATGGCCGATTCTAAAAAGAGATTTCACAACGCAGATTGTTTCGTAGAGACGCTCTGCATTCAAGCGTGCGAGCCCAAATGCCTCTTTCCTGAAATTGTACTTTCGGTCAGAATCTCCGTTGATCGAGAATGCCAACACCATTTTCCCCAAACAGGGTCATGGTGAACAAGATCAAAGGGGTACCATCGCATCCGAGCCTGCGCCGAAGCGGTGCTGTTTCTTATTTGGAACGGGACCACACTTCATTCGAAGTCAAACCGGCCGAAAGCAAGGGGTTTTTCGAGCGTCCCCCCCTCAATCGTGTCCACCATTTTGACAACCTGAAACACTCAAAAATACTGCAGCGAGCGATTCCGAAATGACATCCATTCCCCAGATTGTGCTCAGCAGCCGGAATGAAAAAAAAATTGGCGAGATTGCCGAGCTGTTCGCTCCTTACGGCATCCGATTAATCGGGGTTCGTGAATTCGCCCATGTTCCCGAGGTCGAGGAAGATGGCGATTCATTCGCCGCCAATGCCGCGAAAAAGGCGACTGAGGTGGCGAAAACCCTGAACTGCTGGGTGATTGCGGAAGACAGTGGCCTTTGCGTCGATGCGCTGGGAGGAGCCCCCGGCATTTATTCCGCTCGTTATGCAGGGGAACAGGGTGCCGACGCGCTCAACAACGAAAAGCTGTTGCAGGAATTGTCTGCCACCCCCACGGAAAAGCGAACTGCGTATTACGTTTGTCATGCCGTGCTGTCCGACCCCCAGGGCCGAGTCCGATTGTCTTCGGAAGGACGATGCGGAGGCCGGATTCTGACCGAATTCCGGGGTGAGCATGGTTTTGGTTACGACCCCTTGTTTCTGGTGCGGGAATTCCATCAGACCTTTGGCCAGCTTTCGCCGGCGGTCAAGCGGCATATCAGCCATCGCGCAAAAGCGTTTGAGCGATTCATTCCGCAAATTCTGCGACTGTTTGACGAGTCCACTCCTCAGGCTTTGTGATTCGCCAGCAACCCCGCGGCACGTTTTCACAATCTTCATCGAGTTCCCTTCAGTGAGTTCACTCCGTGGCCACCTCCGCATCAAAACCGACTGCTTCAAATCGTGCCTTGATCATCGTCGTGCTAAAATGGCTGCTCGCGACGGCTTTGCTCGGAGGTTTGTTCTGGCTGAGTCGCAACAGCCTCGCCGAATTGCAGAATCGCCAGATTTTGTGGAGTGCTTTTGCGATCGCTTTGGGGATTCGCTTTCTGTCGCTGCTGGCGACATTCAGTCGCTGGCGGTTGCTGGTTCGAGGGATCGGAATGCCGTTTTCGTTTCGAGAAACCTTTCGGCTGGGGATGCTGGGCGAAGGCTGCAATCTGATGGGACCGGGGGCCGTCGGCGGTGACCTGGTTAAAGCGACCCTGCTGGCAAAAAACCATCCGAAGCGGATCGCCTCGGTCATGGCGACGGTATTTCTCGACCGTGTACTGGGAATCTGGGCGTTGTTCATGCTGGGTGCATTCGCTTCACTCAGCCCAGCAGGCACCAAACCCGGACCCGAGTTAGCCTGGACCGTGTGGGTGTTATGGGGCGGTTCGCTGGCGGGACTGATTGGGGTCGTGCTGATGTTGATCCCAGCATTCACACATTCACGACTGATGCATTGGTTAACGACCTGGAAATTTGTCGGTCGGATTGTCAAAGAGTTAATGGATTCAATCCAGCTTTATCAGGGCAAACCGCAGATTGTGATTGGAGCAGCGGCACTCGGACTTTTGGGCCACTTTGGCTTTTTAGCCTCGTTCTATTTCTGTGCACAATCACTCCATCAGGGGCAGGTTTACCCCAGCTTCATTGACCATGTTGTCGGGCTACCACTTCCCGAAGCATTAAGCGCTGCGGTGCCGTCACCCGGTGGCGTCGGAGCTTTGGAAGGTGCGGTCGCCTGGTTTTACCAGCAGCATCAGCGATCGTTAGACCCCAACAGCACCCCGGAACAATTGGCGAACGCCCTCTCGAACGGCCTCTTGACCGCACTGGTCTATCGCTTAACCACCGTCGTCATGGGAGCGATTGGACTGGTCTACTACCTGACATCGCAAAACGAAATTCAAAAAGCGAGGCACGATGTCGCAACGGATTCGAATGTACTGACAGGTTGACCAGCAAACGAACCAGAGACCTTCCCGTGCGGAATAGGCTAAATCTCAAACGATTCCCCGAACTTGGGGATTGTTGGTGCTTCATCGCAAACATGGTCCAGTAAATGAGCCACTGCCTGCGACGATTCTTGTTCTCCGTGCACCACGAAGGCCCGTCCGACACCACGGACGGCCCCCAACCCTTCAAACCACCATTTAAAATCTTCGGCATCTGCATGCGCGGACAAGCCCTGCAGGGTTTCCACTTCGGCTTGCACCTTGACATCATGGTCCAGAACCCGAACGATCGGAATCCGGTCCTGAATCCGGCGGCCGAGTGTATTCTGGGCCTGATACCCAATCAGCAGCACGATATTCTTCGGATCACTCAGACCGTGCAGCAGATGATGAATGACTCGCCCCGCCTCGCACATCCCGCTGGCAGCAATGATCACGAATGCCCCTTTGCGATAGTTCAGCTCCATGCTTTCCGATTGTGATCGAATGTAGCGGAGCGCCGGAAAGCTGAACGGATCTCGATCCGTTTGCATGCACCGCTGAAACTCGACATCGAGCACTGCGGAATGTCGGCGATAGATCGAAGTAATTTCGCTGGAAAGAGGACTGTCAACAAACACAGGAATCGCCGGCAGCTCTCCAGCATTATAAAGTTCATTGAGAAAATAGACGAAATTTTGCGTCCGTCCCAGACTGAATGCCGGGATGATGACTCGCCCCCCTCGTGCTTCCGCCCGATGCAGAATCGTTTTTAACTGGGCTTTAATATCATCGGCTGCGGGATGAATTCGGTTACCATAGGTCGATTCCGTGATCAGGACATCACAGCCGTCAACCCGTTGTGGATCATGCAATAATGGGGTACCGCGACGTCCAAGATCACCCGAAAAGACCACTCGTTTCCAGTCCCCGCGCTCGCAAATTTCCATCTCGCAAATTGCCGAACCCAAAATGTGCCCGGCATCTTGAAACCTCAATCGAAAATCCTTCGAAAGATCATGCCATTCCCCATAGGGAATCGTTTCAAACTGTTTGATGACCCTCGTGACATGTTCATCATCATAAAGAGGTTGAATGCGGGGTAATTCGGGAGGATGCTTGCGATTGAGGTATCGTGCGTCCTCTTCCTGGATATGGGCACTGTCATGCAACATCACCTCGGCAACATCCGCTGTCGCCGGAGTACAAAAAATTGGCCCGCGAAAGCCCGCTTTGTACAGCCCCGGAAGGTTCCCGCAATGGTCAGTATGGGCATGCGATAAAATGACACCGTCCAGTGTCTTGGGAAGACAATGGAACTGCTCATTCTTCCGTCGCGACTCGACCCGATGCCCTTGAAACAGGCCACAATCCAACAGAATCCGTAGATTCTCGGTCTCGATCAGATGCTGACTTCCCGTCACTTCGCCTGCAGCACCAAAAAACGTGATCTTCATAACAATTCCATCAAAAACAGGCTTTGAGGACCGACTGAGGTGAGAATCGATTCAAAAGCAGGCTAAAACAGTCGTTTCTGGCCGTCACCCGAGCCGGGAGGGTCGGGGGGAGTCAGCCCGAGGTGATTCAGTCCCGCCGCCGTGATCATTCTTCCACGCGGAGTTCGCTGAATGAATCCGACCCGCAGCAGAAATGGTTCCACTTCATCTTCCAGCGTATCCGGCGGAACATTCATGGTGTGGCCAATGGCCGAGAGCCCCGCTGGGCCCCCAGTGAAGACCGAAACCAGTGTTTGCAGATAGCGACGGTCTTGTGATTCCAAGCCGACAGAATCGACTTCCAGCATCGCCAGCGCGTGATCAGCGGCCACCTTGGTAATGTGACCATCGGGCTCACGAACGGTGGCGAAATCACGAGTCCAGCGGAGCAGGTTATTGGCCTTACGGGGTGTTCCCCGGCTGCGGTCCGCAATCAGTTGTGCCGCTTCCGCCGCGATTTCCGTTCGTAACTTTTTGGAATTCCGATTGATGATCTCGGCCAGTTCCGCCAAGTCGTAAAAATCGAGATGCTCACGATGCACAAAACGGTCACGCAGCGGTGCCGTCAGCATCCCACTCCGCGTCGTGGCCCCAATCACCGTGAAGGGTTTCAGTTTCATATTGATGGTCCGGGCGTTGAGTCCCTCACCCAAGACAATATCCACCCGAAAATCTTCCATGACCGGATAAATGAACTCCTCGACCGTCGCCGGAAGCCGATGGATTTCGTCGATGAACAGCACCGATCCATAACTGGCATTTGTCAAATACGAAAGCAAATCTTTGGGAGCCTGCAGCGAGGGCCCCGAGGTAATCTGGCATTCCGTTCCCATCTCACGGGCCAGCGTCATCGCCAGCGTCGTCTTGCCAAGTCCTGGCGGTCCGTCGAAGAGAATGTGACCAAGGGGTTCTTTTCGTTTGAGCGTCGCATCGAGTACGATCTTCAAACGATCGACCACTTTTTTCTGACCCACCACGTCACTCAGTTTCTGCGGCCGCAGTTCGTCATCAAACTTGTCGTCATCCGGGTTGAATTCTCCCACCGGACCCGCTGGAGGGGGCGGATTTCGTTGGTCGTCATCGGACCCACCTTCAATCACTTTCTTCCGTGCCATCTGACCACGATCCATCACGAAGGAACAAACCACAGCGATTGTCGCAAACGAAACTCGATGTCACTCGTTAGCGAAACCTTTCGCCACGCGGCCCACAATGTTTCGCCTTCAGCACAATCCCGTATCACTGTCATCATCACTGTCATCACAGAATTGCGAGCCGCACAAATAACCCAATCATACGAATTCGTACGAATCAGACCGGTCTTGCCGCACCGCAGTACGCAAACTGTATCGCCGTACCGCCGGGGTTAACAGCCAGTGAAATCTTCGAGTCGGATTCCGAAAGAAATCTCAATGGGTTTCTCGATGTCGAAAAGCCCCCTGCGGTTCTTTAACTCACGGACGAAAATCGGTTGCCGCAGTCGATCGGTCCAGGCCAGATTCGGAAATCCAGACGAGGTTTCACCGCGAATATGCCGAATGACACGCATCACATCGGCCAAAGAGAGTTGGATTTGTGATCGCAGATCGCTCTTCTTGGGGATGAGAGCAAGGTAAGAAGCCGGAAGCCGGTTCATCGAACCACTGTTGGCGGTCTTTGGAACGTATCGCATACGGAAGTGGTCCGTCTTCCCGTGGCGAATCACCGCTGTCGAAGTCCGTCTTCGTGATCGATACGCGACGCTGCGGCTTACCCCCGCGTATCACCGCGTATCACCGCTTTCCAGCGGTTCAGTGGGACCTGTCCCGGCACTGCGGGTGCCTCGGACTTGCGATTGAGATTCGCTCCACGACCATCCATCAAGGCCCTTGGGGCGATCAGAACGCGTTGAATCGCGTCGAACCCCCTGAATCGAACCACGCGTACCAAAAATCTGATTCCAGCAATTCGCCAACCAATGAATTCGCACCCTGAGGCTCCTTTTCAAGAAATAATCATCGCAAGCGAAACCAACCAGAAACAAAATTTGATTCAACACTGAATCAAGGTAAATTCAATTCCGAACGGAAAGAAACTTTACAGTGTAACTCCATCGAAAACAACCTAGAAAAAATTTTACTCGAAAAAATTTGCCAGACGATTGCATGAATCGCCACCTCGCTCGCCACCATAAATGGTCGCGAGCCCCGCTTCATTATGACATTTTCAAACACTTCAGGGCAAACAAAAACCATCGACACCCAACATCGCAACAAGCACCAGTAAAATCACTTACAGGAAAATCGCAACCAATTCTCCGGCGACAACTGAGAGGAAACCCCCAGAACGCATGAAGCGGCATCGCTCAGATCCGATCCGACTGGATTGGTCCTGAGTTCAAAACAGGAAAACTCCTGCCAAGGTGGTTTCGAATTGCTGGAAACGATATTTCCACAACAAAACCTCGCGAGACTGCCTTTCTCAGTGCCAGGTTTTTGCCAAAAACGACAGCGCCCAGGACGACGATGTGACGCAATCGCAAAATCCTCTTTCCAATTCTGCATCCCCAAGCTATACCGACAACTCTTAAAACCTGAACACGTTACCGACTGAATTCACCGCCATGACCAGTTCGCACACTCCAACCCCCCCCTCCCTCACGTCAATCCTGTCCCGTGCGATCCGGTTTACTCTCGAAAAACGGCAATTACGCGAATGCCAGAATCTGATCCTCATCGTGCTGGGAGTCTTCTCCGCGGCGATGGGTTTGCATGGTTTTCTCCTCTCTAGCAATTTTATTGATGGCGGGGTCACCGGCGTTTCCATGCTGTTAGTGAAAGGGACCGGCTTGCCACTTTCAGTCCTCTTGCCGGTGATCAACCTGCCGTTTATCGCCCTGGGTTACCGCCAGATTGGCCGAGCATTTGCCATTCGCAGCACGTTTGCCATTGGATTACTCTCCGTGGTGCTCGAAGCCATCCACTTTCCCGATGTGACAGAAGACCTGGTCCTGACAGCCGTCTTCGGTGGCTTCTTTATCGGAGCGGGTATCGGCCTGGCGATTCGGGGTGGAGCGGTCTTGGACGGAACCGAAATCGCCGCCCTGCTGATCAGCAAACGCAGCCACTTGTTCAAAGTGGGCGATGTCGTCCTCGGAATCAATGTCGTCATCTTTTTTGTGGCGATCTTTGTCCTCGGGGTCGAAGAAGCCCTCTACTCGATCCTCACCTACATCACCGCCGCCAAGACACTCGACTTCATCCTCTATGGGATCGAACAATACACCGCCATCACCATCGTTTCCGAACAAAACTTAACCATTCTCAACCGAATCACCGATCAACTCGGCCGAGGAGTCACCATCTACAAAGCACGGGGTGGCAAAAGCGGTGCGGATCAAGAAATCCTGTATTGCGTCGTCACCCGACTCGAAATCGGTAAAATCAAAACCATCATTCAAGATGTCGATCCCGCCGCCTTCGTCGTCATCAACCCACTGTCAGATGTTCAGGGGGGAACGGTAAAACGAACGGGGATGCATTGAGGGGAGTTTTCAGTTTTCAGTTTTCAGTGAGCAGTTTTCAGTTTTCAGTGAGCAGTGAGCAGTTTTCAGTGAGCAGTGAGCAGTTTTCAGTGAGCAGTTTTCAGTGAGCAGTTTTCAGTGAGCAGTGCGGCCAATGCGACTCATCCTCTTACTGAACACTGAAAACTGAAAACTGAAAACTTCCCCCTCACCTTGCCGGCTGGATGTGCTGCGTACTCACCGCACAATCCCGCTGATCAAACAAGTTCAGGTAACACGCCGTGACATCGGCTGGAATTGCTGCCGAGATCCGCTGCGCTGCGGCGTCGATCGT
>CAMBQP010000096.1 GCA_945869955.1 Schlesneria paludicola DSM 18645
TAAGCTGGCTCAGACGTTTCGCTGTCACCTTATTGAAGCGGCACCCAGTCAATGACAGTCTTCGCGGAAAGATGATCCGATGCGCGTTGAATCCAGGCTTCCTGACGCAAGTCCTAACAAATCAACAGCTTTGATATGCGCTGGCCTTGACTGAAGCGGTCGCTTTTATTGTCTCCTTCGCTCCACTTGCATCCATGGCAGCGTTCGCCGCAAAGAAAGTTTGCTTTCCGACCTCGGTGGCCTTTGCAACCCCCGACGAGCCGAGCGAAGCGGCCTTGGAACTGACTGCAACACCTGCATTGGATACGTGGGTGGAAGCATCACCCAAGACTTTTTTTGCCATCCCCCAAAATTGATTTTTGCCCCGTTTTGTCGCATCGAGTACGAGATCCGTTTTAGATTCCAGACCGACTGCCTCTGGTAAAGGTGATTGGGGATTGTCAGATACCTGTGGCGTTTCGAGCGTTGTTTCTTTCACATTCGTGGGGTCGGCAGTGACTGGGTGTGCCCCAGAAACATGTGGTGTATCCAACGCCGCATGAAAACCTTCATTCTCTTCGGACGATGCGCTTTCGTGATCGGCTTGGTCGTTCGCTAATCCTGTTGAGGGGCGAGTTGGTTGAAATGAATTCACTGTTTCGATTTGGTTGAAGCTTACGGGATCATTGGTGACCTCAAAAAATTCCGCCGCGACGGCTTCATCGTCTTGCATCTGTTCGACCGTGGCGATGAATCTTGATCCGCACGCGACATTTCCGCATACGACACTTCGGCCAATATATTCTTCGATAACCGCATATTTCCGATTGCAGTTTGGGCAGCGGATTTCAATTGGCATCGGTGCAACCTCCAGCGACGGAAAACTTGTACGCGGGATGAAATCATGCTGAAATTGAACCGAAAAAACCAGCGGAACGATGTTGGGAGGAATGAATTGAGATCGGTATTGTCATTTTTCGTTATGCTGTAGTGGAACAAAAGCCTCTGTTGATCGCTCAACTCCTGATTTGAAGAGCTCGGTGATCTTGCGATCAGTCAATGCCGGGCTAGGATTGACCGCGGATGGCTATTGACCACTGGGGAACCCAGGGGACACTAAAACAATTTCGATTTGCTGTGAATCAGTAACGCTGATGACAGCGGAGGGGGAGGGGACCAAAGCATCTCCAGTGGCACGGAATCACAAGTTTTTCGTGGTCGCGCTGCCGGAAAACGCATGAGAACGCGATCACGTGGCAAAAAGGCCAACGAAAACACCTGCCTCGTTGATTTTTTCGCCAGCAAGGGGATCGTCAATTGGCTCAGTCCGTTTTTTCCAGATCGATGCTACTCAGAAGATGGCAATAATTCGCGGACGCGGGGTCGCATGCGGTGAGGAAAGCCGGAAATTCGACTGCGGGTCGCACGGATTGTTTGGGGATGACCGGCCACAGTGGCGAATAATTTTCCGAGATCCTGCACCAACTCGACCCAAGCGGTGGCACTGGGAAGTTTGCCGCTCAATCGCTGGAAAAGGGGAGGCGTCAACGGGGGAGTCGTTCCTCGCTTGCCGGGAGCCACCTGCCGGGCGGTCCAATCGAGTAACTCCAGGTAATCCCCCTGCGATAGGGAAAGGAAACCCTTGTCGCTGCAACGAAACCGATGGGAACTGGCTTGCGGTCCCAAACGCTGATCATCCGCTGGGATCAACGCAATCGGTGACAAAAACCGATCTGCGGTGACTCGGGACTGCATGGCAATCGGCGACACCCCCTCAGGAGCCGCTTCGCGGCCAATCGCTGCCGGTATCACGGCCCCAACAGGATTGTCTGAGAATTCCTGTTTCGGTTGGCTGGTCGCTGAGGTGGAATTGTCATTGGTTGGTGAAAATGACTGAATTCGGCGTTGCACCCAAGTGTAATCGCTTTGTTCGAGCGTTTCCGCCATGGCCGCTCGGATGGGATTCAGGTCCACGTAAGCTGCACAGGCTAACAGAGCCCCGCTCCAAATTAAAATCGATCAAAACCTATGATCCCGATAACTTTAGCAAAATCGCAACGCAATTTCAAGCCAGCACAGTGTCCCCACGGTCCTGATCGTTCAGGACGGCAACTGGTCCACGTCGGGCGTTTTGGCGAAACGGTCGCGGCGAAAGCGGGCGTGTAACGATTCCCAGTCGATCACCAGTTCGCCCCCTTGCAAACGCTGTTGAGTGCCCCAACTGTGGAGCAGATCCAAGCACGCATGGTCGATGTAATCCAGGTCGGTGAGATCGACGTACAATTCGAAACCGGGTGGGATCTTTTCCAATCGCGAAGCCAACATCGGCAAACGGATAAATGTCGCCGAACCGTTCAACCGCATCCGCATGCGTTTCTCACCCTCCACCGGTTCGACGATGATCTGCAAATGGGAAACGGTATAAATCAACTTGAGTGCTGAAAGGCCCAATCCCACGAGGACCCCCATCAACAGGTCCTCGAAGACGATGACGCTGACCGTGATGGCATAAATGACGACTTCTCCCCAACCGTAGCCGCGCAGTTCGCGGAGCGACTTGACGTCGATCAGCTTGTAACCCGTGTAAACCAGAATCGCGGCGAGGCAACTCGTAGGAATCTGCCGTAGCAGCGTCGCCATCCCAGTCACGAAGACCAAGAGCCAAACACCATGCAGAATGGCCGACAATCGGGTCTTTCCTCCGGCGAGCACGTTGGCCGAACTCCGGACAATCACCCCCGTCATTGGGAGCGCACCCAGAAAACCGCAAAGCGTGTTGCCAACGCCCTGGGCGAACAGTTCTTGGTCGTATTTCGTCCGCGGACCGTTGTGCATCTGATCGACCGCACCGGCACACAGCAGAGTCTCTGCACTGGCCACGACCGCCACGAGAAGCCCATCTCTCAAGACACTTCCCCAAGCGGCTTGACGCATGGACTCCATCGTCGGGATGTTCAAGCTGCTCCACAGGCTGCTCGGCAGATCAACATACAACACCGGAAAATGCCACGTCGCCGCCACCCCGGCGACCACAATCACGGCCACCAGTGCGGGGGGAATCATCTTCAACGATTTCGGGGCGAATTCATACCAGACGATCATGACGGCAATCGTCAAAACACCCAAGAGCCCTGCAAGGTTGGGACTCTTCAGCCCTTCCCACCAGCGATCCAGTGCTTTCGACGCCGCGACGACACTCTCCAGTGCGGCGTCGCGGTCGCGTGTCTGGATACCCGCGACCGCAGCACGGAGAGCGATCGCCGCCGAATCCAAGCGTTCGCAAGGCGGGTCTTCTTTCACCGCCGCCAAGGCTTCCGCGACTTGCTGCGCGAGTGAACTTTCACGGGCCGCAAGTTGTTCCCAATCAATTGCACCGGGATCTTCGGCGGGCTGTCCGTGCGTGCCGCCCGACGAACCGAGCTTTTGTCGAATCGCCCCTTGTTCGGTCTGCCACCGGCGAGCTTGCTGGAGTTGTGCGATTTTCAAGCCGCGTTCTGCCTCATCGGGAAAAGCGATCGGTCGCCAGGCGCGTTCCAAGGCATCAGGAATCGCCGCGAGATTTTGCGATCCGTTCCCCGGCGGCTTGCCATCGAGGATCACATGAAATTGACCACCGAGGATCAGGAAGCCGATGCCGGCGAGCATCCCACGAATCACCGCTGGGGAAACGGCGCGAAACCACTGCCCCAACCGTGCCACACCCGCAACCACTTGAATCAGACCGGCAACAACGACCACCAATCCCAGTCGTTCAGGCCCCTGGCGCTGGACGATGTCGAACACGATCACTGTGAGTCCCGCCGCTGGTCCGCTCACCTGCAAGGGACACCCGGCGAACAGTCCGACGACCATCCCGCCGATGATGCCCGTGATCAAACCCGCCGCGACGGGCATCCCGGATGCAATCGCCACCCCCATGCACAAAGGGAGCGCAACGAGAAATACGACAATGGAGGCGAGTAGGTCGTTCTTGATGGTCTTACCCCTGACTGGGGAAGTGGGCGGCACGGCGTTCATGTAGTTGGTTTCGATTCCACTGAAGGAGCGGTAGGCGGACTACGGAATGCAAGCTCCAAGGCCGTCACGTCTGGAGCGAACCGACCTTTTCCGCGAATCGTCCTAATGACCCGTTTCGCTTCGGCTTTGGGTGTTGGTGGGCATCGTGAGGTACTTCATGAGCCGGCCGACGCCCATCACGCCGTAGAAGCCGCCGACGACGAGCAAGGCTGCAAGCGGGGTCGTTTGACCCCACCAACTGTGATAGATGGTGGCCAGCAGGCCAATGACTGAACAGCCAGCGGCAGCCGCAAAGCACAGGCGACATTCATCGATCAGGAGGTCTCGCTGAGAGCGAACGAGCGCACGGTCGAACGGGGCTTTCATCAGTCGCACGCCTGGAAAAAATTAGGTTGATCGCCTTCGGTTCCCTCGGCAGGTTGCCTTGGCGTAAAGTCGCGGCCTCAAGGTATGAGCAGGCAGAAGTTTACGGCAAAGCGGTCCCAAATCAAGACAGCTCTTCGCTTAATCTTCCGTAATGTCCTTTTACAATCAAACTGGATGCCGTCCTTCGGTTCCGTAGGCAGGTTATCGGGCTGGCGTGGGTGCGACGTATCGTGGGGGGCCAAGACACTGGGGACACTGGATAAAACAATTTTGGGGACACTGAGTTGGCTTGAAAATATGTTGCGATTTTGCTCGTCTCCGATTTTGATCTCATTTGATTTGGCGCGGAATGATGGCAAGGATGGCACGAGCGGAAGTGTTTGCGCCGGATGAAATTCCGGTTGTGCATGTGATGAATCGCGTGGATCGTCGCTGCTACCTGCTAGGTAATGATCCGGTGTCCGGCAAGAACAATGATCACCGCAAAGTCATGATTGAAAATCAGTTACAGCGATTGGCCAGCGCGTTCGGCATCGACCTGCTCGGATTGGCCATCATGTCGAATCATTTTCATTGGATTTGATTCTGAGGTCTCGTCCGGATGTTGTCTCGACTTGGGATGATACTGATGTGGCTCGGCGGTGGTTGTTGATTTGTCCGGTGCGAAAGAATTCGGCGGGGGATCTGGCGGGGGATCCCGAGGAACCGATTGAATTTGTACTCAATTCGATCCGGAATGATCCCCGAAAACTCAAAAACGACTTCTGACCACTTTGATTTCTCCCAAGACCTGCCACGGATCAACACGGAAAGGACACGGAAGAAATCAAAACGGATCTGCCCAAATCCAATTCTTCTTTCCGTGTTTCTTCCGTACCAGTCCGTGGCCCGAGTAAAATATAAGGGGAGAAGTCCAAAAAATGAGGATTTGCTGTCGTCGCGCGACGTTTTCAGTCGAACGACGGAAACGATTCCTGACCTCGTTGATTTCTCCGCCGGCTCATGGGGCGACAGTTTTGAAAGTTCTTTCCAAACGTTTGGATGTTTGGTCTCACGCTACGGTCGTTTGTTTGTAAAATCACTCCGTCGTGAGGAGCAAGGGAGGAATGTGGCGTTATTGATGAGCGAACAGACGGGGACAGGGACCGCGGACGGAGCCAGTCCCCCTTTTCGAAAATTCCGTTTTCAGAATCTTGCAATTTCGTCTCGTCCGATTCGTGCGATTCGTTTTATTCGTGGTTCACCATCTTCGCATTTTTGAAAAGAATGTGACTCACGAATCGAATGCCGTCTTCCATGGACATTCGAACGGTAGTATTCGACGATACAGAGCGTCGCTCGTTACCATCTGAAACCACTGAATCGTTACAGCGTCATCGAATTCTCTACTTCGGAAACTCCATGGACTCCCCTTCCGCTGACTCTCCTGCTGCAAATGGATCACCACTCGATTCAATGCAAGTCGATTCAATGCAAGTCGATCGACCCACCCCACCGCGTGGCTCGGTCTGGCTCGCCTGGCTAGTCATTCTGGCGACGATTGGTGTCATCCTGTTTCCGGGATTGCTGAAACAGAAACTCGAAGCGGTCGACCCCTCGATCATCCTGCTCGAAATCCAGGCGCGGTATCTCGTCGGTGCCTCGACCGTCTCGTTCGACGGAAAAGAACAACTGAAAAACCAGCTCGCACCGGTTTTTGGCAAAGGATCCTTACGCCAGCGGCTGATCGGTGCGGTGCTGCTCGGTGAACTGATGGGGCCGGGCGAGGCGGCCACGTCGCTGAGCGACCTCGAGCAGCAAGTTCAGGACGGGCGCTTGACCGTTGACCAAGAGGACGACCGAAAAGCTCTCGGCCTGCTTCAACAGATCCAGGCGGGGTTGATTGAGAAAACTCCCTTGAGTGATTCGCAGTCGGACGAGGAACTCGCGACGGGCCGAGCACTGCTCGCCAAACGACTCGGCTGGGTCGGAAAGTTGGCTTACTTACCCCCAGGAAGCCCAGATCGTGCCGAACGCGAACAGTTGCTGGCCCATGCGCAGCGGACTCTGTTCGTGATGGTCGGTACCTTTGGACTGGCTGCCGTCGCTGCCGCTGTCGGATTTCTCTTGCAGATCCTCTGGTGGGTTTTCGCCGCTTCGGGACGACTCAAAAGCGGTATTCCACCGCTATCAGGAGACGGAGCCATCTATGCCGAAACGTTTGCCGCCTGGATGGTGTTATTCGTGGTCCTGAATCTGGCCTTGATGTACTTGCCGCTGCCAAAATGGGGACTGGTCTGGGTCCTGATTCCCCAGATTGGCAGTCTGGGAGCACTCGCCTGGCCCCTGTTTCGTGGGCTGCGCTGGAGTGATGTTCGCCAGGATCTTGGGCTGACACTGGGAGAACAACCGTGGTCGATTCCGTTCATCGGCGTGGGTGCCTACCTCAGCGCCCTCCCCGTGCTGGGACTGGCGATGGTTGTCACGGCGCTTTTGATGGCTTTCATGAGTCAGTTCGCGGGGAATGGCGAGGCCGCCGCAACACCCATTCATCCGATTGTCGAGCCGATCCTGCGTGGCAATTGGACGCTGCGGCTGCAATTGCTGTTTGTCGCCGTCTTCGCCGCCGTCCCCGAAGAAATCATGTTTCGGGGTGCCCTGTATCGACACCTGCGTGAGGCAAAAACCCAATTCGGCTACATTTGTGGTGTGGCATTCGCCGCGATTCTTAGCAGCTTTGTCTTCGCCGTCATTCACCCGCAGGGACTGTTTGGCATCCCGATTCTCATGAGCCTGGCGATGGTCTTTGCCCTGGTCCGCGAATGGCGGGGCTCGATCTATCCTGTCATGATCACCCATGCACTCGTCAATGCCGGGACGAGCACCCTGTTGTTACTGATTGCCGATTGACACGTTTTACCTTCTGTGACCCGCTGCTGCCGCTCCCTCTGGCCTCCTCGGTTGATCAGCCTGCAAAGCAGCGGAAACCTTGATTCCTTACGAAAGGCATTTCGATGACAGCTCGATCGTTCGTGTTGTTCTTCACCGCTTTGCTGGTCGCCAACATCCCGATGACACCAGTGCGGGCCGAGCATGATGGCAAGGTGCAAATCCTGCTCTTGGGTGACAGCACCACGGAAGGGAGTGTTCCCCGGCGACATCTCCCCAAGGGGCCCCACCTGGAAGATGTGATCCGCGAATTACTCGCCGCGGAAAAAGACCTGCCCCCTACGAACGTGATCAATCTGGGGCTGAGCGGCGAGTATGTCCGGCGGCTGCTTGATTCCGGCCGTTACGAAAAAGAAGCCTCGAAACTGCCGGGCCTCGACTATGTCCTGATTCGATATGGCTTGAACGACAATGCCTATCGAGAAAATCTGGCCGAGAATTTTCCCAAGGATTATCACGAGCTCATCGGTCGGCTGAAGACCAATCATCCTCAGGCCACGATCATCGTGATGACGGTCATTCCCTACGGCGACGAAGCGACCTCGACCCGATTAAATCAACTGAATCGACAGGTTGCCGAAGAAGAAGGGCTGACGTTATTTGATATTTATTCCCGGTACGCTGAGGAGCTCAAACGAGGCCCGGATATGCTCAATTATCGTCGTTATCCACTGGAGAAAATTCCCGAAAATCGACGAGAATTCGTCACGCCGTTTCTCGCCCCAGGGCAACCGGGAACGGTCGAAGTCATGGATAATCGACTGGACGCTCATTTCGGGCATCTTCCCGGCTGGTTCGGTGATCGGCATCCGAATCTGGCGGGATACCATGTGATCGGTGACGAAACGGCAAAGTTTCTGACACCCCTGATCCGTAAGCAGTTTGGGAAACCATAACTTGGGTGACGGCGAGCACTGGCTGTGGCCACTGGCGGTGGCCACTGGCGGTGGCTATCACTAGAGGAATTCGCCGTCTGCGTGTAGCCTTGATGGCCCTGTAACGCGCTTGGTCTATCGGAATTGATTGAAAAAAGGAGTTTGATTCATGTCGAGGCAATGGATGATCGTCGGTCTGACGATGCTGGGTTTGGCGATCCAGACCACGCAAGCGGCCGAGCCCCGAAAAATCGGTTCGGTCGAGGGACTTACCGAATACCAGCTCGATAACGGGCTGAAAGTGGTGCTTTTCCCTGAACCGTCGAAAGACAAGATCACCGTCAATATGACTGTGCTCGTTGGTTCGCGGCACGAGGGATACGGCGAAGCGGGAATGGCACACTTGCTGGAACACATGCTGTTCAAGCCGACCGCCGGACATCCCCGCCCTGATCAGGACTTGCAGTCGCGTGGCGCCGACTACAACGGCACAACCTGGGTCGATCGGACCAATTACTACGAGACAATGCCCGCAGGGGACGACAATCTGGAATGGGCGATCGGGTACGAAGCCGATCGCCTGGTGAATTGTCCCATCAAGGGAGAAGAACTCGCCAGCGAAATGACCGTGGTGCGAAATGAATTTGAGATGGGAGAAAACAACCCCAAAGCGGTGCTCGAACAACGAATGATGGCTGCCGCTTACGAATGGCATAATTACGGCAAATCGACCATCGGCAATCGTGCCGACATTGAACGAGTTCCCGTCGATAATCTGCGCGCCTTTTATAAAAAGTTTTATCGACCCGATAACGTGATTCTGTTTATCGGCGGTCGCCTGGACGAAGCCAAAACCCTGGCGATGGTTCAAAAACACTTTGGTCCGATTGCTCGGCCCGAGGAACCGATTCCTTCCACCTACACCGAAGAGCCCGCTCAGGACGGAGAACGAGTCATCACATTGCGGCGCGTCGGCAGCGTGGCTGTCGCCGGTGTTGCCTACCACATTCCCGCTTCTGCGGATCAAGAGTTTCCTGCCGTGGCCATTCTGGAAGCGATCCTGACCGCCGACAAGACGGGGCGATTGTACAAGTCGCTGGTGGAACGACGTCGTGCGGCCAAGGTACAAGGAATGGCTTATGCCTGGCACGATCCGGGGGCGATCTTCATCACCGCCGAAGTCGCCGCAGGGAATGAACCAAACGGAGTCGTCGAGGGGATGCTGGATACCATTGAAGAGGTCGTCACAAAAGGGATTACCGAGACAGAACTGGTTCGAGCCAAACAGCAGTTTCGGAAATATCTCGATCAGGTTCTCGCCGATACCCCGAAACTGCTGGTCGAGCTTTCCGATTCGGCGGCAGCAGGAGATTGGCGATTATTCTTTCTCAATCGTGACCGTCTCGAAAACGTTTCAGTCGACGATGTGAATGCGGTTGCCAAAAAGTATCTCCAAGCGACCAACCGCACGGTCGGGGTGTATCTCCCCACGCAGCAGCCACAGCGAACCCCCGTCGCGGCCGCACCCGATGTCGCCAAGCTGGTTAAAGATTATACCGGCCGGCCCGAGTACTCGGTCGGTGAAGTCTTTGATGTCTCGCCCGCAGCAATTGAATCCCGCGTCAAACGGACCACGATCGAAGGGGTGAAGGTCGCAATGCTCCCGAAAAAGAATCGGGGAGGAACCGTCTCGTTGCAGTTGCGATTGCGGTACGGAACAGCGAAATCGTTATTCGGTCAGACCCAGGCGTGCGAGTTTATGCCGACGTTGATGACACGGGGGACACGAGAACTGACCAGCGAGCAGCTCGCCGATCAACTGGACGAACTGCAAAGCACGCTGGCAGCCAGCGGCGGGGCCGGCGAGGCCACGTTCGTGATTCAGTCGAAACGAGAGAATCTGACTGCTGTGATCGATGTGTTGCGGCAGGTGCTGCGAGAACCGGTCTTCCCGGTGTCGGAACTCGAAATCCTGCAGCAACGCCGCGTCTCTGAATTGCAGGAACAAACCTCAGAGCCCCAAGCACTGGCTCCACGGATCATCTCGCAAAAGATGAATCCTTATCCGGTCGGAGATGTGCGTCATCAGCCAAGCCTGGTCGAGGAATTGAAACAGTTGCAAGGGGTCGAGTTGGCCAGCGTGAAAAAGATCTATGCCGATTTTCTTTCCGCTCAAGCGGGGGAACTGGTGATCGTCGGCGACTTTGACGCTGACGCCACCCAGAAGGCCTTGACCACCGCACTGGGCGGCTGGAAAACCAAAATGCCGTACGAACGGATTTCCCGAACGGCCGATCAACCCCCGAAACCCGAGATGATCCGGATCAATACCCCCGACAAAGCCAACGCCATGTATTTTGCGGGTTTGCTATTGGCTCTACGGGACGATCACCCGGATTATCCCGCCTTGGTGATTGGAAACGAAGTCTTAGGGGGAAGCGGCTTTGCCTCACGACTGATGAGTCGGATCCGCGAGAAAGAAGGGTTGTCGTATGGGGTCATGTCTTCATTCCGGGCCAGTCCTTTGGACCAGCGGGCCACGTTTTCGATGATGGCCATCTGCAATCCCGAGAACGCCGAAAAAGTCGTGGCGCTGGCTCGTGAAGAGATCGAACGATTGGTTAAAGACGGAGTTTCTTCTGACGAGTTATCCGATGCACAGCAGGGCTGGATCAAGGGGAGCGAGGCGGATCGGGGGGACGACGGGAAGCTGGCGGCGATTCTCGCGAATGGATTATTTGCGGGAAGAACGCTGGATTACCAGGCAAAACTCGAAGCCAAAGTGAAGGGATTAACACCCCGTGACATCAAGCAGGCATTGCAGCAGCATCTGGATGCCGCAAAACTGGTCAACGCAGTGGCCGGTGACCTCAAGCCTTAGCCGTGTGTTGAAAGAAGGGGACAGGGACCTCGTACTGCGTATCATTCAAGTGAATGATTGATTTCGGTCGCACCCAGTCCCCGTTTTTCACGTTTTGCAACAGACGGTTAGGCTCCGCCACGAGTTCATCGAGAGAACGGGGACACCGACAGCGTTCGGTGTCCTCTTCATTCTCTCTTCATTCGTGTTATTCGTGTTATTCGTGGTCCGGCAGGGGAATCCTGGTTTTCTCTCTGCAACGGACCCCTTCACGGGACGGTCCATGCCAAGTCCGCATGGCCGAGATCGCGATCAATGCGAACATTACCGGGGCGAGGATCTTCGTGTCAGCCGTGATTCATAGCCTGCCCCTTGAAAGATTTGTTCTGTCCGCCGGAATGCGGCCTCGTCGGCGTTGAAGAGCGTGACATGCCGGGGAGCGAGCAGTCCGAGGGTGTCGGGGATATCGAGCACTCGCAGAACGTTTAAGAGCGTCGGGCCCTCGCGATGCGATGTCGGGGGTTCGACGAGCAGCACCTCGCTGATACTGGACTCGAACAACGCGGCATAAGCACCGAGCACACCAGCGGCACCACGCCCCGCCACGCCGATTGTCAGTTCGTTTCCTTCCGCTTCGTGCAACCAACGGGCGACCGACTGAATGTCATACACCCGTCCGGCATCAACCGTCCGACCGACGAGTGCATGAGCCCGCTCGACATAGTTTGGGGGATTGGCCTGGGTCCAGGCGAGTGATGTGCCGCAGCCACGGGGACTGATGGTCACCGTCGATTGACCAGCCAGTGCAGTCTTGCTGACCCAGGCGGGGAGCGTTGCCTCGGGTTCATCGGGATTTAAAATCACCAGCCATAAACGTTCGCGCTGCTCGGGAGAACGGGGAAGTTTTTGCGGAGCCTCGTGGCGGCGGGCCAGGACCAGGATTTCGTCATCGGTGCCGAGGACCAGTTGACCATCGGGACGCTGGTCGCGAATCACGGCGGCAGCGACCTGATCAGGCCATTCCCGGAACACTGTTGCCTCCAGGCGTTCGGTCAGCGTTTTTGACCAAGTGAGATATTCGGCATGTGTACGAGGTGGCACCGGTTTTCCGAGGGAGACAAACGTTTCGTCAATGCTGGCATTCAGGCTCTCGGCGGGAAGATCCTGATCTTCCGGAAAGACTCGTAGTCGCTGGCCGTCAATCACGGCTTGTACGGGCTCATGGACTTCGCGGTTGTCCCCCTTTAAGTGTCGGTTCATCCAGCGATAGGCCATGAGTCTCAGTTCGACGTTGTCGGCATGCCCGCCGGGGGTGATACCGATGTCGAATAAGTCTCCGGGTTTCTTTTCGTACCAGCGGTAAAGTTGGGCGAGGCGTTCTCGAATTCGTTCGTTGGCGGGCATGGGGAAGATCGGGTCATATCCCGAGTTTTCGAACAACATAGGTCGGGGGGCGATCAAAGCGGCGATCGTGGTCCATTCCCAGCGATACGTGTTATAGAGGAACATACAATCGCAATGGCCGTTGCAGACCTTGTCATCCACGTAGCTTTGCAGGTCACTCATTCCACTGACAGGGACACAGACTTTGACTCGTTCGTCGGCGGCCGCAATCCAGAACGTGGCAGCGCCACCACCACTCATTCCTGTAACCGCCAGTTTGTCCGGATCGACATCGGGCCTGGAGACCAGATAGTCAATCGCGCGAACCCCGTTCCAGCATTCGACCCCTGCGGGGGTGTAACCGGCTGACTGCCACCACCAGCGTTGTTTGTTGTAGGTTCCATGGTGGGTGCCGGCGAGTTCTCCCAGTTGCAGGGTATCGATAATCAGGCAGACATACCCGTTGGCTGCGAACCACATCCCATGGTGCTGGAAGGCGGTTTTGTTCCCATCACGACCGCGGCCTGAGTGACCGCAGACGTAGAGGACTGCGGGTAATTTGCCTTGAACATTCGCGGGTCGGTACAGATTTCCGGTGACATACAAACCAGGTCGACTTTGAAAGTGAATTTTTTCGACGTGAACGGCATCGAGTTCGAGGGTTCCGGTGACGGTTGGCTTGAGGGGGGTTCTTTCGGGAAGTGGCCAGAGCCCGAGCATATCCAAGTATTTTTGCCGGAGGTCGGTCCGGGCCGCTTCCCATTCCTCACGCGTTTGGGCTCCTTCGAGGAAACGGCGACTCAGTTCCGAGGTTTCGCGGATGAGATGCCGGTCGATGATGGCATTTCCGGGCGACGGCGTGGGTGAAGCATCCTGAGCAAGCAGCCCAAAGTTGCAGAGCAAGAGAAAGCAAACGAGTCGCGAAAAGAGGGACATGGCAAGCCTCGTGAGGTGTTTCGTTCAAGTACCATTTCCACAGCGCGTGGTTCTACAGTTCTTGAGTGTTCGTTGCGTATTCATGTTACCTTACGATATCAGGTTTGTTCCCGCAAACCGCAATGAAAATGGCGATTGACCGCAAAACGGGCAAGGACAGCCGATCAAAAACCCTTTCAATGCATCCCGCTTCCGTTTGCCGGTTCCGTTTCCTTTAGCGGCAGTGCTCTCCTCGATACCCCCCGATCACTTGCCGATTCGCGCCGTTTTTTGTATGAAATCGAGTGTACTCCCGCATTCGACCCAGCAGTCTGCCCCGTAGGGGACGTGCCATGGATGGCTCGATTGTGAAGTCGTGCTTGTTGATTTTCAAAGGAATTTGGTCCCATTGGGTGGTGGCCATTCCTCCGTGTTCATCCAACTCGTACCTCGGATTTCCCCCAATTTTAGGAATTGCACCGATGAAATTTGGCAAAGTGACCGGATTCGGATTATCACTGATTGCGTTGTTGATCAGCGCCCAATCCGTGGCGATGGCTCAAGCTCCCACTGCCGATGCGGCAATCAAGGACCGCGTTGCCGGCTTTGTAAAAGCGTATAATGGTCGAAACGCCGCAAACTTGTCTGACTTTTTTACTGACGATGCCAACTTGATTGATGTCGATGGCGGAGTGATTCGTGGAAAAGCGGGAATTGGTGCACAGTTCGCCACCGGTTTTGCCGCATCGTCGAATTACACCCTGGAATCCTCGGTCGAGTCGATTCGTTACATTACTCCCGATGTGGCGCAAATCGAAGGTGCGTCGACCCTGACCGCTCCGAATGAAGCGACGATCGTCAACCGTTTTGTGACCCTGTTTGCCAAGAAAGACAATGTCTGGAAGATCGCGGAAATTCGTGACCTGCCAGCACCTGCCGAAGACATTCATCCTGGAACTCGACTGAAGGAATTGGAGTGGATGATCGGTGACTGGGTTGATCAGAAGGGGGATCTGAAAATTCATTCCTCGGTCAAATGGGGCGAGAAGCAAGCCTATCTGACTCGCGTCACGACGGTCGCGGCTGGCGAAGAGACCAGTTTCAGCAGCTTGATGGTCCTCTGCTGGGATTCTCAGTCTGGTCAGATCAAATCCTGGTTATTTGATTCTGAAGGGGGGCGTGGAGAAGCGACGTGGACTCGTGCATCTCAGGATCAGTGGGTCTTGCGGGCCGCGGGGAGCCTGCGGAACGGATTACCAAACTCGGCAACACAAATCGTGACGGTAGTTGGCAAAGACGCCATCAAGACCAGTTCGATCGACCGAATCATTGGGGGCGAAGTCGCTCCGGATACAGATGAAATCATGATGGTTCGCAAGGCTCCTGCGGTCGGTGGTGCAGTGGTTCCAGTGGCTCCTTTCGTGAAACCAGCGGTCCCTGCCCCCGTTGGTGTTAAGGTTCCCGCCGCTCCCACTGTGAAACCGCAACCATAAGCGGGGACGGATTCCGCTACAGGCTCGTTAATGAATCAGGTTGACTCCCGTTTGGTTTTGGTGGATTCAATCTGGTTTTCATGACTTTCTCCATTAGTTTTTGCTTCAGGGTGTCATCGAGATGACTAAGCGATTCGCACTTTTCCTGATGATTTCGGCCGGCCTGACATGCATCACTTCTCCGGCATTCGCCCAACGAGGACGAGTTGGCGGGGGAGGTGGCGGGGGTATGGCACGACCTGCGGGTGGTGGCGGGGGTGCCCCGATGCAACGTCCGGCGATGCCCAGTGGCGGTGGCATGGCCCGGCCCGCGCCGGCTCAAATGTCGCGCCCTGCCGCAATGCCTAGTCGCCCCGCGAATCCGGGTGGCGGGAATTTTGGGGGTGGCAATTTTGGCGGTGCGGTGCGCCCCTCAATGCCATCAGCCCCTGCGGGGATGGCGCGACCATCGATGCCGAATAATGGACGGCCGAATGCGGGAATGGCAAATCGCCCGAATCCTGGCGCGATGACACGTCCGGCACCAGGAGGAATTCCCGGGGGACTTCCAGGTGGTGGGATGAATCGCCCCACTACCTTTCCAGGTCAGATTGGTGGGGGTGCGGGTCAAATCAACCGACCATCGGGGGGAATCGCCAGCGGTATTCGTCCCGGCGGTCCGAGCACTCTTCCCGGACAAATTCAGAATCGACCCAGCCCTGGTTTTGGGGGCGTGAATACCCTTCCCGGTCAAATCGGCCCGGGTGGGCTTAATCGCCCAGGAGCGGGTGGAGCCACGACCCTGCCCGGTCAAATCGGCAATCGACCGGGGGGTGGGCAAATTGGGATGAATCGACCCAACCCCGGAGCTGGCGGTCCCACAACACTCCCCGGTCAAATTGGGAATAGGCCCGGACTGGGTGGTGGTGGAATTAACCGCCCCGGATTCGGTGGAGCAGGAACATTGCCCGGTCAAATTCCAAACCGCCCGGGATTGGGCGGCGGCGGCGGGAATTTTCCTGGTGCAGGTGGGACGGGTTTGAATCGACCAGGTCAGGGTGGTGCTGGAAATCTTCCGGGTCAAATTGGGAATCGGCCAATCGGAGGAAACGGAAATGGACTTGGAAACCGACCCAACTGGGGTTCCGGTGGTGCGGGGAATCTGCCCGGCCAGATTGGGAATCGGCCGATTGGAAGTGGTAATAACAACAACGTCATCATCAATAATAATAACAACACCAACATCAACTCCAACCGCCCCAACATCAACGTAGGGGGTGGTGGATTTAATAACGGCAATCGCCCCAATGGTAACTGGGGTAATAATAATTGGAATAACAACAACAACTGGGGAAATCGCCCAGGTGGCAACTGGGGCGGGAATGGCAACGGAAACTGGGGCGGAAACAACAACTGGGGCCATGGCGGCGGCTGGTACGGCGGCGGCGGAAATGTTGTGAATCACAATTATTACGGGCCAGGCTGGAGTGGTGCCAATTATGGAAACTGGTATCACGGTGGTAGCAGTGGAAATTTCTGGGCTGGTGTGGGAACAGGCTTAGTCGCCTCGTGGGGAGTGAACGCACTCTATAATCCTCGCTATGCTTATAACAGCTACGGATATTACCCCTCAGCCTGGGCAGCACCCGTTTATGGAAGTTGGGGCCTCAGTTCGGTCTCGTCCAGTTGGATGTATTCGAACTATGCCAATCCGTACATCACACCTGCCACCCAAACCGTGTATATACAACAGTCACAGCCCGTAGTGATTGCGGTGGACGGGACCTCGCAAGCACCCGTGACCGAACAGGTCGTCGCCTATGATTACTCGAAACCGATCAATACCTCGTCAACACCTCCTGAACCAACGGCGGCCGAGTCGGCACAAAAGGTGTTTGAATCGGCCCGAGCGAGCTTCAAACAGAATGACTATGGACGGGCATTAAGTCTTGCGGATCAATCGTTGAGTCAACTACCGAGCGATCCCGTGCTGCACGAATTCCGCGCCTTATGCCTGTTTGCTCTGAAGCGATATGACGAAGCAGCCGCAGTCAACTATGCCGTGCTTTCAGCTGGCCCCACCTGGGACTGGGCAACGCTCATCAATCTCTATTCGGGAATCGACGTGTATACCGGTCAATTGCGCGAGCTGGAAAGCTATGTCAAGCTAAAACCCGACTCGGCACCGGCTCAATTCCAGTTGGCTTATCTGTACCTGGCCCAAGGGGCAAAAGAGGCGGCAGCCAGGCAATTTGGTGTTGTGTCAAAACTGCAGCCCGCTGATGCGTTGTCGGCACAGCTTGCCAAAACGCTTGACCCTTCGGAAGAGCAAAAACAGATTCAAAAGGCGATGACCGCCGAGAGCAATCCGCCTCAGCCATCGGCAACGCCAATCGATCCGGCAGCGCCAGCGGCCACTACAGAAAAGCCGCAACCCGAAAAGCCACAAACAGCACCCTTACCTCCACCCGCCAAGATGGTGGGAACTTGGATTGCCAATCCAGATCCCAAGGTCAAAATCACGCTGGTTTTGAGTTCTACGGGCGAGTTTTCGTGGGGCGTCACGCAAGATGGTCGTACACAGACCATTCAGGGACAGGCGGGATATCAGGACGAGGTCTTGATTTTGAGTCAACAGGATGGCCCGCCTTTAGCGGGTAAGATCACGTTTGACGACGAGAAAAAGCAATTCGGGTTTAAGCCACCAGGCTCACCTGATGATGTACCCGGCCTGAGCTTTGCTCTTGAGCCCAGCCATAACTGACCAGACAGGACTGTCGCATTCACTTGAGTGAGTCAATGTCACCCCGGACTGCGGCGGTTGATCTCTGGTGAACGATTTATAGGAATTCCATCACGACGCGATCCGCAACGAAGCGACCTTCCCGGGTCAACGTGATCCGGGAACCGTCGTCTTCGAGCAGACCTCGTCGTGTTTGTTCCTGGATTGCCGGCCCGCAAATCGCGTCCAGCTCCATTCCGGTCTGCTCACGGAACTGCTGACGTGAGACTCCTGAGGTTCGCCGCAGCCCCAGATAGATTCGTTCTCGGGCTCGATGATCTGGCTCAAGCTCTTCCGAATCAGCAACAGGGGATTCGTTTCTTTCCAGCCGTGCCAGCCACCCGAGGACGCTGCGGAGATTGGTTTCACGTCGCCCATTCAAGTAGCGCGCAGCACCTGGTCCGAAGGCCCAGTATTCGTCCCCGTTCCAATAAACATGGTTATGGCGGCATTCGTATCCGGGTTTTGCAAAGTTCGAAATTTCGTATTGCGGATATCCTGCAGCGGGCAGCAGTTCCATCGCCAGTTCATACTGGTCTCGTTCAGCCTCTTCCTCGACTCCACAGAATTCCCCTCGTTCACGCCGCGTCCAAAACGCGGTCCCTTTTTCAAAGGTGAGTCCGTATGTCGAGAGATGTTCCGGCTCAAGGTCGATGGCTCGTTTGAGCGTTTCTTCCCAATCGGCAAGGGTTTGTCCGGGAACACCAAAGATCAGGTCAAGTGACACATTCTGGAACCTGGATCGCAATCGCTTCATCACGGCGGCAATGTCATCAGGCCGATGATTTCGTTCTAACAGCTTCAGAGCGTGGGCCGAAAAGGATTGCACACCCAGGCTAATCCGATTGACTCCCGCTTCCGCCAGCAGGGTGATTTTCTCGTCGGTCAGGTCCAATGGATTGGCTTCCACGCTGAATTCGGCGGTCGGTGAGCACTGAAACTGCTGGCGAATCCGTTGAAACAACATCCTCATTTCGCTCGGTTGAGGATGCGTCGGGGTCCCCCCACCCAGGAAGAGTGTTTCCAGGGAAGTTCCTGGTGGGATTTTTGCGTTTGCCATTTCGCGTTCGATGGCTCGCAGGTAGTCACCGACGAGGTCATCTCGCCCCGACACCAGCGTGAAGTCGCAATAGCCGCAGCGATGAGCACAAAACGGAACATGAAAATAGGCCGCACGCGGTAACGGGGAGTCAGCGAACGGAGCAAAGGATGTCACGGTAACCTCGACAGATTTCTAGCAGACAACAGAAAAATTTCTGTTTGATGGCCCACCAGGTGACGTTCCTGGTCGACACCTCTTGAACTGGTGAAACGATCTGATCTGCTGCCATGGCGGGGGCCGATCAGCCAGTCTCATCGTGATCCCCAGAGGATTTGCGTCAATTGACAGGGGCTCTTCCGCTCGCGATCTTACCAAACTTGCGGATTATTCGGGCAATTCCGGCGTAAGCAGAACAAACCGTGAGTCGTTTCAGGTGGCATTCAGTATCTTCTTGACTCATCAAGCCTTACAGTGTTAGGGTATGCGAGGGGTGGTTTTTCCTCTAGCCTGTATCCATTCAGCCACCACATATTCGTGGAACTTTCGTGATTCGATCAATTTCTATTTTCCCGCAATTGTTTTTGACTTCGGTTTAACGAGGGAACCAACGACTTTGTCGTGCAGGGCGAAGGATTGCTGTTCCAATGTCCAATTTTGTTTTGTAGAGATGACGATTTTCTGATGACAGTCCCCGTCAAGAGGCTTTTCTCAGGATCTGAAATCGCGATCGAGTGGTAAAACCGATCCAATGTGGTTAATTTGTCGCAATAATTTGAATTCGGGCTCGGTGCTGAGACCCTCATGAACCGACTTTGCCATCCATCAACACGACACCATTCTGACAAGAAGGATGGACCCGTGAAGTACGTCGATCGGGCAGAATTTCCAATCAGTGTGCACAAGGCGAGAAACGCGTTTCGCGTTGCCATCGTCTGTTGGCTCATTTCGTGTGCTGGTTACGCTCCGGCACAGGCTCAACCGTCAAGCAAGACCAAACCGGTTACCAAGCCCGCCGGCAAGACCGTGCCCAAAGCGGCTTTGGAAAAATTTGAGCAACCAGATCCCGATAAATTGCCTCCGGGGTTTCAGCCTGCCCCGGAACCATTGGCGATCATGGATCTTGATCAGCCTCTCGCCACCACGGACGAATTGGCGAAGCTGAAGAAAGAGGTGGTCAGCAAGTTTACCAAAACTCTGCGTGATTGCGATTTGAGTTCCACCGGCAAACAGGTCATCGAAACGGGCGTTCGGTATCGACTCGCTGAAATGACCCTGAAAGAAAAGCGGAAAGAACTGCCAGATCTCCATAAGGCCTTGATACGAGATATCACAACAGGGATCGGTAACCCTGGGATCAAGCCAGCGGATGTCGCGTCGATGGTTCAATTTGTCAATCAGGAACTCGTCAAACAGATGCCGCAGTTGCTGGTCAACAACTTTTACGTACGACTCCATGCGGTACTGATCCTCAGTGAATTGGACTACGCACCCAGCCATGCACTGTTGTTGCAGGTGATTCAGAGCAAAGAGATCCAAGAAGATCCCGTTTTGGGACAGCCCTCTGCAATCAAGATCGCGGCGACCCAAGGTTTAACTCGGATTCTCAAATATGCTTCGCCGCCGGTGGCGCAGCGAACCATCATCGCCCACGCATTGGTTGACGAACTGCAAAAGCCGAACACACATTGGTGGTATCAGCTCCGGTTGATCGAGGCACTCAGGCACATGACCGTGGCGGTCGATGCGGGGAACAATAAACCGTTTGTGATTGATCAGTTACTCGCCGTGATCAATGACCGTGAACGACCCTGGACGGTTCGGTCCAAGGCCTGTTTTGCGATTGGCCGAGTTCCGATCCCTGCAGCAGTGAAGCCCGAAGATGTCGTCAACACCGTTGCGGACTTTGCCTTGCAACTTTCCACTGCAGCACAAGCCAAGCCGAATGATCAGGTCTGGAAGAGTTGTGTCTGGGATGTTTATCTGGCTTTTAAGGCGGATGGATCCAAAGATAAGGATGGCAAAGACAAAGATCAGGATGCGGAGAGAAAAGGGGCCGGTGGATTATTGGCCCGCATTAAGCCTGTGGCCCAGCCCGCCTATGACCGGATTGTTCCGATCGTTCGCGATGTCATCCATGGCAAGTCACCGGATGCAGGTGATGTGAAAAACCTGGGTGATTTCGTTCGTGAGCGAGTTCCGCAAAAGTAGAACGATTACTTCTGACCCCGTTTCCACTGCTGGAGACTTTTCCAGTACGGATTGGGATTCCGTTGACGGGTCTGGTATTCCCGCAGGTATGCCTGGTAAGCCGGATCCAACGGCCGCAACTCCCCGTCCCGATGGGCGTAGACCGTCATCCCCTCGAAAGGGAGGGGTTCGACCGTGTCACCGTAAACCGTATTCAGGTCCGCATCCTTGTCCCAGCCAACAGTGTAGAGCACGAAATCACGAACCCAGCCTGGCGGGAGGGGAGCTTGTGGTGCGGCAAATCCGAGGCGGATTTCATCACCCGATCCGGTGACAACCAGTTGATCATCGCGTGATTTCAATAGCGGAAGCACATCACCCAGTCGAGTGAAATGACCTGACATCGCCGGCCACTGCTCACCGGGAACCAGATGCTGATAATCAAACTGATCGGGGCCGTTACCGTGAGTTGGCCAGGAATGGAATGACACCCCGCCACGATCAACCAGCTCGGCCCGCATCAGGGTTAATTCCGTTTCACGGACTTCGACGGGGGCATCATCCACGGTGAAAAAGACGGAATCCCAATAGAGTTCCATCGTCGAAACAATTCGTAGCCGATGATCGTCACCGGAAAAGAGATCGGACAGATCGACCGCAATGGTCTTGGTCTTGCCTCCTGGAAAACCCATGAATGGCCGAACTTCGCGCCATTCGCCTTGCGC
>CAMBQP010000097.1 GCA_945869955.1 Schlesneria paludicola DSM 18645
TCCCACCCCCTGTCAATCCTACGGGTGAAGAAACGACAACCGCACCGATCGGGATTGCGCCGGTCAATGTGACCGAGGCACTCACCGGACGCAATCCGCGGGCACGTCTGACCACCCTGGAAAAACTGGGAGGGTCGCCCGATGCCGAACGAGCCATCACGGCAGGCCTAACCTGGCTGGCGCGACAACAGACCAGCGATGGACATTGGGAACTCCATCAGGGCTATCCCGATGCCGGACGCTCGTACATGAAAACCGATACCGGCGCCACGGCACTCGCGTTGCTCGCGTTTCTGGGCCATGGTGACACACATCAGACGGGCGAGCACCAGCAGGTCGTCAGTAAGGGGCTCGACTGGCTGCAGAAAATTCAAGACCCCACAACCGGCGATTTGCATGACCAGCGACAGGAAGAAGGCCGGAACGCCGCCTTCTATGCCCACTCGATGGCCACCATCGTCCTGTGTGAATCCCTGGCGATGACGCGCGATGAGAAACTGCGTCCGACCGCAGAACTCGCCATCAAGTATCTGATTGGGTCGCAACACCCGGACCTGGGGGGCTGGAAATACCGACCCCTCACGCAACGAGTCATGCTCGGCGACATCTCGGTCACGGCCTGGGCATTGATGGCCTTGCACTCGGCCCGCATCGCCGGCATCGAAATTCCGCTGGAAGAATTTCAGCGGTCAGCCAGATTTCTGGATCAGGTTCAGGCCCAGGGGGGATCACGATACAAATATGAACCGAATGAACCCGAATCGCGTGTCACCCCGGCACGAACGGCGATTGGCCTCCTTTGCCGACAGTGGCTGGGCTGGCCGAAAACTCACCCGCCGATGTTGGACGGGATCAGATTCCTGATGGACGAGCGAAACCGACCGCAATGGTCCGCTGGCCATCGCAACGTCTTCGAGTGGTACTATATCACACAGGTGATGCACAACATGGGTGGCGATGACTGGAAACAATGGAATCAGGCCGTTCGAGACGCCGTCGTGCGGAACCAGGTCGCCTCGGGAAATGTCAAAGCGGGACAGGATGTACGGGGCTCGTGGAGTCCCCGACCAGAAGGGGCCGGAGAAGAATACGCCGACAAAGCGGGACGACTGTATCTGACCGCAATGTGCGTCCTGATTCTGGAAACCCCCTACCGTCATCGCCCAGTCTACGAGGAATGAAAATTCCGTTTTCCGTTTTCCGTTTTCAGAATCTTGGAATCGCTTCGCGACCTGCTTGACTGACTCGTGGATCACGATCTTCGCTTTTTAAGAAGGGTGTGATTCACGTATCGACGGCAGGATTTCCTGAATTTGCCTGGACGCTTCTGTGAGCAGGGGACCACGAAGCCGGTCGAGGCCGGGCAGTCCAATCGTCATGGCCGTCTCCAATCGTCGTGGCCATCAAGGTAGCGGGATCAGGGACCGAAGTCTTACCTTGCCCATGGTGCAGATTCCCATCAGATCTCTCTTTAACGCCAGACTTCTCCTTCGTTAGCTTCGTTAGCTTTTGTTCAATTCCCCGTTTTAAAATCCGGACAAATGAAAATTCAACTGTCATGAATTCGACGTGAGTCGCCTCAACACAATATGGGATTCCAATCACTGCCGATCCGATTTTGCATTTTCTCCCCCGTCTCCTCCTTATCTTCTTCGCGCCTCTGCGTCTTAGCGTCTTTGCGTTCTCAACTCTTCCGGCTCGGCGTCTTTGCGTTCTCGGCTATTCCGGTTTGGGTGCATCAGGCTCGGTACGATTTTTTGTACTCTGAAATCGTTTCAGAATCGCCTCGTGACGAGCGGCTTCGGCTTCATTCCCGACACGACGATAAGCCTCGACCAGCCAGGCGTGGGCTTGAACGAGCGACGGATTCAGCGTCAAACATTTTTCGGCAATTTCGATGCCGCGAGGAATTTCATCAAGCTGGCCGAGGACATGCGCCAGCCGACCATAATAGTTCGAACGCGGGGGATTCACTTCAATCAGCTGCGAGTAATAATCGCGGGCACCTTTGATATCGCCATTTTGATGCGACAAGATCGCCAAGGCTTCGAGTCCCTCT
Source organism: Schlesneria paludicola DSM 18645 (assembly GCA_945869955.1). Lineage (GTDB taxonomy): Bacteria > Planctomycetota > Planctomycetia > Planctomycetales > Planctomycetaceae > Schlesneria > Schlesneria paludicola_B. Next base: position 2,060 of record CAMBQP010000097.1, read on the forward strand.
TCATGAGTGGGCTGTAGTTCCAATACTTGTTGCCAGGCCCGGTTCGCCAGCTCCGGTTGACCAGCAGCTTCGAGCGCCTTTCCCAAAATGAATCGACTCTCGACATCGCGGGGAAATTCTTTGATCGCCGCAATCAGCAATTCAATCGCCTGGCGTCCCTGCTCGGTGGTTCCTCCCGCTGACGCCTGTTCGCCGATAAAGATCCCTCGAGCCCGATCCCGTTCGGATTTAGAAAGCCGAACACCCGGTTCTTCAAAAATCACGGGCTTGGCATCACGCAAACGTTCGCGTTTTTTTGGTCCTGTGTCCGGATTTTTTGGGCGACGCAACACGCGATGGTCCGTCTGTGTGGCATGCACATCCGAAGCAGGAAATCGGGGCATGTGACACACAATGCACGAGTCGTCGGCGTTGACCACTTTTCGTTTTTCCAGTGGTTCCGAGCACTCCGTCTTTCCTGAGGCATGGCAACTGAGGCATTTCTCCCGATAAAACGAAGTCGCTGCGGTCTCGACGGGAAGTTCATGGCCACTGTGGCAGGTGATGCAGCCGAGTTGCTGGCCCGCTGCTAGATAGCATCGACTCGAATACATTTGCTCAACCTGACTCACCGCCGCAGCTGCCTCACCCGTCTGGATTGATGCCGTTTTGAGAAACACAATCCAGTTTTCGCTTAACGTCATTCCTGCCTGAAAATCAAATTCGGTGCGCCCGGAAAGCACCACGCGGCGACGCCCCTGCAGGTGACATTGATTACAGACGGCATCCCGTCGGGCATCGTTGACGCGAGCGGGATTAAAAACAGGATCCATTGCCGCATCGGAACTCAGTGAATCCATTCGATAAGCGACGTGCTCACCCCCCGGACCATGGCAACGTTCGCAACCGATCGAGCGTTCTGGAAACGGGTGCTCGGCAAATCGGTTCAGGTCCTGGCCGTGGGTTTCGGTCCGCCCTGCATGACAGGAAACGCAGCCATCCGAGACGCGACGATCAAATCGGGCATGCGCATCCGGGACATATCCGGGTGATAAGTCCCACTTCTGATCCCACGTGAACCAGCTGATGGGTGAAGCAGAGAGTCGCCCCGATTGATTGACGAGATACGAGCGGCCACGTCGCCCCGATCCGACCGAAAACGCCACCGGCACCCCTTGATCATAAATCAGATCCCCCGCCGCATCGACCCGCTTCTCGTGGTGAATGAGACCTTCGGGAGTTTGTTCTACATAATACGAGACGCCGTTCCCAGTGGAAAACTCGGTATTCTGGAAGTCCTCAATCTGGGAGGCCAATCGAGGTTCTTCCAGCGACATCGACATCGGGTGATGATGGAAAGATTCAAACGCTTCGGTGTGACATTGGCGACAGGCTTCACTCCCCACATAACTTTTGCCGCGCGGTCGATGATCCTCAATCGAGGAATTCACTGACGCTGAAGCGTTTGTCGTACGTTTTTCTTGACCCGCTTTCCCAACCGGATTGATCGCCGGTCCGCATCCGCTGAGCGAAAAGATCACGACCGAAGCGGTGAGCGCAATCAACTCGATCTGTGCCAGGTAAAACGAAAAATTTAAGCGAGCTCGCATCAGGATTACTCCGCCACCCGTTGGTGACCGAGTTGCCCCAGTCCTTCAACGACGGTGACCAGACGGTCAGGGTGATCAATCGAAATCTTGTCAACCACTCCCGATGGCCAATGAACTTCAATCAAACAGCGGGCATCCATTTCGCCCAAGCCAAAACAAAGCAGACGTTCGTGGGCGGCGGCAAAGCTGGTCCCTCCGGCGAATTCTCCCCTGAGCTGCTCATCACCACAAGTCACATTCACCTTGACGTTGAACCCGCTGCGATTGCTGGTACGCCCAACGACGGCCACCCGCAAACCATGCCCGAGTTGGGAATCGTTGCGAAGCAACGCAGCGGGCGAGTTTTGCCGAACCACGATCAGGTCCAGATCCCCATCACGGTCGTAATCGGCGGTAGCGACCCCTCGCGCGACACCCAGCTGCTGAAAAAACGGACCCGCAACGGCTGAACCGTCACGCCAACGCTGACCATCAAACGAGAGCAGTTGCGAGGCCATTTCATAACCTTCCGTATCCGAAAATCGCGGATCGATATGGCCGTTGGCAAAAAAGAGATCCATGTGATGATCGTAATTAAAGTCACTCATCACGGTCCCAAAGGCGAGTTTGGGAAGCGTGAGTTCACGCAGACCCGTGACGGCACTCACGTCCTGCAACCCCTGTGGCCCCAGATTCTGATACAGAGTATTCGATTCGCCGGTAAAATGTGTCAGGCAGAGATCTGGCAAGCCATTCCCATCATAGTCACCAAAAGCAACCCCCATGCTGGCTTGCGGTTCACCTGTGGCACTGAACGCCCCGCCAATTTCCAACGAAGACTCTTTGAATCGCGCTCCCTTTTCATTGATAAACAGGAAATTGGCCGTGGTATCGTTCGCGACATAGATATCGGGCCAGTCGTCATCATTCAAATCGGCAATGACGACACCCAGCCCTTTATTTCCCGGACCGTATAATCCCATGCGTCGCGAGCATTCCACAAAGCGGCCATCGCCGAGATTCATAAAGAACTCATCCGGCTCTGGATCGACATTCCGTGGGTGGCAGATCGAGTCGACGCCGTTCTTGTCGCGACACGAAACCGGATGATAGGGGTCATAAATGGCGTAGTTGCAGACGTAAAGATCCAGGTCACCATCCCGATCAATGTCTCCCCAGGCAGCACTGGACGACCAGACATCCCGCTTCCCTTCCAACGTTCCGCTTGCCAGTTCAAAGGTCCCATCACCTCGATTCCGATACAGTGACGAGCGTCCCACATTGGCGACAAATAAATCATCGAAACCATCGTTATCGAAATCCCCAATCGCAACCCCTTGACCGTAGCCTCGATCGCCGACCCCCGCCAGCAGCGCGACGTCGAGAAATTGACCGGAATCCCGCTGACGATAAAGCGAATCCGGAGGACGGGGTGCATGAGTGGGTGCATCGGGCTGCCCACCCTGCGTCAGAAAGAGATCGAGCTGTTCATCGCGGTCATAATCCAACCAGCCGCAGCCACCGCCAGTTGATTCGACCATCAGGGCCTTCGGACTAGCTCCGTTGTCGTACACGTGGTGAATTCCACTGATCTCAGCGACATCGGCAAATTGGGGAAATCTCAAATCCCGGACGCGCGCAGTCTCTGCGTCTGGCAAGGCTGGGCGCGGCGTAAAATTGAATTTACGGGGCGCGACGGGTGGAATGTCCTCGCTCTTTTTGATCGGTTCAATTGCCACAGGTTGGCTACAACCGACGAAAAGCCCAATCATCAATCCAAGGAGAAGCAGCGGCCCCAAGATGATTGCAGCCGTCGCGTGCATGCGAATCGGTCGCAGCATGACAAACCTGAGTTGTTAAAGGAAAATCTCCGTCCGGGGGAACTTCCCCGGACGGAGACTCAAATCAGTCAAACAGCATTACAGCCACAGTTAGAAATCGCCAACAACATTGTTGTCGCGACAGTTCGCCAGGTTGTAGCGCGTCGAGTTATCGATGTTTTCGGAAACGAATCGGACCGAACCATCGCACAGTACCACGTGGCAGCCACCCACGTGCTGGCTTTGTGGACCGAAGTTGCGGATATCTCCGTTCCCATACTGCCAGGCGGGGTTGCGGTTGTTGATCGGATTTCGCATGGATCCGGTGGCCCCCAGAGCCGAAGCCCAGTTGGCAACATCTTGAGGGGCGTAGAAATTGCTGCCGTCTGTGGCAGGGTTTCCACCACGCCAGTGATGGGATTCATACAACAGAACCGTGTTCGAAGTTCCATCAACGATCTGAGACATCTTGCGTGAACCACGGTACATGAACACACCATTGATGTTGGGATTGTCATTGTTCCATCGTTCGCTAATCCAAGGGGTACCAGCACTCCCTTTCACGAAACGGCCGTCTGCGGAGGGGAAATCAGGAACGTTGCCGCAATCATGCCATCCACCCCAAATGTGGCCCATGTTCCCGACGTAATCGAGTCCACCGGCGCTGTCTGCGTAAGGTCCATTCCAACCACCGCTATCAGGCTCGATAATCTGATTATCTCGTTTTGCATCTTGCGGATTCGACGGGCAGATCAAGCCAGGAAGAACGGTCTTGGCCATGTCACGTGGTGTGCGAGCCCCATTCAGAGGTGTGACCCAACCCATTCCGGTGGCCGGAGGATTCCCGTTGGCGACGGGGAAGTAAGTTGCAATCGCGTTGTACAGCGGTCCCTGATCAAAGTAAGGGAGCGACATGACGACCCACGACCACGAACCGTTTGCATAGGCCGGATTGCGCGGATCCGGTTGGTTTCGATTGTCACCGTTGTACCAGTTCATTGGGAACTGACCAAACGTGTCATGGTAATTGTGGCAGGCGAGACCAAGTTGTTTCAAATTGTTCTTGCACTGTGTTCGCCGTGCCGCCTCACGGGCCTGCTGAACGGCTGGCAAAAGCAGCGCAATCAGAACGGCAATGATCGCAATCACGACCAGCAGTTCAATGAGCGTAAACGCTCGTTTGGGGGGACTCTTCAACTGCATCAGGGGACCTTTCGTAAAAAAACAAAAACAGTGGCAGGCAAAAATCGCCTACCGATTGAAAACGTCATTCCATCAGGGGATTGGCACGTCGAAATTGTTGGTACCCGCTTTCACTTCGTATTCCAGCGGGGTTTTTTGCGGATTCGAGTACTCTTCGGGAATGGTCTTTGACTTTTCGGCCGGAGGAGCTCCCTTGTTTCCACTGCGCGCAGAGGCCTCGCGTTCCTGGAACATCTTCTCCCGAACCGCAGGGTCTGAAAAGTTGCCGGTGCTTTCAACTGCGGACTGAGATTGCAAAATGACTTTATGTTTCCCCGCCACCGCACCCGCTTTTCCCGATTGCGTTAACAGAATAAAAATGCCATTGGCATTGGTTTTTCCTGCCGAGGCAGGCCGCCCATCGACCGGTGCAAATGTCACCGCAATGCTCGGGGCAGGCTTGCCCCCAATTGTGACCGTCCCTTGAACCGGGTAAACCGTTGGCCCAGCTTGACCGCAACCGACGGTTTGCAACATCACCAGACTGACAAAAATAATGGAACCGATTGATTTCACCGGATTTCGTTCCTCTTGATGAGTTTTGCCGACGTATCTGAGTGACTACCTTGAGGCCATCATGGATCATTTCGTGAAAATTATGACTTCATAATCCCTTAATATTCGCCATTCCGAAGCTTTTTGTCAACAAAAAACGAACTTTCTTCGGTTTTCTGCAGAAAAAAGGGGAAGCGAGATTGGTTTTCCTCCGTCGGAGAATTGACAAATCCGCGCGGGAAGGTCGAGTTTCCTTCAACTGTCGTCCGAGATGCGCTAGGATAGAGGGCGTTTTCATGCAACACTCCCAGCCCACATTGTCTCATGGAGTAGTCCGTTCGATGAACTCTTCTGCTGATCCCCCTGAGACCCCTCTACATCCTGCCGTCAAAGCCCAGAAAAAACCGTTGTGGGTTCGAAAACGATCTCTCCTGATTGCTTTACTGTTACTGATTTTCGGGGTTGGCTGGGGGGGCTTCCAAGGAAGACGATGGCTACAGGAGCGTCAATTTCGACAGCAGTGTGAAGAAGCCCGGCGTTCCGAAGACTGGAGAACCGAGCGTTCTGCAGCCAAGGCCTGGGCGACACAGAACCCCGCTTCGGGGGAAGCCTGGTGGTTTGCAGCAGAAGCCGCTCAGGAACTCGAAGACCCCGAAGACATTGCCTTCTGCCTGGGGCAGATCACCCCGCAGGACCCCAAAGCCATTTTTGCTTACGTCGAAAAAGCCAACCTGGAATGGACGATCCTCAACCAACCCTTGCAAGCGGTGGCAACGAGTCAAAAAGTTCTGGCCCTGGATCCCAAGGTGACCGAAATCCAATCTCGCCTGATTTCTTTTTATGCAATGAGTCTCCAACGGGCCGAACTGATTCGGGCGATTCGATCCGCCGTCGCCGCTCAGGGTGAACCCCGCGAAGCCTATGTCTATTTACTCATGTCCGATAATATTTCCTTTTCCAACGGGGCCGATCTGAATAGTCGGTGGCTCGCATCCTCACCGGACGAAGTTCGCTTCAAGGTGGCGTTGGGGGTCAACACTGCGGCCAGTATCGTTCGGAGTGCCGATGCCACCAGCTCAGAAAAAGTCGCCGAGTTGGAACAAGAGGCGGAGCGTCAGTTGCAGTGGTTTCTGGATTCCATCCCCCACGACACGGTGCTACTGACGTATCTGATGAACCGTAGTTACGAAGCGGGAAATGTGGCTCGCGTTGGTGAACTGCTGCAAAATGTCGACGAATCGGGGATCGACGATCACATGGTTTGGGTTTATCGCGGTTGGTATCACATTCAAATGAACGAACTTCCCCAAGCTCAAGAGGCGATTGAAGAAGCCTTGCGTCTGAACCCGCTCAGCGGCCTTGCCCGGCATGAGTATGCCAGACTGCTTCGCCTCCAGCAAAAACCGGCCGCCGAAGTCGCCCAACAGCAGCAATTGGCTGCCGCAGGGAAAGAGATTCGCGCCAAACTGCTGCTCCAAACTAATGTTCGCGAAGTTCCCTGGGAGTTTTTTGGGCAGATTGCACGCTATGCGGCGGACTGCGGGGATCAACTGATCGCAGAAAACCTTTACCGCCGCATCGGCTCGGAACCGGGCCAGCCAGTTCCCGTTTCGAATCGTTGGCGCAAGCTGCAGGCGGATGTTGAGCCCCAACCGGAATGACGGTATGAAAACCAGAACGTCGATCATTGCCGCTGTGACCCTTTTTGTGCTGCTGTTGCCGCTCATTCTGGGATCAACCCTCTATCGTCGCAACCAGCGCCTGCAAGCACTTCCCGCCGCATGCGCGAAAGCGTTTCGTGATAAAAACTGGAAAAATCTCGAAGCATCCGCCCGTGAATGGACGCGGTTGCAATCAACGCCAGGTGGTCAATACTGGCTGGGAATCTCTCAGAAAGAGCAGGGGAATTTCGATGCCGCCTTTCGGGCATTTGAAACGATTCCCCTGGACGGAATTCGTGGTATTGATGCGGCGATCGAGCGAATGGAGTTGCTGTTTCACTATTTTCAGCTGCCGCTCCCCGCGATTCAACTCGCTGAACAACTGCTGAAACTCGACCCCAAACTCGCCGCTCCCCGACGAAATCTGATCTATTTCCACGCCATGATGCTGCACCGAGCCGAACTTTTGCGGCAAATCCACCTCGCGATCGAAGATCATAGCGATCTTCCCGAGCACTATGCTTACCTGTTAACGATGGAAGACCTTGGTTTTCGGGATGCCGAGGTGGTCACGCAAAAATGGAGCGAGGCAACGCCGACATCCGAGGTTCTGAAAAATACGTATCTGGCCAGACAAATTCGGACGGCGCGGACCGCCGTTCTCAGCTCATCAACACCCGAATTGGCCGCACGCTATGCCGCACTGCAGGCCGAAATTTTGCCCCAACTCAATCAGCTCGACTCGGAACCGATCGCACTGGATACACAATTACTGCTCGCGATGGACAGCGGGAATACCGAACAGGCGGGACAACTCTTGTCACAAGTCCCAGACTCGTCCGCAAATGATCCCGGATTCTGGAGATATCGCGGTTGGTACGCCATGCGAATTGGGGATCTTGAACAAGCGGACGAGGCCTACCGGCAAGCCCTTGAACTTCATCCACTCGGCTGGCAAACACGAACCGAATATGCCAGCGTGCTGCGACTGCGTGGCCGCAGCACCGAGGCAGCAGCAGCGCAATCCGTTGCCGCACAAGGAGCCGATCTCGTAGCAGAAATCCGGCGTTTACCCCATGCCCAAAAAATTCCCTTCGAGCTGCTCAAACGCATCGCAACTTATGCAGCCGCGTGCGATTCTCTGCCAGTGGCCAATGGAATCTTGAGGCGGCAGCAAAAGTCGGTGAAATGAAGCGGGATACCGTATTTCCAGAGCAATTCCCGCCGTTTTCATCCCTGCGAAATCGGCGTTGCAGCCAAACAATCGGTTAACGATCGACCTTCACTTCCATCGCCGAGATCTGCCCCTCAACCAAATGGATCGTCGAATCCCGCGAAACACCACGGTATTCAGTGGTTGAGCCCGAGGGCCAGCGGACGAGAACCAGGTCGATCGTACCCGCTGCTCCTAAACCGAAATGCAGCATTCGCTGGTTCGAGGCTTGAAAACCATCGCCCGCAACCAGCCTCATTGTCGAGCGCATGGACCCCGCATGAACTTCAACGACGGCTCCGAGGGCATCCCGCGCGGAATCTCGGGCGTGGAGGATCACATCGAGCCAGTGCCCGGTCCGTCGATGGACGCTGGTCACCACCATCGCGGGGGAATCGAGACACCCCAGGACAAAATCGGTTTGTCCATCTCGATTCCAGTCGATAAGGGCCATGGCCCGCCCAAAAAGGGGCTTTCCAAAACAAGAACCTGCCGCCTGAGTATCGAGTTGTTGAAAACGGACTGAACCCGCATTCTGGAAAAACTGCAGCGGCATCCGGTACTCGATTCCGGGCTCATGAAAATCGGCGATATGCCCATTGGCGACCACCAGATCCAGTTCCCCATCGTTGTCCGCATCAAGAAACTGTGTCCCCCACCCAACATAGGGAACACCGGCAGACATCAAACCCGATCCGATAATCGCATCTTCAAACAGCCCGTGGTCACGCTGCAGATAAAGGTTGTTGGCCTCTCCCTCGAAATTGGTGACGAACAGATCCAGCTTTCCATCATGATTCAAATCGCCGGCCGCAACCCCCATGCACGCCGTCGGCTGCCCATACAGATTGACCGCTAGACCACTCGACATCCCCTCGTCGAGATACCGACCATCCGACGACACGGGCTTCAAAAAGAAATTGGGAACCTGATCGTTGGCGACAAAGATTCGGGGAAGCGGTTCATCACCCACATTGACCAGGACAATCCCCAACCCTTTGGCATTTGCCTGCGGTGTCCCCTTCGTGATCGTTTCAAAAGTCCCGTCGCCACGCGATAACTGCACCTGATCAGGAGCTCCCTCGTAAGTTCTCACGGAACAGCGGTTGGCGCTGCATTCGATACGGAAGATGTTTTCACCCTGCAGATAATTCACGTCAAATAGATCGGGATTTCCATCCCCATTCAAGTCGGCAATCAGGCAACTGGTGGTCCATGCTTCCCCCTCGATCAAGGCAGTGCGACTGATGTCCGTAAACGTGCCGTCACCATTGTTTCTTAATAACTGATTGGGACCGATGTTGGCGACATAGAGGTCAGCAAAACCATCGTTATCAAAATCCCCTGCAGAACATCCCTGCCCATAGCCCGTCTCGCCATGCGGAGTGCTCAACTCGGTGATGTCCGCAAAACCAGATCCCCGATTCCGCAACAGTCGATCTCGATATTTTCCCGTTGATTCAGGGCGTTCCGATCCCATGGGCCACTCGACCCCTTGGGTCAGGAACAGGTCAGGCCAGCCGTCCAGGTCATAATCGAGAACACCCACCCCACCACCGGTTGACTCAAACATCCGCACTCCACGGGAATCAGGGTGATGACTTTGAAAATAGGTAAAGTCAATTCCCAAACTTTTCGCTTGATCTTCGAACTGGATGTTTGTGAACCCCGAGTGATCCGGCGACGCTGGGGGACCCGGCGGGGAGGGGGGACCAGGCGGCGAGACGGAGCGGATCGTTTCGAAACCAGGCCAGCTCGACAGATTATGTAACACCGCGACATCATGGTCGAGCCGGGTCCGTGGTGGATTTTCGGCTGGAACTGAGGCAAGTGAATCGAGTAATTCCCCCGGCCAGCCATTCCGGCCCGATAACTCGACCGCTGACGAAGCCCAGGCCCACGCCTCCCAATCTCGACCCATCTCTAACAGCTTCGCCACCATTTGCTGAAATTTTTCTCGATCGCGTCCCCGCTGAATCAAGGTTGATTCCATCACTTCGCCGTACTCTTTCAACTGCTGTGCGCGACGAGAAAACGCCTCACCCGCCGGTGGGTCAAGGTGGATGGCCAATTGCCCCAGTTGATACATCGCCCGCTGATGCGTTGGTAGCTGACGAATCGTTTCCCAAAAACAGCGTGCGGCGACCTGCGGTTGATTCACGCGGCGGGCCCACAATCCTCGCACGTACCAGATTCCCGGATCGTCTTGAAGCGCGGGAGGAACCGCGCGATACCAGACGCCGAGTTCCTCGAGTGACCCGTCCAAAAGCAGCTCACCCAATTGTCCCTGCCCCATCGCCAGTTCCGGGGCTTGTCGGCAAACATTCAACAGCCGTTGTTTTGCCGCTTCGGTTCTCTGTTGTCGCAGATCTTCCAGTCCCATTCCCAATTGGATCAAGGGGTCGGGTGAATTGGCCTGAGCACACTTTGTCAGGTAGGAGTCTGGATCGGACGGACGCTCGGGGGCGGTGAACCAGACTAAATCCTTCAGCTTCGTTTTTCCTTTTTTGAGGAGTTCAAAGAGGTGAATCTCGGCCTGCGAACGTTGTCCGCTCGAGATCAGCATTTGGACGAGTCGGGCGCGCAGGGAAAGATCGGCGGTGTCTTGTTCAACAAGATAGGTCGTATCGACGATGGCGTCCGTGAGCTGGCAGTTGGGCAATTCGATTTCCGCTGCCCCCCTGGCCGCTTTCAGCGAGTAGACCGAACCATCCCTGGGCACCGCATGAAAATAGGAAAGCGCGATATCATTTCCCCGCCGGGCGGCCTCGATTCGCCCCAGCAGGTACTGGGCTTCTCCCCAGGCAGGACTGGATTCCGGGATCGATTTGGCGATTTCAACCGCTCGTCCCAGTTCGCGTTGATCAACCAGCGTCCGAACCTGCTGAATCGGATCCTTGTTTCCACCACAACCGCAGGTGATGAATTGCAGACCCAACAGTAAACAAGTGAGGACTTGATGGCGCAACACGCCCCTGCTCCAGCAGTTCTTGACCGAAACCGAATTCATCAGAATTTCCCGCAGGGGATATTGGACCTGAAATGGATGGCCAACAGGCCGGTAGGAAAAGTTTATCATGCTTACGAACTGGAAATCATCCTCAGGGAACGAATCGAGGCAAGAATCCGCTGTCGACATGCCAGATCAATCCGGATCCCCCCCTGCTTTCAACCCTCTTTTCCCCACAGTCAAGCTCGACCTGTTCCCGGGATTCAAACCCGGCAATCAAGGGGAATTCCTCTGAAAATTCCGTCGCAATACCCGTTAATTGCTGCGAATCGATCCCGCGATTCGAAATTTCTTCGCCGCTCGGAGAGTATTTCGTTATAATCATTATCACGCGTGCATGACTTTGCCGGGTGCATTCGAGTCCAGTCCAATCCCCTTTTCTCTTGTGCATGACCAGCCTGTTGTTGGATTTGCACCGAATCGCAACCGGTGTTGAGGGGTAACAGTTTGCCGAAGTGGGACACTGAGTTCAGGTGGGTCGATGATGTCAAAATCCACTCCCGATGCCGTTCCTGCGACCCACGGTCGACGCAGTCGTGGATCTCTATTACCTGTGGTCATCTCGGAAAGCGATCCAGCGAGGTTCGCGGGTCCGCAAAAATCCTGGTCAAAAACTCTTTCGTCACTCTCATTCAGCTTCGGCGTTCATGCACTGATTCTGTTTGTGCTGAGCTGGATTTATTTTGATCTTCCCCAGCCACAAGTCCTGAACACCCTGATTTCATTGATCATGGACAAGAACGCTTCGCAGGGTGATGACATTGCCGTTGAGCTGCTTTCGACTGCCGAACCGCTGGTCGACACGGGCGAATCCTCGAGCGACATGCTCACGCCATTGAGTGACCTCGCCATGACCCAAGAGGATGAAACCCCCTCGTTTCTCGCAGGCCCCACCGAATTTTCGGCCATCGGCCAAGCCACGGAATCTCGTCAGCAATCGGTGGGCACGCTCTTGGCAGCCAAACCGCTCAAAAAATCGGTCCGGAAAACCAAGGGGTCGACCACAACCGATCCCCTTGCCGAAATGGCGGGACCGCAGATCGACCAGTTTGTCGGCCGCAAGCCAAAAGCCAGACTGGAACGAATCAAACAGCTGGGAGGGACTGATGCCAGTGAAGCGGCGGTCGCCAAAGGTCTTGAATGGCTGAAAAATCATCAGCTGGCGGATGGTTCCTGGAATTTTGATCACACCCTGCATCCACGCTGCAATTGTTCGATGCCGGGCCGATTGGATCAGAACTCCAACGCCGCCACGGCGATGGCACTGATGGCCTTTCTCGGGGCAGGGCAGACTCAAGAGGAAGGAGACTATCAGCCGGAAGTTCAGCAGGGGCTGAATTTTCTACTCAGAAATGGAATGCCGGCTGACAAGGGGATTTGCTTTTACGGAAACCTCTCGGGTCCACAAACCTTTTATACGCAAGGATTGGTGACGATTGCACTGAGTGAAGCGTCGGCCATGACCGGCGATACGCGATTGCGACCCGCCATTACGGGTGCCATCGAATTCCTGACAGCAACGCAGGATTCTGGTGGCGGCTGGCGATATTTTCCAGGACAACCGGGGGATACTTCGGTGGTGGCGTGGGAATTAATGGCCCTGAAAAGTGCTCAGTTTTCACGAATCCCTGTCCCCCAACGGGTGTTCAATGGAATTGATCGATTCCTATCGAGTGTCGGATCACGGCGGGGGTCACAGTATGCCTATCTGCCCGATCGAAAAGACTTTCCCACCCCTTCGATGACTGCAGCAGGCCTGTTGTGCCGGATGTATCTGGACTGGGAGGGAAACCAGGGCCGGCTTCAGGCGGGCGTTCGAGCACTCGATGAATTCGGGCCCCAACCCTACGACATGTACTACAACTATTACGCAACCCAAGTGATGCATCATTGGGGTGGCCCGGAATGGGATCGCTGGAACAAGGTGATGCGTGAATACCTGATCAAGACACAAATTCAGGAGGGACACGCGACAGGGAGCTGGGATGTGGCCGATCGTCACGGAAATGCCGGTGGCCGACTGTATATGACGACACTGGCGTTACTGACTCTGGAAGTCTACTACCGCCATCTGCCACTTTATCAAAAGGATCGGATCGAAATTCCTCTTGTCGGGCAGCCGGGAGAACCAAAAGCTCCCTGACTTCAACTGGATTCTTGATGCTGCCAACGAGCAAGTTTTTGCGAGACACCGCTCTCGACCCGCCATCGTGAATCCAACCGAAACGACACGGCAGCTTGAGCGAACTCATTCACTTTCAGGTAGGCCAAGCAGTTCAACCTCAGTGCAATGATTCGGAACCTCAAGGGTTTGGACTGGGACCAGACTTTATCGCAGCGGGGATTTTCGGCGGATTCACCGGTTCCCCCACACGGATATGCCGAAGTCCGACCACCGTGCTGTGATTTTGCAGCCCCAAAAAGCCCCGCGTTGATCGCAATGCCAGCAGCGGAAATTCTTCAGCGCGAATATTCGTCACCTGTGCTCCATTATGCCAGGTTGTAATCTGTTGGCCGAGACAATTGATTTCCAGCGAATTCCATTCGCCTAGTGGACGCGAAACGCGCGGGTCCGCCCCCGCGAAATCGTAGATCGAAGCCGAGTATTGAAAATCCTTCAGGTTGGCATGTTCCGGTGCGGTGTCATCGAGAATCTGCACTTCAAAACCGGCAGCCGGAAGGGTCTCGTTCTCACGGTGATGATTCCCATCTGCCGGAACCCGAACATAAACCCCGCTATTTCCGCCATGGGACAGGCGATAGTCCAGACGCAGATTGAAGTCGGAGTATTCCGCGTGCGATCGCAGCCAAGGTCCCTTCTTTCCAGAACAGGTCAAAATCCCCTCGGTCACCGACCAGCACTCCTCGGCCAAACCACCAACGCCGTCCCATCCCTCCAGAGTTTTGCCATCAAACAACGACTGGTAACCGATTTCACTCAGCACAATGTTTCTCAGCAGAAATTGTCCCCCGTTGGGAACTTCGACCTGAAATCCCAGGTATCCATCCCGATCTTTGAGTCCGCTGACGCTCCAGGCAGCCTGTCCGTTAATCTTGAGGGACGCCGACTCGCCAACGACATGCAAATCAAAAACATTCCATTCCCCGGCCGGCTTTACCAAGCCGCGACTTTCCGCCCCCGGAAGATTGGGAACATTACCTTCTTTTCCTGCCAGCAGATTCACCTGATAACCCGACTGGGGAAACGGTTTTCCTTCCCGCGACGAGCGAATATAAATCCCGGCGTCATAAATCGATGTTTTGAGTGACTTCCATTCGACGTGCAAATCGAAATCTCGTACTTGCTGGTCGCTGCGCAACCAGCCATCCCCAGCCTTCAACCGAATGCACCCGTCGACAATATCGACTTCACAATCGTTTTCGATCGTCCAACCGTTGAGCGTTGTCCCGTCAAATAGCGGGCGTCGAAATTGATGCGGCTCTTTGGTTTCCGCCCGCAGCCGACCACATTCGAGCAAAACCAACATCACTCCGGCCAATAGCACGACGACAAATCGCATGGAGAAGCTCCTGCACGTTACCGGGGTTGACTCGACCGGGGTTGACTCGTCTGGGGTTGACTCGTCTGGGGTTGACTCGACCGGGGTTGACTCGACCGGGGTTGACTCGACTGGGGATAAATCGTCTGGGGTTTACTCGTCTTTGACCTTCTTTTTGGCCGCTTTTTTCGTGGCCTTCTTTGCAGCTTTCTTCGGAGTCGCCATGGTGTCTGCAGCGGCCGAACGGCCTCGCGATTTTTTCGGAGCCGGCCCGCGAGCGGCCCGTTCTGCCAATAATGGAATCGCTTCTTCCATGGTCAGTGCCAACGGATCACTCCCTTTCGGTAGCGTCGCGTTCACCTTGCCGTGTTTCACATAGGCACCATACCGACCATCAAATACCTGCACCGGCTCCTTATCCTCAGGATGGGGACCCAGCTCTTTCAGCGGAATAACGACCGCTTTAGTCTTGGCCTGTGCCAGTAATTCAATGGCCCGTTCCATCGTCAGGGTCAATACGTCATCGGTCTTGTCGAGCGACTTAAAGGTTTTTTCGTGCTTGACATACGGCCCATACATGCCGACCCCCGCATTGACCACATGGCCTGTGACCGGGTGTTTTCCCAGCTGGCGCGGCAGTGCCAGATAGGCTAAAGCATCCTCCATCGTAATACTGTTGGGATCCCGAGTTTTCGGTAGCGAAACCCGCTTGGGTTTGGTGCCGTCTTCTCCCATTTCACCCAGTTGGAGATACGGCCCAAACGGTCCGACCAGTAAAAAGATCGCCAAACCGGTTTCGGGGTGTGTACCGAGCGACTGTGGCCCCCGCTGCTTCAATTCAATCAGATTATCTGCGATGGCATTGGTGATGTCTGCCGGGGCAAGGCTGTCCGGGATCGAAGCGGTGACCGTCTCGCCATCCCGTTCGGTTTCGAGATACGGTCCAAATTTTCCCACCCGAATTCGGGATGTCAGTCCGTCAAAGAGCAAGGTACAGGCGCTACGAGGATCGATCGCTTCTTCGTTCGCTTTGACCTGGGCATCCAGTCCCTCAGATCCATGGTAGAATTGCTGCAGGTAGGGAAGTCGATCACCCAGTCCACTGGCAATGTCATCCAGATCCTGTTCCATTTTCGCGGTGAAACCGAGATCGACCAGCTTGGGAAAGTAGGTTTCCAGCAGCTGGTTCACCGCAAAGGCGGTAAATGTCGGGACCAACTGTGAACCGGACTTCACCACATAATCCCGATTGATGATCGTGTCGATGATCGTGGCATAGGTACTCGGACGTCCAATCCCATCCGCTTCGAGGGCCTTAACCAGCGTCGCTTCGGTATATCGAGCGGGTGGTTTTGTTTCGTGACCAATCGGGTCGAGTGCCTGGCATTTCAGCCGATCGTTTTCCGTCAGCGGTGGGAGTGAAGCCTCTTGATCGTCCAGGGCGGCATCGGGATCATCGACCCCTTCCACATAGGCCCGGAAGAAACCCGGAAATTCGACATGACGACCTGTCGCCTTGAATTCCGCGTCCTCGACCGTGACCGTGACGGTCTGAAATCGCAACTGGGCTTCCGCCATCTGCGTGGCAACGGTTCGCTTCCAGATCATGGCATACAAGGCGGCTTCACGTCCGCTCAAACCCTGCTCTTCAGCGGTTTTCATTTCGGTACCGGCTGGCCGGATCGCCTCGTGGGCCTCTTGAGCATTCTTGGTTTTGGTCGAGTATTGCCGAGGTTCGGGGCTCAGATAATCTTTGCCATAGCGATCCAACACCGATTTGCGAGCGGCATTCAGCGCCTCTTGCGACAGATTGACACTGTCGGTTCGCATATAGGTAATGTATCCGTCTTCATACAGACTCTGTGCAATCCGCATGGTATCTCGAGCGGTGAGGCCGAGCTTACGATTCGATTCTTGCTGCAATGTACTGGTCGTGAACGGGGCATACGGTTTTCGGGTCTGTAACCGCGTCTCGACCGAAGTCACTTTCCAAGGCTGACCCAGCAGTCTGGCCTGCAGCTTGCTCGCGGTCGCCTCGTCCAGCAAAATCGCTTTCACCTCCGGTTTGAGCTTTCCGGTGAGCTCATCAAAATCTTTCCCACTGGCGACTCGTTCGCCACCAACCGTCGAGAGTGTGGCATCAAATTCGGCTCCGGCTGCGGTGGCTAATGTCGACTTCAGGTCCCAATAGCTCCCCGAGCGGAACGCCAGGCGTTCGAGTTCACGTAGTACGAGAACCCGGACCGCAACCGATTGGACTCGGCCCGCCGAAAGTTTTGGCTTGACCTTTTTCCAGAGGAGCGGGCTGAGTCGATATCCATACAGCCGATCGATAATTCGCCGGGCTTCCTGGGCTCGGACCAGGTTCATATCGAGTTCACGCGTGTGCTGTACGGCTTCCTGAATCGCTTCCTTGGTAATTTCTGAGAAAACCATTCGCTTAACGGGGACTTTGGGGGCCAGAACTTCCGCCAGGTGCCAGCCAATACTTTCTCCCTCGCGGTCTTCGTCTGTTGCCAGTAGCAGTTCACCAACCCCTTTCAGGGCGTCCTTCATTTCCTTGACCAGTTTCTTGCGGCGATCGCTGACGATGTACAGTGGCTCAAAGTTGTGATCGACATCCACGCCATACTTGGCGAGATTGGATTTGGTCTTTTTGATCTCGTCTGGAATGTCTTTGGCGCTCTCGGGAAGATCACGAACATGCCCCATGCTGGCCATGACGGTGTAATCGCTGCCGAGGTAGCCGCCGATTTTCTTCGCTTTCGCGGGAGATTCAACGATCACCAGACGTTTCATAGGCTTCGAGGACTTTTCTGTCACCGGAAAACTTTCCGTTTGCATTCACAAATTGATACGGGAGCATGCTCAAGGTACTCGACATTATCTCGCCCGCTCTAAAACGCAAGTGACTGGTTCGCCACAACTGTCGAGAGCAGAATCGGCTCCAAGCCCACAGAGAACAGTAAATCCCTTGTGTGCCAAGCGTGTGCAGCTACAATGCCGATTACTGCACGGGGAATTGCAATAAGGAATTGTGACCGGGTCTGTCAAGTCTTCGGACTTGCCAAGGTCTTCGTGCAGCCACCAAATCAGATCGTTCATCGAGGCCGGGGATGCCCTTGATGAGGATGTGAGTTGCCTGAAAAACTGTTGTTTCCTACGATAAAACGATCTGTGCACCCTCGCCGAACGACAAACGTGATGAAGACGCAATCAGGAAAAGGATTCCGTTGATGAGTACCAGGTTCTTTGCATCGATCCGTCGAAATCAGAGGCAGTGGATGGTTGTTGTGACCGTCCTTTCGATGATCTCTTTTCTGTTTCTGGATGATTTCGGGCGGGGAAAAGGCCCCACCTCACCCTTGGGTGGCGCTCTCATCATCGGCTGTCTTTGTGCAGCCGCCATGTGCATTATTGGTTATACCCGACAGAAAACCACCGAATTCGGCATCGGTGGATTTCTGATTGGATGTATCGTGGGATACATCGGTTTTGGTGCCATTCCGCAAAATAAGCCCTTGGTGAGAACCAGTGTGGGCAATTTGAATCGCCAGGATTTTGAGCAAATGGCGAGAAAACGCCAACGAGCCAATTATTTCCTGCAAGAGGTCGCACGCCGTACCGAGTCAGGATCTTCATCCAGTTTTGGTGGCATCGACGATCAATCTCTGCTCAATTACCGAGTCCACTCGGCCGACGCTCAAAAAATGGGAATTCGCATCTCTGACGAAGGAGTGAATGAATTCCTCAAACAAATCAGTCGAGGCCGGCTCACTGCAGAGGATTTCAAGGAATCTTTGCGAGAGTCGCGGCTGGGCGAAAGCGAATTGTTCGACACGTTAAAAGAAGAGCTTTCCGCTCAATTAGCAATCCAATTGATGGAACCACCCGCCTTTACCGCGACCGCCCCACCGGGCTTGGCCCAGTACGTGCAAAATCGCGAGCCGCTTCGTTACATGCAGTCGACCCCGCAGCAGTTGTGGGAATCGTTTCAAATGTTGAATTTGAAACAATCCTTGCAGGCCGTGGCGATTCCTGTTCAGGAATTTGTCAGCGAAGTCGGGGAGCCATCCGCTACCGAGTTAGACAGCCTGTTTAAACAATTCAGCAACCGACGCTGGATTGACGAGGCTCAACCCGGATTCGTACAGCTGCCTCGAGTGAAGCTGGCCTATCTGACAGCCGACTTTGAAAAGTTCGAACGCCGGGTGGATCCGTCATCGGACGAAATTCGTGAATATTACGAAAAAAACAAAGACCGCTATCGAGCTCCTGCCGCCAAGGAATCAACGGCCCCCCAACTTCCCGATGGTGAGAAGGTCATCGAGCCCGAGACGAAAACAAAGCCTGAAGCAGAACCTGTCGCCCCCGCTTCCGAGACCCCCGAAGCTCCCGCCACACACCAGGAAGGGGACGAAAAGCCTGCAAAACCTACAGAACCCGCCGCGACTCCTGAATAAAACGCAGCGACTCCCGAGCCAAAAACGGAATCTGAGCCAAAATCAGAAACCGAGCAAACCGAAAAGCCAGGGGACAAAGTGGATTCAGAACCCAAATCCGAATCGGGATGTGCCGCTGACGAGACAGAAACCCCGAAGCCCGCTGCAGCCGAAGAAGTGAAAGTTGAC
>CAMBQP010000098.1 GCA_945869955.1 Schlesneria paludicola DSM 18645
TGCTGGCAACGTTCCCTTGAGCGATCAGCACGGCGACGCGACGCAAAAACGCGAGCCAACTTTCGAGAGAACCAAGCACGACATTCCAAAGCAGACAACCAGTTGGGGATTACCATGAGTGGCTTTCCGGGGTGGTGTGTGAATCGAACGCAACTTAACCGTGATGGTGAAAACGGTGATGGTGAAAACAGTGATCGTCAACCAGCACAGTTCCGTGATGAGGCGCTGGGGAAAATGTTGAATTAGCTGGCAGCAATTGTCAAGATTCCGAACCCGGACTCGAACAGTTTCCATCAAAACCTCCGACAGACAGATTTTGCCGGGTCCACTGCCGGATGCCAACGCTTCGGAGTCCTTCGTGATTGGCCTCTGATGAGATAACGGGAACTGTTCCTGTTGTTTTGATGGTCAATAAATCAACGAGGCGGCGGGTTTCAACTGCGACCCGATCTGGTAAATCGCGCCCGTCGAGTCGAACGCTTTCACGTCGACGATCAACAGCCTGTCCGTCTCATAAAGCTGATGGTCAGGCGGCGGCATGCATCTGAGGGGTTTTCTGGGCGGTCTCGATTGCAACCGCCTGATTTGAAACGACTTGGGCGTTTTCTGCCAGAGTTCATGATCATCTGCTCTGAGATCGCCTTGCGACTTTCCTGGCAAAAACGGATCCAGAAATATCTGAAACTTGCTGTTGACTCCCTTTGGTGTTTCTGACACGGTTCCGTGCTAGGAGAGTCGCAAAGGCTCAATTCGAGGTCAGTTGTAGTCCGTACCGAGATGTCTCCCTTCCCACGAGAGATCTCCCTTCTAAATTCGGACGCAAATCTCTTATACTGACTGTGACAGGGCCTAAACAGGAGGACGGATGAGCAGCAGCAGCAGAAATTACAACCTCACACATTTGAAAGTGCTGGAGGCTGAGAGTATCCATATTATTCGCGAGGTTGCCGCCGAGTTCGAACGGCCGGTCATGCTTTACTCCATCGGCAAGGATTCCGCCGTCATGCTGCGGTTGGCGCAGCGGGCGTTCTATCCCGGACGGCTGCCGTTCCCCTTGCTGCACGTCGATACGACATGGAAATTTCGAGAAATGATCGAGTTCCGTGATCGGTTCTGCCGTGAGCAGGGTGTCGACCTGAAAGTCTGGACCAACCCGGAAGGGAAGGCCCAGAACATCAATCCTTTCGACCACGGGTCGAAAAAACATACGGATATTATGAAGACGGCGGCACTCAAGCAGGCGCTGAACCATTACCAGTTCGACGCGGCATTCGGGGGTGCTCGTCGCGACGAAGAAAAAAGCCGTGCAAAGGAACGCGTCTACAGCTTCCGTGACCGGCTGCACCAGTGGGATCCTAAGAACCAGCGACCAGAACTCTGGAATCTGTACAATTCAAAGGTGAACAAGGGGGAAAGCATCCGTGCCTTTCCGCTCAGCAACTGGACCGAACTGGATGTCTGGCAGTACATCCACCTCGAGAATATCCCCATCGTACCCCTGTACTTTGCTGACGTCCGCCCGGTTGTCGAGCGTGACGGAACGCTGATCATGGTCGACGACCAGCGGATGCCGTTACGTCCAGGCGAAGAACCGATGATGAAACGGGTGCGGTTCCGCACGCTTGGCTGTTACCCGCTGACCGGGGCGATCGAGAGCGAGGCGACGACGCTGCCCGAGATCATCGAAGAGATGCTGCTGGCGAGGAACTCTGAGCGGCAGGGAAGGATGATCGATCACGATGAGTCGGGATCGATGGAGCAAAAGAAACGCGAAGGGTATTTCTGATATGCAAGCGATTGATTTGAGTCACGAAGACATTGAAGCCTACCTCGCACGCCATCAGAAGAAGGAGCTCTTACGATTCCTCACCTGCGGCAGCGTCGATGACGGCAAAAGCACGCTCATTGGCCGATTGCTGCATGACACCAAGACAATCTACGAGGACCAGCTCGCTGCGGTGAAGCGCGACAGCGAGAAAGTCGGCACTACGGGGGCCGGTGAGATCGACCTTGCCCTGCTGACGGACGGCCTGAAGGCCGAACGCGAGCAGGGGATCACCATCGACGTCGCCTACCGTTACTTCTCAACGGATCGCCGTAAGTTCATCATCGCAGATACGCCGGGTCACGATCAGTACACACGAAACATGGCGACCGGCGCATCGACGTGCCAATTGGCCATCATTCTGATCGACGCCCGCTACGGGGTGATGACTCAGACTCGTCGGCATTCGTACATCGTATCGCTGTTGGGGATTCGACACGTTATTGTGGCGATCAACAAGATGGACCTGGTCGAATATTCGCGGGACGTTTTTGAACGGATCAAGGATGACTACACCGGTTTCGTCGCCAAGCTCGATTTGCACGATATCACCTTCATTCCCATGTCGGCGCTAAAGGGGGAGAACGTCGTCTCCAAGAGCGACACGATGCCATGGTATTCCGGACCACCGCTGCTGGACTATCTGGAAACGGTGCACATCGCCGGCGACCGTAACCTGACCGATTTGCGTTTTCCAGTGCAGTATGTCATCCGCCCCGACCTGAACTTCCGCGGTTTTGCGGGGACCATTGAGTCCGGCGTCCTGCACAAGGGGGACGAGGTGATGTTGCTTCCCTCAGGGAAACGGAGCACGGTGAAGTCGATTGTGACGTACGACGGCGAATTGGAAGAAGCCTTCGCCCCTCAGGCGGTGACCGTGACGCTGACCGAAGAGGTGGATCTCAGCCGCGGTGATATGCTGGTACACCCTGGAAACCAGCCCCATGTCAGCAGTGACATTGAAGCGATGGTTGTCTGGATGACCGAGCAACCGCTGGTCCCGGGGCGGCCGTACACATTAAAGCAAACCACAAAACAAGTCACGGCCGAGGTTGTATCATTCCGCTACGGCGTCGACGTCAATACGATCGAGCATCGCCCGATCGCACGGCTGGGACTGAACGAAGTTGGACATGTGCGGCTCAGCCTGACGCAACCATTGGCCTGTGATCCCTACCGCACCAACGCCGCGACTGGGGCCTTCATCCTGATCGACCGGCTGACGAATAACACGGTTGGGGCGGGAATGATCGTCGAAACCGGCAGCAGTCGAGGTCCCGGTGACGTCTGGGAAGCCGAGCCTGAGGTCTCTCTCAAGCCGCGTGAGAGTCTGATTGCGACGAGCGAGCGTGAGCAGCGTTACGACCAATTGCCAGTCACGATTCTGCTGATCGGATTGACGGGAAGTGGAAAAAGTCGGATCGCGTACGAACTCGAACGCCGGCTGTGGGACGAAGGCCGGGCAGTGATGGTGTTGTACGGTCAGACCATGCGACAAGGACTGAATCGCGACTTGGGGTTCAGCGCAGACGATCGCTCAGAGAACCTGCGGCGGTCAGCCGAGGTCGCGAAGTTACTCAACGACGCCGGCTTAATCACCATTGCGGCATTCGTCGCCCCTCACGAGGGAGTACGCGGGAAGGTCAAGCAGTTGATTGGTCCAGACCGCGTGCTCGAGATTTTCTGCACGGCGCCGATGGAAGTGCTGCGTGAACGGGATCAGTACGGCATGTACCAGATGGCTGACGAGGGGAAGATTGCACAAATGCCCGGTGTCTCCGCTGTCTTCGAAGAGCCGAAATCACCTGATCTCGTACTGCAAACGGATCAGGTCAACGTCGACGAATGCGTGAACCGCATCGTTGCGTTGATGAAGTCCAGAGGCTTCATGCGGGACCGTTAATCGCGGTAGCTCGTGATCATCGAAAAACGCCGAAAACAAATGTGAACGTTCCCATCTTGGGGAAGAACGTCAAGACGCCAGAGGATTCTGGCAGTTCTGATGATCTTTGCCCAGTTTGGAGCATTCCCCTATGACGAAGCTGGCGGCAGCCATCGAGGTCACGCGCTGAGGAGAATTCTGATGTCTTTCTCGCAGTTGAGATGTGGTAGCGCAATGCGACAACTTTCGCATGAGTCAACCAGTCAAAATTTCTGAGTCGTTAATTCTTGATGCTCGCTTGGCGAGCGAGGTGTTTGAGCGATCGCTCACGGGGCCGGACGGATTTTAGCTCAGCGGCAGGACTTCGCCGTCAGAAACGGGGAACGGGCGGTTGAGCACGTCGCGCAATTCGGCTCGTGGCGAAATTCCCATCGCCTGAAAAATGGTTGCGTGGATATCAGGGGGCGTACAGGCCATGGTTTTCGGATAGGCCCCTTTACTGTCACTGCTCCCGTAGACTTGGCCTCCTTGAATCCCGCCCCCTGCCATGGCCATCGAGTAAACATAAGGGTAGTGATCGCGTCCGGCACTGGGATTGATGTTGGGGGTCCGACCAAAATCGGTCAAAACCACCACCAGCGTTTGGTCCAGCGTTCCTCGTTCCGACAGATCCTGGATTAATGCCGCAGTCGAGCGGTCAAAAACGGGGAGTAAGCGTTGCTTGAGGCGGTTGAAGTTATCGACGTGGGTGTCCCACATGTCTCCGGAACTGGCGTTGAGTTCCCCAGTGGCGAGGCAGACCTGAACAATCGGAACCCCCGCCTCGGTCAATCGTCGTGCCAGTAGCAGGCTGTGGCCACCCAGATGGTTTCCATACAGTTCGCGCACTCGAGGCGTTTCTCGTTCCAGACTGTACGCTTCTTTGACTGCGGAACCGGAAAGAATCTCTTCGGCCAGATCATGGAAATGATGAAAGCTGCGATGTTCAGGGGTTCGCAGCGCCGGCGGTTCCAGCCGCGCCATCAGCTGCCGTCGTGTCGTCAAGCGGGGGACATCGACGTCGTTCAGATTCAGGACTTCGGCTCCCAGCGTTCGCGAAACTCCGGCAAAGGCTTCGCCCCCAGCGGGTCGCATTACGATGGGTTCACATTGAACGCCCAGCCACCCACCGTATTCGCCCGCCTGAAGCGTGCCGTTATCCACCATGGGGTAAGGCAGTCGCACGGCCGATGGTACGCCGCGCGGGGCCGTGCGAAACTTGGTCATCATGGCGGGAAGAGAGGGCCAGTCATCCCGTTCGGGGGGAATGTTTCCGGCACGGGGGGGGCGGTGTCCGGTCAGATTCCAGTACATCCCCCGTCCATGTGCCGAGTCATCGTGGTGGATTGAGCGGATGATCGCCAATTTATCCATCTGTTGAGCCAGCAACGGGAGATGCTCACTGATCTGGATCCCGGGGACCGAGGTTGAGATCGGCAGGAACTCGCCCCGCACTTCTTTGGGAGCCTCGGGCTTGAGATCGAAGGACTCGAGGTGGCTCATTCCTCCCCAAAGATAAACGAGAATGCAGGACTTAGCGCGCCCCATCGTCTGCAGTTGTTGCTCGGAAGCGACCGATTTCGACTGCAGGAATGTGGGGAGCGAGAGTCCACAAAGAGCACTACTGTTCGTGAGCAGCCGGCGACGCGACAGACTGGGATTGACTGTTTGCATGGGTCGAAAGGACATGATCGCAAGCCTCGCCTACAGTTCGGTTGCCGTAATTCTCCGCAGCGGTGAATGCGTTCAGTATGACAAATCAGGGTCTAAACAGGAACCCGAACCCGAATGCGATGTCTCGACCTCTGTCTGGCAGGCAACAAAGTCTGGCAGGCAACAAAGTCTGGCAAGAAACGGGGTGGGCGGCATTCTATCGAAGGAAAAGTCAACTCGATAGAATTTGGGCCGGACTGAGATTTCCCTGATTCTCTGTAAAGGAACTGCTATGAACTGGAACTTGCGCTTCGGTCTTCCCCTGCTTGGCTTGCTCGTGACTGCGCAGTGTGCGTGGGGGGACGAGTCTCCCCAGAAAGCGGCAAGGCTCGATGTCGCCCTCAAAGTGCAAATGGATTATTTGATCGCTTTGCCTCAAGATTATGACAAGCAAGAAAAAGTCCCCCTCGTGGTGTTTTTACACGGTGCGGGCGAACGAGGCCGCGACCTGCAAAAGGTCAAAGTCCACGGTCCCCCCAAGCTGATTGAAGCGGGGAAGAAATTTCCGTTTATTCTTGTTTCGCCCCAGTGCCCTGAGGGTCAATGGTGGCAAGCCCACGAACTGATTGCCTTGCTCGATGAAATCGAAAGCAAGTACAAAGTCGATAAGGACCGGATTTATGTGACGGGTCTGAGCATGGGAGGCTTCGGCTCGTGGCGACTGGCGGCCGAAATTCCGCAGCGCATCGCCGCGATTGCCCCGATCTGCGGTGGTGGCGATACTTCAACGGCTCGACGTCTTGCCAAAATGCCGATCTGGGTCTTCCACGGAGCCAAAGACACGGCGGTCCCCCTGGACCTGTCTCAGTCGATGGTCGATGCCATCACCAAGGCGGGGGGAACTCCCAAGTTGACGATTTATCCCGAAGCGGGACACGATTCCTGGACCGAAAGCTATAACAATCCGGAATTCTACGAATGGCTGCTGAAACAGAAGCGTTCGTAATGCTTGGCGAGATTTTGGTATACTGCGGGGGGGAAGATCGGGGGTCGAAATCCTTTTCCTAAGCAGTCGGAATCACGAGCCGCGGATGCGTTCGGGCGACTCGTGATTTCGGGAAGGAAAAAGGGAATCCCTCCCCCACCTGCCACTTCCAAAGTGTGATCTCACCCATGAAGATTACGTAGCCCCCTAATGGAGTCTCCTGCTCGTGAGTTTTGATGATGATTTGACACCGTCTCAACGGGCTGCGGTCGAACACTTCGAGGGGCCGTTGCTGGTGGTCGCGGGGCCAGGATCGGGAAAAACCCGCGTGATTACCCGGCGAATCGCTCGTTTGATCGAGCGGCGGGTTCACCCGCGCGAGATCCTCGCCATCACGTTTACGAACAAAGCGGCCCGTGTCATGAGTGAACGGGTGCAGGCGCTGCTGCCCCGGTCCTTTATCTGGGTCAGTACGTTCCATCGGTTCTGTGCCAAACTGCTGCGTGAACACGCCTCGGTGGTCGGCCTTGCCTCGAATTACTCGATCTACGATACGAGTGATCAACTCACACTGCTGAAGCAGGTTCTCAGCGATTTGGATCTCGACGCCAGCCATTTTCCCCCCTCCAAACTATTGGGGCGAATCAGCAAGGCCAAGAACGACTTGATTACGGCGGATCAATTCGTTGCGCGACATGCGGAATCGGTGGGGACACACATTGATGCGGTCTTGACCAAAGTTTATCCCACTTATCAAAAGCGTCTGCTGGAAGCGAATGCGGTCGACTTTGACGATTTGCTGATGCACGTAGCCCGGATGTTGTCCGAGCATGATGAACTGCGGCGGTCGCTGGATGAACGATATCGATTTATTCTGGTGGATGAATACCAGGATACCAATCGGGCTCAGTATCAGATCGTCGCGGCGTTGTCTCAGATCGAGCCGAATTTGTGTGTGACGGGTGACCCTGATCAGTCTGTCTACGGCTGGCGCGGGGCGCAGATTGAAAATATTTTGCGATTCGAGCGAGACTTTCCCAAGGTTGCCCTGATCCAACTCGAAGAAAACTTTCGTAGCACCCCCGAGATTCTGGCTGCTGCGGATGAACTGATTCAGCACAATGTGCATCGCAAACCGAAGCGGTTGATTGCCACACGTCCCCATGGTAAGCCGGTCGAGATGCGGCTGTACCTGGATGGCCAGGACGAGGCGATGTCGATCACAGCGGAAATCCATTCGCTGGTGAAATCGGGGAAGCGGCAGTGGTCGGATTTTGCGATTTTTTATCGCGTCAATTCGCTCTCACGCTCGCTGGAAACCTCCCTTTCCCGCTGGAAAATTCCTTATCAAGTCGCCGGCGGACTTGCCTTCTACGAACGAGCGGAAATCAAGGATGTGCTCGGCTATTTGCGTTTGATCGAAAATCCCAAAGACAGGATTGCATTTCTGCGAGTCGTCAATGCCCCGGCTCGTGGAGTGGGCAAAAGTTCACTCGATCGATTTGTGGCGTGGTCTGACGCGGCGGGAATTCCGCTCATGGATGCGGCACGCCAATCGGAACGAGTTCCCAATCTCTCGAAGAAAGCGGCAGTCGGACTGCGACATTTTGCCTCGTTAATTGACGAATTCTCGAGCCTCGCGGCGAATCCGTTTGGGGATGAGGCGGGGTCGACCGAATTTGGGTTTGATGCCGATTCGGAATCAGAGGCCTCGATAACTGCGGAACCTCATTCCGAGGGATCGTCGCTGGGGCCTGTGGCGACCATCCTGCGCGCGGTGGTCGAGCGGACGGGTTATTATCGCCAATATGAAGGGACACTGGAAGAAGACGAATTGCAGCGAAAATCGAATATCGATGAACTGTTAAGTTCTGCGGTTCTGTATGATCGACAACTGGCCGAGAAAGAAGAGGTCTCGACGCTAGGGGGCTTTTTAGAAACCGCCAGCTTGGCGCAGGATCTGGATTCGCTGGCCGAGGATACCGGGGCGGTGACACTGATGACGCTGCACGCGGCCAAGGGACTGGAATTTCCCCATGTTTATGTGGTGGGGGTCGAGCAGAACCTGATTCCGCACGAGCGATCCTTGCGGGAAAATAATCCGATGTCGCTCGAGGAAGAGCGGCGGTTATTATTCGTGGGAATCACTCGGGCCAAAGAGCAGCTGGTGTTGACGCATACCGAGCGACGCGAAATGCATGGGCGAACCCTCTCGACCATCACTAGCGATTTTCTCAGGGAATTACAGGTCCAGCGCCGCGACTGTACGAACGGAGGGGACGACGAACCGGTCATTTCCCGTTCGAGCTCGATCGACCCTGATCAGGGTAATCCCTACGACGACCCAGTCGACGAAGAGGGGACCTCGTCCGCGTTCGGTGGCGCAACCAACGATCGGAATTCGCCGATGACCCAGGACTGGTCATCCGGAGCGGTCAAGAAACGGAAAGCGAAACCCAAAGGGAAACCGCATTTGACAACTGCGGCGGCACTGGAGTCGGGAGCCAATCTGAGCGCGGCGATTCCGATAGGGTTTTCGATTGGAATGCAGGTGAGGCATCCTCGTTACGGGTTGGGAACGGTCGTGGATATCAGTGGCTTTTCGCGGATGCGGACGGTGACCGTCGATTTTGCCGTGGGAGAGCGGCGTGAGAGTTTCATTGCTGCCAAGTGTCCGTTACAGCCTGTGGGCCTAAGTTGAATGGAACGGGAATCCGTCATGACTGCCGAACTGGCTCAATTGGAACTGCTGGCAAATGTCGACGACCTGGTCTCTCGGCTGACCGGCTGGGCGGGCGAATCGTCTGTTTGGGAATCGGTGCAGCAAAGTCAGTCGCTGGTGAAACGGCTGCTGTCTCGGCTGGAACCGCTGCGGGGACGTGTCGAAGCTCCGCTGGTTGTGGCCACTTTTGGTGGAACTGGGGTTGGAAAAAGTTCGCTGGTCAACGCGCTGGTCGGTCAGGAAGTGACAACATCAGGACGGCAACGCCCGACAACCACGCTACCGATCGTGCTGGCCCATCCGCAGACGGATCTGTCGGTCTATCAACTTCCCGCCGATGGTCAGGATGCGGAATTGCGAATTGTGCGAGTCGACACACCGCTGTTGCGCGATATCGTCATTATTGATTGTCCTGACCCGGATACTTCGGAAAGCGAAACGGCGTCAAGCAATCTTGCGCGGCTGCATCGGCTGCTCCCGTTTTGCGATGTTCTGCTGTATGTCGGGACACAGCAGAAATATCGTTCGGCCAGGGTGAGTGACGAACTGCTGCAGGCGGCCAGTGGCTGTCGGCTGGTCTTTATTCAGTCCCACGCCGACCTGGATTCGGATATTCGCGAAGACTGGCGAAAGCATCTCAGCCCGCAGTTTCAAATTGCGGAGATGTTTTTTGTCAATTCCCGACAGGCCTTGCAGGAGCAACAGGGGGGAATTCGCCCGACGGGTGAGTTTGGTCGGCTGATGGATCTGTTGATGCAAGAGCTCTCTATAACGCAGCGTGTTCGGATCCGTCGCAGCAATCTGATGGGGTTGGTACAGGAGGTTCTGAATCATGCGCGTCAGCTGCTGGCGACGAATGCCACCGAGGTCGAACGTCTGGAGCAGGGGCTTGTCGAGCAGCGCCAGCGGGTCACTGAGCGGATGTCGGGCCGTTTGCGGGACGAACTGCTGGTAAGCCGCGGGTTGTGGGAGCGACGACTGCTCGGACAAGTGACCCAAATGTGGGGGTATAGTCCTTTTGCTTCGGTGCTCAAGATCTGGCACAGTCAGGCGAGTCTGCTGGCGTCGTTTTCGTTAATGCGATCACAGACGACGGCCCAAATGGCACTGGTAGGACTGGTCCACGGGACCCGCTGGCTCACGTCTCAGCAACAGGAACATGAGGCCGAACGTCGTCTGGATTCGCTGGTCTCGGCCGGCATGACGGATTCGGAATTGCGCGAGGCACAGATGGTGATTGCGGGCTATGTCCATTCGGCCAAGCTGACACGTCCGCCACAGGAAACGAGTTCGCTTGAAAGCCTGCGACATTCGGCAGTGGGTTTGCAGCGGGAATTTCTGGCGGACGCTGCACGCCGCATTGATGACCTGATCATGGCAACGGCTAAGCGAAATTCCCACTGGATGACCCGGTATCGGTATGAGTTGCTGTTTGCCTTGCTCCCCGGTTTCCTGCTCTATCGAGCGGGGCGGAACTTTTTTTATGACTCGTTCTGGCTCGAAAAACCGTTGTTGGACACGAACTTTTATCTGCCGGCGGCACTGTTTCTGGCCTGTTGGGCGGGGGCTTTTGTGATGAGCTACACTTGGCGATTACGGCGTGGTCTGACGCGACGGATTGAAGAGTTGGCACGACAGCTGGCACAGGGACACGCCGGGGTGGGACTGTTTCCTGGCCTGGAACAGAATTGTGGGGAATTTGCGTACCATCGAGATCAGCTCGATCAATTTTCGTTTCGGCTGGAATCGATCCGTCAAAACTACCGCGTCAGCCAGGTAGAGGATCGATTGAGTCTTCGGCAGGATTCGCCGGACCAAGCCGCTCTTCGTTAAATTCCTTTGCTGAAGTTCCCTCTTCCTGCTGCTCTGTCTTTTCCTTCTCCGCGTGAAAGACTGTGCTCTTCAAGCGTCGACAACTTGAACCAAATTTCTTGCGCTATTTTTTTTCTCTTGGCTCTAACATCGTTAGCGCCAACAATGTCCACATCGGCCCTGAACACGCAGGCCATTCTTTACGCATCCGCCTGTTCGAATGCCCGTCGCAGTTCCACTAAATCGTTAACGATCAAATGGGGTGGCGTTGGGGCGGATTCGAAGTCGGCTCGCGAACAAACCCCGGTCAAGACGCCGGTGGTTGCCAATCCCATCGCCAGCGCACCAGCGATATCGGTGTCATACCGGTCACCGACCATCATGGCTGCTTCGGGGAGCAGGCCCATGCGGCGAATCGCCTGGTCATACATTCCCGGATTGGGTTTGCCGATGACGATGGGATTAACACCTGTCGCGGTGGCCAGCAGGGCCAGAATACTGCCGGCTCCCGGCAGCATCCCCCGTTCGCTGGGGTAGCTTGGGTCGGAATTGGTCCCGAGAAAGCGAGCACCATTGCGGATGGCGAGCGTGCAGCGTGCGAGCTCTTCATAGGTCACTTCAAAGTTAATCCCCGCCACGGCGTAGGTCGCCTCGTTCGGTTCTTGCGTGGTTTCAAAACCATGTTGTTTGAGGGCCGCCTTCAAACCATCCTGTCCGACCAGGATCACTTTTCCGCGGGGCCAGCCATGATCCCGGATTTGTTCTGCGAGCCAACCGATGGTTGCTTCGGCGCTTCCCAGGATATGTTCGGGGGTGGCACGAACTCCCATCTCTTTGAGCTTCTCGACAAATTGTGCCGGTGTTCGACTCGCATTATTGGTGACGCACAGCCACTTTCGGCCGGTCGATTCGAGGTAGTCAAACATCTGTTGAACACCAGGAAGCAGCCGCGAACCAATATAGATGACTCCATCCATATCAAACAGGACTCCGCGGAGACTTCGAAGATTCAAATCCGGTGATACCGTCACGAATAAACTCCTCATGAGAAACAGAGACTCAGCTGGGAACGCTTTATCCAGCGGAAATTCATGGAAACATCGTCTCAAGTCAAGCGACGCGCTTCAGAGTGGGGGGTGATTGTGCTGTTCACGAGAGGGAAAATCCGATTTTCGGGTAGGGGTTCGGAGAAAAACTCGGACAGGATCTGGCCGCGTATCGGGGAAAGCACGAGACCTGTGGCTGAGTCATCTCTACAACGGTACAATATCCGGAAAGGGGCTTCGTTGTAAATTTTTCAAATTCGATCGGCAAGTCGTGCCGATCAGGTTCCCAGGTGGGAGAAAATCTCGATCCCTGAGGCTTCGGTATGGAACCTGCTGCGGTAGGATTGCTATGCTGTGATGATGTTCAGGCGGGATGTTTTCTTGAGGTCGAGTGGTGGTTGAGGGAGATTTCCGGGAGAAAATCAGGAACCTTTGAGGGGTGGATCTCTCCGTGGAATTCGGCAGGTGAAGTCGCGGAATTCGGGTGCGAAACCAGCGGATTCCGGAAAATTTGGGGGCAGGAGAGGGATAGCGAGGGTCAATCATGATTCACTGGACTCGTTTGCAACAATTCCAGCAGGCTTTGTCGCTCTGGCAATGGGGGGGCCTGATTTTGGGGATCTCTGCAGCGATTTGGTTGATTGTGCGGTTAAGGACCTATTTTCGCGAAGATGCCGAGGATGCGGATGGGACGCTGGAAATGCTCACTCAGTTTCGCGATTTGCATCAGGAAGGTGGCCTATCCGACGACGAGTTCCGATTAATCAAGGGTCGCCTGGCTGTTACCGCTCGGGGGGCGCTCGGGGCAGGGAAAGCGAAATCGAGTGCGATTCTTGCCGAATCAGGATCCGCTGACGTTTTGAGAGCAAAACGGTTAGCAGATTCTGAACGGGTCAACTCGACAAATTCGACGACGATCAAGAAAAACAGCGAGAATGATGTAACGTCGGCATGGATGACGGACGAAGAAGCGGAATAGCGTGCAAATCCCATTTGCAATTGGAATGGCCAAGGACGCGCCGCCAGCTTTCACCCTGTGTCACTCACCGAAGAAGTTCAATCGGCAGCGTTGAAGGATAGCTGATGGCCTCAGGACGCGATTTCATGTCAACCGGTAAACGTGGTTCTACCGGTAAGAAAAATGCAAACTGTTCTTTCTGTCGAAAGAGCTACCGAGAAGTCGGTCCGCTCGTCGAGGGACCGGACGAGGTTTACATTTGCGGCGAATGTATCGAATTGTGCCAGAATATTCTGGACCAAGAGAAACGTCGTCGAGGTGGTTCCACGAAACTCTTTAACCGAGTTCCCAGCCCTCGTGAGATTACTGAGCATTTGAATCAGTA
The DNA here is from genome assembly GCA_945869955.1 of Schlesneria paludicola DSM 18645. GTDB lineage: Bacteria > Planctomycetota > Planctomycetia > Planctomycetales > Planctomycetaceae > Schlesneria > Schlesneria paludicola_B. The sequence continues at coordinate 13,308 of CAMBQP010000098.1, forward strand.
TGTGATCGGCCAGGATCGAACGAAAAAGATTCTTTCGGTTGCCGTTCACAATCACTATAAACGACTCATGGCGACTGCCGATGCCGACAACGAAGTCGAAATTGAAAAGTCGAACATCCTGCTGATCGGTCCTACCGGATCCGGTAAGACCTTGATGGCACGAACGCTCGCACGCCTGCTGCAAGTGCCGTTTGCCATCGGCGACGCCACCACCCTGACCGAAGCGGGTTATGTGGGGGAAGATGTCGAAAACTTGCTGCTGAAACTGCTGCATGCCGCCGACTTTGACGTCGAAACTGCTCAACGCGGAATTGTCTTCATCGACGAAATCGACAAGATTGGTAAGACTTCGCAGAATGTCTCGATCACTCGCGACGTCTCGGGTGAAGGCGTACAGCAAGCCCTGCTGAAAATGCTTGAAGGGACCGTCGCGAACGTCCCTCCTCAAGGTGGCCGGAAGCATCCCGAGCAGCAGTACATTCAAATCGACACCACCAACATCCTGTTCATCTGTGGTGGAACATTCGTCGGTCTAGAAGACATTATCGCCAAGCGGATGGGAAAACGGACAATCGGCTTCGGAGCGGCCAAGGGTGCGGCACACGAAGATGAAAAATCCCGTACTGGCAAATTGCTGGGCCATGCCTGCACCGATGACATCATCGAATATGGGATGATACCCGAACTGGTAGGCCGCTTGCCTGTGGTGAGTGCCCTGTTGCCACTCGCCGAAGAAGATCTGGTCAAGATCCTGATTGAACCGAAGAATTCGCTAGTCAAGCAGTACCAGAAGTTCTTCCAGATGGAAAACGCGGAACTGGAGTTCACGCCAGAAGCGTTGCGAGAGATTGCCCGCATCGCCAAAGAGAAAGACACGGGGGCCCGCGGCCTTCGCTCGGTCGTCGAAGAATCGATGTTTGAAGTGATGTACGACCTGCCAGACCAGGCCCCCGGCAAGAAGTACATATTGACCCCTGAAGTGATTCGCGGCGAAGCATCGCTGCGACCGCTGGATGATTCGGCCTCGGCCGCATAGGCCTGTGTGATCAATTGAACAGACGCTAACAGCCCGGTCAGTTTTCTGACCGGGCTGTTTTTTGTTTTGAAAAGCGGTCAGGCGACCTTTTGATCTGCGAGGAGACCACGGGGAATGGCTTCGCATTCGGCGCGCAGGATCCGAATGTTGGCGGGGGCTTCGATTCCCAACTGAACTGCGCCGTGAGAGGTCCGGACAACGGTCAGCGTAATATCGTCGCCCAGTTTGATCACCTGTGACATTTTGCGGGTGAGTACGAGCATGAAATGAATCTTTCCGAATTCGCCACGATCTCGGGCAGGGCAGCAACTTTGGCGCCCCGGCGCGGCACCCGTGATTCGTTCACGGTTTGTTGAAGACATCCACAGAATAGCGATAGAATCGTCTCTGTCAAGACGACGATTTCCCTTTTCTTTGAATTGTTATCCTTATTTCCCTCAAGTCGATTTTCGTTCGGTCTGGCATCGCACCTTCTTTTCAGTTTGTCCGTTGGTTACCAAGCCACCCTTCGTCTGAACACACAAAAAACGGCATCCAGCCGCCATCGCAAATCATCGTTGCTCGATTCGATTGCAGGCGAGTAAGATTGACGTGCGGTTTTGTTTTCATCCGCCAAATTGCCCGACTCGTCGGTTGGCACGATCGGTGGATTTCAACGACAACAAGGCAATTGATGAATCGGTGATTTCCCTGCGGCAAGTGAAAACCACTTGATGCTTCGGTTTCGACGCACCGTTTCGACGCACCGTATCGACTCGATTTACCGTGACTTTCGCCTCTTGTGAATGGATTTCCATGTTTCGATCGTCGCCGCAGTTGGCCCTCGTCTGTCGATCCCTGGCGGGACTCGGCCTGCTCTGGCTGAGCATTCCGCTGTTCGCTGCTGAAATCGATGTGCAGGTTCCTGATGACTTTGAAGTCACGGAATTCGCTGGTGATGACCTGGCCCACGACATTTATTCCATGACGATCGATGCCAAGGGACGCGTCGTGGTCGCCGGTGCCGGCTACGTCAAAATCCTGATTGACAAGGATGGGGATGGGAAAGCGGACGAAGCCAAACTCTTTTCGACACTCCCCCGAAACGGGGCTCAAGGAATGGTCTTTCATGGCTCGTCACTCGTTTGTATCGGTGATGGTGGGATCCTGCGACTAAATGATGCCAACGGTGATGATCAGGCGGATGGACCTGCCGATCTGTTTCTCAAATTAAAAACGGGAAGCGAACACGATGTCCATTCGATTCAGCAGGGGCCCGATGGATGGTGGTATGTCATTGCCGGGAACAATGCGGGTATCAACAGCAAATACGCCACGCTCGCTTCGTCGCCGATCACCGCTCCACGGGCTGGCGTGCTGTTTCGATTGAAGCCCGATTTAACCGGCGGCGAACTGCTGGCTGATGGTCTGCGCAATCCCTATGACTTTTGCTTTAATCGTCAGGGAGATCTCTTCACGTATGACAGCGATGAAGAACGGGAAATTTCCCTCCCCTGGTATCGGCCTACGCGAGTCTATCACGCGTTGATCGGAGCTGATTTTGGGTGGGTCAGCAAGAGCTGGATGCGCCGAGATGGTTACTTTGATATGCCCCCGGCACTCGCTTCGCTCGGACGTGGGTCCCCCACCGGAGTCACCTGTTATCGCCACACGCAATTTCCGCAAAAGTATCGGGATTCGCTGTTCGTGCTCGACTGGACCTATGGACGAGTCCACGCCTTGCCACTGAAATCGGCCGGCAGTACCTGGTCAACTGAACCCGAATTATTTATGTCGGGAACCGGTCAGAATGGCTTTGCTCCGACCGATGTGGAGGTCGGCCCAGACGGTTCGCTCTATGTCTGTGTTGGCGGACGGGGGACACGCGGTGCGGTCTATCGCGTTCGCTACCGGGGTCAGGATGCGGTCCTTCACGAAACCCCCACCACTTCTGGATCGACGCCCCAGGAAAAGTTGCTTCAGGTCCTCTCGGCCAGCCAGCCACTCAGTAGCTGGTCCCGTGCCATTTGGAAACCGCTCGCCACAGAACTCGGTCCCACCCCGTTCCTGGAAGCGACAGTCGATCCCGCACAACCACCCGCTCACCAGATCCGGGCGATCGAAATCCTGGTCGAAGCCTTTGCAGGACTCGACCCCGCAGCACTCGATCAACTGCAAAAAAGCCCATCGCCTGAAGTTCGGGCTCGGGCCATCTGGGCCGCTGGCCGCAATCCCCGGCAGCCAATCGCAGGGGCGGTCCTGCAGCGTTTTCTCGATGACCCCAGTCCGCTGGTCGGTCGTGTGGCGTTGGAAACCTGTTTGTCGCAAAGTGTCAGTGAATTCGACTGGCCACAAATCATCCCCAGTCTGTCACGGCGGCTGGGAGGGGCAGATCGCTTCAATCGAGGCTTAGCCGCTACGGTGGTGGCCCGAATGGACGAAAAGCATCTCCCGCTGGTCTCGACCGAGGCGACCAAAGTCGGGGCACGGGCGGTGGTCAGTTATGCCATTGGCTGGCTGGCGCGAACCCCCGACAGCGGCCGCCGGGTCCGCAGCATCATTCCGTCGCTTGCTGTGTCGGTCCTGAAAAAGAAAGAGTACTCGGTCGACTTGAAGCTGGATGCCATCCGTTTGCTGCAATTGTTGTTGGGAGACATGGGACCGGGGTCCGAGCGTCCCCCGGTCTTCGATGGTTACGCCAGTAATCTGGATCTGGGTGAGTTCGAACGGGAACTGGATCCACTGCGTATGCAGCTGGCCGAGTTATTTCCGACGGGTGAGCAGCGCATTGATGACGAACTGATTCGTCTGTTCGCCATGCTGACCACATTCAATGGTAAGGTGATTGATGGCATTTGCGAGCGAATGACCGCGATGTCCGATCCTGTTGAAGACATCCATCATCTGGTCGCCCTGGCCCGGTGTCCGATGACGCATACGGTCAAGCAGCGTGACCAGATCGTGAACACTCTGGTGGATCTCGAAGAAAAGATCGTCGCCCAAAAACGACCACAAGACGCCAGTTGGGCTGATCGGATCAAAGAAATGTGGATCAAGCTGGCTCTGGCCGATCGCTTTCTGGCTCCTGCGATTGTGAATCACCCGAAATTTGGCAGGCCCGGTCACACGATCTTTCTGAATCAGCTTCCCCCCGAACTCTTACCGATCGCACGATCCGGTTTTGCCAAACGGATCGCCAGCGAACATGACTACGGGTGGAATAACGATGTGATTTTTGCCTTGGGGGAATCAGATGCCCCCCAGGATCGGCAATTGATTCGGGACCAATTCGAGCGATTTCCGGTGCGTGGTGCCGTTCTTGTGGTTCTTAGCCGCAATCCCGAAGCACAGGATCGTGACAAGTTTATTGCCGGTCTGGAATGGTCGCAGACCGAAGTGCAAGCCGCCTCGCTGGCAGCCCTGGAACAACTCGACAGCAGCAACCTTCCCACCGAACAGATCGCCCTGGTGAAAGCGCTGCGCCGACTGGGATCTGACGAGGCCGAGTATCTTGCTCGCGAAAAGGTGGTCAAACTTCTCGAACGAAATAATCAGCAGAGCTTTCCGTTTATCACCGGAAAACCAGGCCATCGGCCCCAGCCAGAAGCAATCGATCGTTGGACAAAGTGGACTCAAATCCGTTTCCCCGAGGAATCGGCAGCGGCCTTCGGCGGCCAGAACCAGGAACTTGCGCAGTGGCCAACGATTCTGGCCAAGACCAATTGGGAACAGGGAGATGCGGCGCGCGGAGCCGAACTGTTTACTCGTCGCAGTTGTCTGCAATGCCATAATGGACGAAGCGCCCTGGGGCCGGATCTGGGGGGAGTCACCAACCGCTTTTCTCGCGACGACCTGTTCCAGGCGATTCTGGCACCGAGTCGTGATGTCTCGAACCGCTATCAGACAACGGTCGTTTCGACCAAGGATGGAAAAACCTACTCCGGTCTGATTGTCTATGAATCGACCGATGGGTTTTTATTGCGGAATAGTTCAGGCCAAACATTCCGGATTGAAACCACCGGGGTCGACGAGAAACGCAAATCACCCGTGTCGTTAATGCCCGCCGGATTACTGAATGGATTCAGTTATCAGGACCACGCGGACTTGTACGCGTATCTCAAAAGTCTCGGTACCGGGCGAACTCCGTAACTCATTTTGGTGTCGGATTCCGGTTCCTGTATTGCACTTGTCTGTTCGTGGATCGACAATACGTGAGCGAGTATGATCCTCATCATCAAACTGATTATCAGCGTCGTGGTCTGGGATGCAGCCAAATCGAGCGTTCACAGGAAATGAAGGTTTAGGCCATGATCGACCGTTGAGAGAGCCTTGAACGAGAGCAGTACGAGGGTAACATAGGGCAGCAGCAATCGACAGGAACCGGAATGAGCAAACGGATGATCGGTCCCTTCGAAGTCGGGGATCGGATCGGTGTCGGCGGGATGGGGATCGTCTACGAGGCGGTCTACACCAAGAACGGTGCGCGTGTCGCTCTGAAAGTGCTGGCTCCTGATGTTGCCGATTCCGAATCGCTTCAGCGCCGTTTTGAACGGGAAATCTCGATCCTCAAAAAGTTACAGCACCCGAATATCGTCCGTTACTACGGCGGAGGAAAATTCGGTACCCAGCGATTTTACGCCATGGAGTTAGTCGAAGGGGGATCGGTCGAGCAATACCTAAAAAAGAAGCAACGCCTCCCATGGGAAGAAGCGGTCGATATCGCTCTGCAAGTCGCCAAAGCCCTCGAACACGCTCACGAAGCGGGAGTCATTCACCGCGATCTGAAGCCCGCCAACCTGATGATGACCCACGAACACGTCATCAAACTGACCGACTTTGGGATCGCTCGTGATACCACCGCCACCGCTCTCACCGCCGCGGGCAAGACGGTCGGCACCTATGCCTATATGGCCCCCGAGCAGATTCGCGGCAAGCCCCCTGTCGATAAAAAAACCGATCTGTACGCGCTGGGTTGTGTACTGTTTGAAATGATCGCCGGTGAAACTCCGTTCACCAGCAGTAATCAGGGGGAAATGTTGATGGAGCACCTGCAGGAGGATCCGCCACGGATTACCTCGCTTGTTCCCGATTGTCCCATTTTCCTGGAGGACCTGATCTTCCGTCTCTTGGAAAAGGATCCCGCAGATCGGGTGTATGATGCCCTGGCTCTGCAACACGAACTCGAAGACCTCAAAATCAAAGTGACCGAGCAGCGCAGCGTGGTGGCACAAACACTGATGGGGGGGGCGACCGTCCTCAGCTCAAAGCCTGCGGCAGACCTGAAGTCGATCTTGGCCAAGAAGAAAAAACGCAAAAAGCCAGACAAAAGCCCGATCTACGAACGAGCCTGGTTTCTGGGATTAGGTCTGCTGTTGATCGCCGGGTTCTTTGGTTGGCATTTTCTTCCTGAAGGGGAAGACAAGCTGATGGAACGGGCTGAAAAGCTGCTGCAATCCGAGTTTGCCATGGACTGGAAGGTGGCGAAAGAAAAATGTCTCTTGCCGTTGATCAAGAAATTTCCCGAGGGTCGCTATGCAGAAAAAGCGGATCTGTTAATCGTCGATATCGACAAACGGACCACGGATAAAGAAATGCACAGTGCCAAGCGACTGAAGCAGGGGCCGGCGAACGAAGCCGAAAAACTGCTACTTGCGGCGGAATATTATTTAAAATTTGGGGACCGGGTCACCGCACTGCGGAAGTTCCGCAGTATTACTCAGCTATTCAAAACCCATGATGAATTCCGATTCTATGTGCTGCTGGCGCAGGATCAGGTCGATGCGATCGTCAAGTCGGGGGGGGCAGATGAAGACTATGTTTTATATCTGAATAAACGCCTGAAAGAAGCCGACTCGCTCTTCAAACAGGGGAAACAGACCGAAGCGGAAGAAATCTGGACCAGCATCCGAACGCTCTATAAGGAAAACGAAGAGGTCCGTGCTCATGTCAGTTTTGCGACCAAACGGTTAAACCGCGACGAGGTCGGCACCCCCCCATGGGTCGATGCCGAACCAGCTCCCTGACGAACCGCGTCTGGAATCGGGTTGGTTTCTGCAGCCTCGTATCTGCACAGACCGGCGTGGTTTCTGCAGGCCCCCATCTGGTTGAGGCGCGGCCTTGGCGTGAGTGATGACCCCCGCTCGATGATCGCACCGACAGTTCATTCCTGAACCGACAATTCGATCGCACGCAAGACCCCCAACGGGTGATCGGTCTGAATACAGTCGATTCCCCATTTTATTGCTTTACGGTAATTTTCGACGGTTTCAAAAGGGCCGAGAGCATCGGAAAAAACCTGGATCTCGCGGCGATGACACTCGGCGATCATTTCCGCAGACAGGATCAACCACGCGGCATCAACCCCGTACGGTTTACTGGCCGCTACGACGGGAAGGTCAGCTAACCGCTTGAGTGGTGGAATGGTCCGCACCTGCGGATCCTGTTGCTTCAGACGCTGGCAATACTCGACCGATTGATAAACCACATGCCGATCTTCCAGGTGATGCTTATGGATCGATGCAATCAATCCTTCGGGGGTGATCTCTTTGGCGTCGAGATAGACGCTCGAACGGTCTCCCAATGCTACTAATCCCTCGTCGAAGGTCGGGACCCGCGTTTCACGGAAGGGCTTGCCAAACCAGGTGCCCGCAGACAGTGCGGTCACCTCGGTCAATGTCAACTCGCGGACGGCACCCCGCCCCGCCGTTGTCCGGTTGACCGATCCATCATGCATCAGCACCTCGTGTCCGTCTTGAGT
>CAMBQP010000099.1 GCA_945869955.1 Schlesneria paludicola DSM 18645
CATCTGCTCGACCGCTTCGTCATATCCACGCGATAACCGCCCCATTCCCGCAGCCAGAATGCGGCCAATAAACGAATCACTCGCTTTCGCCGTTTCATAGGCCGCCTGATAGTCTTTGGCCTGCAGCTGCTGCTCGAACTGTTCGATGAACGCGGTGGGGAGATAGTTATCCCGACGGAGTTGCAAAAAGACCATCATGATAATCGCGACCATCGCGAACGAAACCAACAAAATCAGGAACCCAAAAATCCCCGACGCCCGAATCATCCAGGCAAGAAAAGATTCTTGCGGTTTCTTGGCTTCGGGTGCTTTTCCATCGATCGCAGGTTTGGCGTTGTCTTCCGCCATCACACCCTTTTCTTCATCCTGGGCTAGCGACACGGAATGCGACAGCCCCACGGTCATCCATCCTACCAATACGGCGAGAATCAAACCCCACATGTGGCTGCGAACGACTGGCTGGTTCATTTCAATCCCCTTCACTTGAGTCATTCCTTTTTCCCGGCAGTTAAATCTGTTGTCCGATGCGACATCAAGAATTGTCTTTCGATTCTAAGAACCTGAATCCTGCGTTGCCAGAGGCGAAAGCAAGAACTTGAGTTTTCCTCGCAGGAAGTTGCGCCAAAAATTCTTGCGCAATTTCTCCCCCAACGCGACCCTGATCGTTCCCGAAAATCCTGGATCGTTCCCGAAACAGGGATCTATTCCCCCCCACCCAGTTTTTTTCTCCATTCACTGTTGGGATACAGCTGAACCAGTTTCCCAGCCGCTTCGGCACTGCGATCCGGATGCTGGACCAATTTCCACAGGTTGCTCATCTGATAGAGCGCTTCGGCATGGTAGGCCGATTCGCGTGGAAACAGAATATCGACATGCAAATAGGCCAAAGCGGCCTCTTTGGTTCGCCCCAAACCCTGAAATGCCTGACCTTGCAACGCGTAGGCCTCGGCCTGAATCGGTCCGTCATCGGCAGCCCCTTTTTCCGTCACGATTTCCAGCAGCTTTAAAGCCTCGTCAAATTTCGACTGCAGGACAAGACCACGGGCATGCCCCAGCATCGCTTCATATTTCCGCGAGGTTTCTGCGGGGGAATCTCCTGCGGAACTGGCCACGGCTGCAAACCCCGTAATCGCCTCATCAATTTTTCCTTCCGCAACCAGCACCCGAGCCTCCGCAATTTGGGCCGCCAATTTCAGGTCGCTCCAGGGGGCCTGTGACAACTGGGCAATCGCCTGGCGGGCTCCGGTAAAGTCTTTCGAGGCCAACTGAATCTGACTGAGGATTTGGACAGACTCGTAAAACCGAACATGGTCAGGATAGACTTTCGCCGCTGCAACCAGCTTTTGAATCGCCTGTTCGCGTTTTTCCGGGTCGGCCAACGCCTGCTTCCCTGCAACGCGTGCCAGCATGTAATCGAATTCCCCTCGCAAAAATTCGCTGGGGGATTTCGCGTCCGCCTTGGCCTTCAGGAACCTTTGCGTCGCCGCATCATACCGGCCCCCGTTTTCATCGCTGTAGCCCAATTTCAATTCCCCGCCGCCACCTTCCCATTCAATTGCAGCGATATCATTTGCACTGACGATCTCGGGCTCACCAACATTTCGTTTCAGCGTCAGCTCGGTTTTGGACATGGCCGAGATATTGCCATTCACCCGTTTTCCATCGCTTTTCTTGGTGATGATGTCGACGGCAAACAGCGAACTCAGCGGAAACGCAACGACTGTTACGGTGATCCAGATCCGATATTGAAGAGAGCGTGTCATAAAAAATCCTCTTGGTTTTTGAGCTGAAGTACTCTGGTCAGCACCCTGAGTCAGCGAGCCGGTCAGAGCGAGCACGGCCCCGCACTCTTGGCGACCGTTGACCACCATCGGCCATCTTTCATTCACTCGTGGACGACGGCGGACGGGGTCGGGGCTTGGGACGTGGGGGTGGCAGTGATTCCGTTTCGGATTGCGACGCGGATCGAGAGGCTGGCCTCCCCTCGGCAGGTGAAACACCCGCAACGGTGCTCCCCGGTGCCGACCGTGGTCGCGTCTTCCCAGATGCCGCCGGGGGAACGAAGGTCGCCGAGCCGATCGGACCGGCATTGATCCCAGCAAACGACACCGGAGACTCTTTCCGCCCAAACGACTTTGGCTTGGCCTTGGGCTTCGGCGTCAGGGCTCGAAAAATCACCCAGCCCACCATCCCCAACCCACCGACCAAACAACTGAGGAACACAACCCACGTAATTGTATCAATGCCAGGAGCCGCTTTCGCGAGGTCACCACTTTTTTGACCGCCCCCCCCTGTCGCGCTCGTCAACTCCCCTTGCTGATCAGGCCCCGCAGCAGGCTTGGTATTCACGGGCGTGTTCACGATTTCTTCCGAACGAGGAAGATCGGTCACCGGCTTTCCAGACTCTTGCATCACCTCCCGATAAAGCTCGTTGAATTTTATCCGTTGGTCATCAGGCAGGGTCTTCAAAATCGACACGGAACCAATCAGTTCCATCGCGCAGACATCCATCGCCTTCTGCTTGTCTTTCGCCCCCAAATCCCTGCCATAACGGAAGCGGCAGAGTGACACGTGATAGCGTGCATCCAAAAACTGATCAACCAGTTCGGGCCGATCAGAAAAATTCTTCTGCTGCTGGATCCGCTTGGCAATCCCGCCCCAACCCCAGAGCCCCAGTTCTTTCTTGCCACCAATCGCCACGGCAAACTTCTTGTGTTCACCACCGGAAGCCCAGTCCTGATACAACGACGCCGCTTCGACCTGGGTCCGCAGGTCATTGCCACGAACCTTAAGCACCTCTTCCAGCATTTTCTCGGCCTGAGCAAAGTCTTTCTTCAGGCGGTTGCAACGAATCAGCCGCACCTTGACATTCAGCAACTGTTCTGGCGACGCGAAATTGGGATCGGCTTGGGCTCGGGTCACAATGCCGTTGAAGGCCGATGCAGCACGGTCATAGTAGGTCGCGGTCTTCGAGCCATCAGTCGAAATTTCCCCGAGAGCAAAATACGTTTCGCCGATCCAGCTGAGTGACCCAAAGGTCTGCCCCTCCTGCTTGGAATACATGTCACCAAGAAACGTCTCGAAGGCATCCATCAGTTTATTGAAACGGTCGGTTTCACCATTATTCCGAAATCGTTCGAGTTCCGACTTCAGCATGCGACCAAGTCCCACGTACAAGTCGGTCAAATCCGAGCCCTTGTCACCCGCAGCGATCGATTCCAGCGTCTGCATCGTGAGTCGTGCATCCGCCAATTTATCGAGACCCAATCCAATATTGGCACGCAATAACAGCGTATAAACACTCTTCGCGACAGCCCGACTTTGAATTCCCTTTTCCGGCCGCTGTGACTCGTCAAGGACCGTGATCGCCCTGACGACCGACTGCGGTTCGTCCTGCAAGAGCTTGATCGCGTCGAGTTCCTTCCCCTGACTGAGCAAGATTTCGGCCAGGTAGATCTTGGCACTGACCAGTTCCTGTGGCACCGCCCCTTCCTTCGGCAGCGTAGCCGAAAGTTTTTGAATTCCGGTCTTCAGATACTGATCAGCCAACCCCTTCCATTCGGTCAATTTTTCCGGTGTGGGACGCATCTCTTGAGGCATTCGGGCTGCGGAACCATAAGCAACCCAATACGCTTGTCCGGCGGCCAATTGCGCCTCGGGAAACTTCCCATCCGTTTCCGGAATCCGGGTAAACCATGCGGCCGCCTCGACCGGTTTTTTTGCCGAGGTATACATCCGCCCCAGAATCATTCTTGCTTCATTGGCCTTGTCACTTTCCGGCCAGCGACTGGCAATCAGGTTCGCTGATTTGATGATCAGCCGCATTTCATCCTGCTTGCTGTCAGGGTCGGCCTTGTTGTCGTTGTACGCCTGAACAAAGGCGGCCATCGCCATATAAGCAGCGTCCATCGCGACGCTCCCCTCGTCATCACTGGTCGTTCGAGCCACAAATTGAGCTAAAATGGCCGCTTCATAATTCCGTCGCAGATAGAAATTGGTATAGGCCAGCATCAGACGAGCGGTCGAAACATCCTTGGGACTGTCGCGACGATTCATCAGTGTCATCGCCAATTCGAAGTTTCTGGCGGCATCATTCAAGTCATTAGACCAGAGTTGCCGTAGTCTCGTTAACTCTTCGGCAGGCTGCTGACTTTTGATCGCCGCATCCAATTCTTTCTTGAGATCCTGTGCAGAATTAAAAGACTGACGCCCCAGTCCATACGCCCCTTCGAAATCCTCGGGTTTCCGCTCTTTTCCACCGAGCTTAATCTGGGTCCGCTGCATCATCGACAGCGAAATGTCTTTATACTCGCCCGGATAGCGATTGATTTGTTGAGCCGTCGACCGCGCCTGACGCCAGAGTCGTTCTTGATCTGGCTTGGGGAGGTTCCGGTTGTCACCCAGTGCTTCCAGGGCCCGAGCCTGTTCCCACTGGATCCCCAGACCCACCGCCGTCTTCGCATCCGTTCCATTTTTCTTCAACCATTCTTCAGCCAAATCGATCGTCAATTGATTGTCGTTTCGCGCGTGCAGGCAGATCAGCTTGAACTGCAAGGTTTGGGATTTCAGGCTTTGCAGCAACGGATCGTCGCCGGGATGATCCAGCAGTTCGTTATAGATCCCTAGTGCCTTCTGCAAATCCCCCTGCTCTTCAAAACATTTTCCCTGCCAGGCCCGGGCATGCAGTCCCCCCAGTTGACTGCGATACCGTTGATGCATCTTCTCGAATTCGTCTGCGGCCTGATTCAGCAACTGCTTGAATTCACCCGCAGTCGGGTCGTAAGTCTGAGCCTCTTGATAGGTACACTTGGCCAGGCTGAGTGCCTCCAGGATGATGTTCCGCTCGACTTTCGCTCGGGCCGCATGCAGCTTGGGTTCCTTTTGATCATCAATGTAAGGGGGAAACGTCTTGAATAACGCTTCATGCTGGTCGAATGCCAGCTTCAAAACGTCGCGGGCTCTCTGAATGTATTCCCGTCCTCGCCGTTGAAACTCGGCCTTGCTCCCCTGATTCGCAGGAGACTTCGACTGAAAGATTTCGACTTCCCCCTTTTGCAGCAGGATCTGTGCCCGGTCCGAATTCGCATCGCCGCTGTAAGGGTGATCGGGATTCTCTTGGATGAACTGATCGAGAAACGCCAAGGCCTGATCGAGTTGTTCGAACTGCTTTTCCGGACTGCGAAGAACCTTGGCGTTCTCACGCAAGGTGACCGCTTTCTCGAAAGGAATCAGCTGGCGAATCTCGACCGGGAGTGACGGTCGCTGGGCTAACTGGTCGAGATACAAAATCGCATAGTCAAAATAATTCCGCTCGCGAAGCCCCTGCACAAAATCGAGATACGGTTCTTCCGCCATCACGGGCTGAATACCGCAGGCGATCCACAACAACCCGATTGAACAAGTCAGCAACCGTAATTTCATCGGTTGGTCCTTAATTTTCAGGGAAAACGCGAACGGCGATGGGAATGGAAAGAATGACGATCACGAATCCATCCGTTCACTCTCGTAGTATCCGAAGGATGCGCGCATTCGGCAAGCATTGCCACGTTTCAGGGACCTGGGATTTTCACCAATGGTGATTCATTCGCCCCAGAAAGTTCCTCAGGATGCCCGTCCGTCGAGATCGCAAAACCGGGTGCAACGACTTGCCAATACGTTCGATTCCCAGCGATCCGTGCGCGGTGGAAATCAGGATCACTGCCAACAGGCGTGCCTCAAACAGCGGAACCGATTAGAATTTTCCTTGAGTGACTTTGCACCCCATTCCTACTCTCTCTCATTCCTACTACGGAAACGTTCCATGAACTACGTTGAGCACAGCGAGACCGGGCCGAAAGCCCCATTTGCGTTAATTCTGGCCTACTGCCGATTTCGCTGGACTGTACCTGTTTGTCTCCTGCTGCTATCCCATTGTACTGCTGCGTTCGTTGGCTCAATCGCAGCGGCGAATGATTTTCAGGTGGGGACTGGGCGACGAGTCATCACCCCAAATCCACTACTTCCCGTATCGGGCGGACTGGGACCGACCGCTCCTGCCCGAGAAAAGCAGGGCGAACTGATGGCGCGGGCCGTCGTCTTTCAGTCGCAAGAGACCACGATCGCCATCGTCAGCCTCGATCTGCTCGGCTTCCCCTCGGTCCTCGGTGATCGTGTGCGGGGTCGAGTCCCTCGGATTCCCGCAAAAAACATTCTGATCGGCTCGACACATACCCACAGCGCCCCGGATTGTTACGGATTCGCCGATGGTCGCGGGGGCCACACGGGCGATTTGAAGTATATGGATCTGGTCGCTGTGAAAGCCGCAGAGGCGATTAACGAAGCGCTGGATCAACTGAAACCCGCAAAACTGAAAGTCGCCACCGACGAAGCCAAAGGAAAAATCGCCTACAACTACTATGCCCCCGATCTGTATGACCGCCGGATGAGCGTCATTCAGGCAGTCGATGCCGCAGACAAACCCCTGATGACCCTGGTCAACTATGCAATCCACCCGGAAGTTCTCGGCTCGGGCCAGGGGATTGTCAGCCCGGATCTGATTGGTCCGCTTTGCGATCGGATCGAAGAACAAGGGGGTGGCGCGGCACTCTTCATGAATGGCGCCCAAGGGGGAATGATCACCGCCGACAATCGGGATCTCAGTCGTCCCAAAGATGCGCTGCGAGGGGTTTGGCATGATGATCGGACCTGGAAAGAATGCGTTCGGATCGGCCACACGATGGCGGACGAAGCCCTGCGAATCATTCACGACGCACCCGTACAAGCCAATCCGGCGGTCTTTTGTGGTGCGGTTGAAATCAAGTTTCCCGTCGATTCCCCCTTACTTTGGGCCGTTGTGATCAGTTCACCCCTGAAGTATCCCTACAATGCCGACCACAGCATCACGGCCAGGGTCAATGTCGTAAACTTGGGAAACACCCAGATCCTGACGATCCCAGGGGAAGCCTTGCCCAATATTGGCTTCTATCTCAAGCGGAAGATGCACGGCGAACACAATCTGCTGTTCGGACTGACGAATGACGCCTTCGGATACATTCTGACCAAAGTCGATTTCCACAGCTTCACCCGCTACGACTATGTGTCGCGAACATCGCTCGGGGAAATGACCGGAGAAATTCTGATCGAGCGGTCCCTGGAATTCATCGAACAGTCGCCAAAGCCCGTTCGTATCACTCCGTAATCCCCTGAGAGGATCCCGATTTCATGCGATTGCGCAATTGGATCAGACGAATCTTTTTCGTGTTATACGAACCGAATCCCGCAGAACAAGGGTTCAAGGAACGGGCACAGTCACAGTCACAGTCCCGCGTTGACGTGACGGTGTCGGTACCGAACGCCAAAGAATCCGACCGAATTTTCGGCGTTGCACTCGCACGACGCGGATTACAGCCAATTCACGTTCGGGTCGTGAATCACTCGCCCATTGCACTCCGACTGCACTTCCGCAGCCTCGACCCGAATTATTTTCCGCCGCTCGAGGCGGCCGCTCGCTGCCATTTTTCCATTCTCAGACGCCTGTACACCTTTGGGGTTTTTGCCTGGTTTTTTTTCCCGTTGCTCTTACTGGTACCCCTCAAACTGCTGTCGATTCGTCGAGTGAATCGGAAAATGGACGCGCTGTTTCAAGAGCTGGCGTTTCATCGCCGCCCGATTGCCACGGGTGGGCAATCCGAGGGATTTGTGTTTGCCGCATTCGATGCGGGAACAAAAATGGTCCACGTCCGACTGATGGCAACCGAACAGCACCCCACACTGGATCTCGTCAACAATCTTGCCGCAATACCGACATCGACAACCACGGCCAGCGATTCCGCGATCGAATCAAAATCTCATGTTTTTATCGACATGATGTTTGCCATTTCCGTCTCGGGGATCGATACCGACTACCTGCATCGAAAGCTCGACACACTCGTCCCCGCCAATACGATGAACGACAGTGATGTTAAGACCTTCGTGAAAAATTTGAGTCAGTTTTCGGTCGTGACACACAATCAGCGGAATACCGGATCTGGCGATCCGATCAATCTGGTCGTGGTTGGTGAGTTTGAAACTCTGCTGAATGCATTTACCGGACGCTGGGACGAGACCGAAGTGATCAGCTTGAATACGTGCTGGAAAACCGCGAAAGCTTTCTTGCTGGGGGAAGAATACCGCTATTCCCCCGTCAGTTCGCTCTACCTGTTTGGACGGAGCCAGGATTTTGCCCTGCAACAGATTCGCGAATCGATCAGCGAGCGGCTTCATCTGCGGCTGTGGCTGGCCCCACTGACTTATTGCGGTCAGCCCGTCTGGATCGGACAAGTCAGCCGCGACATCGGCATTCGCTTTACGACCCAGACCTGGAACCTGACGACACATCGCGTCGATCCCGATGTCGACGAGTCTCGTGATTATGTCCTCGAAGATTTACTCGACGCGAAACGGGTTGAAGCGGCCGGTTACGTCGATGCGACTGCACCCAGCACAGTCAGCACCCCCCGACGAAACCTAACCGGTGACCCCTATTATTCCGATGGTCGGCGGGTCGTGATCCAGCTCAGCCCGAACCGAACCTCGCCCCGTTTCATTGCCTGGTAAATGATTCCCCGGACAATCCAGTACCGCCAACCGGTTCTCAACTCACTTCGCTCCCGCTACTTCACACTCGCCTGTGTGGTCGGTGCCGGGGGTTTGGGAGCTTCAAACTTGAATAGCTCTTGAGCATTCGTCCCATTCCAAATCCGGAAGATTCCATCTTCTCCACCCGCCGCCGCGATCCCTTCATCTCGTGTCGCAGCCACAGCGTAGACAAAATCGGTGGGGCCCGGCAAGTTCCGATAGTTACCCCCGTCGTTCGATCGGTGCATCTTCACCGTTTTATCACCACTGCAACTAATCATGTTATCGCTGGCACCGATGTACTTGATCGCGGTCACCTGCTTGGAATAGTTCTGAATTGTTCGGTGCTGTTCACCCGTTTCCACATTCCAGACCTTGATGGCATTGTCGGCACCGGCACTCGCAATCCGGCTCCCATCCCCCTTCCAACTGACCCCCAACACATGATGCGTGTGTCCCTCGAAGGCCCTGACCAGTTTGCCGGTTTCCACCTCGAATTGTTTCACAAATTTGTCGGCAGCCCCGGAAACCAGAAACTTTCCATCACGAGAAAAATCGATGCTGAAGACAGTATCACTGTGAGCGTCAATCAACTGCCGCGCCATTGTTCGAGTCTCGACATTCCACAAAATCAGTTCGCCGCTTCGTGACGGATCACCCCCGCCGGTTGCCAGAATTTTTCCATCAGGACTGAACGCCAGCGATAATACGCGGTTTACGAACTGCGATTTGGCCAGATCCAGCGGATTCTCGCCATCCGGTCCCAACGTGGCAATCAACTTCCATTCAGGGTTGGCATCCCAGACCAACACTTGCTTGTCATCACCGACACCGACCAAAGCCCGATTCGGGCCCGCAGCCAGTAGGCTCACCGGCGACTTGTGACCGACGATCTCTTCCAACGCCTTGCCGGTGGTACCACTCCACAAGCGGATCGTCCCCTCTTCTCCCGCGGTGGCAATCAACTTACCGTCACCAATAAATGTGACAGACTTGATCCCCTTACCATCGGCGGCGGGCTGTTCGGCTTTCGCCTGTGCGAAGACGGTCTCGACTTGCTTCGCAGCGTTCGTCTCTTGATCAAAGACCGCTTTGACCTGCTTTTGTTGTTCATCAGCCGACTGCTGGCCTTTTTCCGATTGAACGACCGTCTTGGCAGCGGCGTCGAATGCTTCCTGAGCTTTCTTCACCCCTTCGGTTTCTTTCGCGGCCGCCGCATCGGCATCAGTTTTCTTTTTCTTCAACGCTTCGTCGTCAGGCTTTGCGGCCAATTCCGTTTTCGCCGCTTCGACGGCGGCCAATGCCGCCTGCTCTTTTGGCTTCGCTTCGGCTAAGGCCTTTTCCATCGCCGCTTTTTGTTCAATCGCTTTTTTGGTCGCTTCTTCCCGCTCTTTAAAGTTCTTCTCTGCCGCCTTGAAGCCGGCGTCGGCCAGCGCAACTCGCGACTTCGCCACCGCATCATCATCGGTCAGATCGAGTACGCGACGCTGAACGGTCAGATTTCCCTTGAGTTCCGCGACCGGATTTCCGTCAATCTTCCAGAGTCTCGCCATGTTGTTCGCACCCGCCGTGACGACAAATAGTCCGTCCGGCTTCACCGACAGAGCGGTAATCGGAGCACCATGAGTTTGAGTCCGCGCCTGATTCCCATTGGCAATCTCCCAGACCCGCCATGAGGCGTCGGCACTGGCGGAAACCAACTGCGTTCCCCCTGGAAGCAAGAGAGCCAGAGCACTCACAGGCCCCGTATGACCTTTCATTTCCACGACCGGCTTCACAGGTTCTGCGGGTTTATCCCCCTCAGCAGGCTTAGGAGCCTCGAACGGCACAGCCCAGCCACGAACCACGTGATCCCCCGCATGGCCACTGAAGAGACGCGTTCCATCCAGATTCAGTGCGAGACTGGTAACCTCGTGCGGCGTTTCCAACGCACCCGCTGGTTGTCCGTCAGCAATGTTCCAGAGCCGAAGCGTTTTGTCTGTCGAGCCGCTGAACAATTTGGACGAATCCGCAGTGAATTGGAGAGCCGAAACCGGGCCGGTGTGTCCCGCCAAAACTTTTTTCACATTCGGATCGGCAAGATGTTGCAGCACGATCGCGTGATCAGCTCGCCCTAAAGCGAGCCATTTTCCATCGGGTGAGGTGGCAACGGAGGTGACCGACTGGTCTTGCGGAAAACTCGCCGTCTGCACGTTTGACGCACGTTGCCAGAGCTTCACTTCGCGGTATCCCGCCGAGGCCAGCAGGTTCCCCTGGGGATGAAACGCGAGAGCATGCACAAAATCGCGGTGAGCAGCCCCCTGAGGATAAAATGGTTTGTCCCCTTGTTTGATGGTCAACAAGGCCGGATCCTGCAACCGCGCGACGTACTCGCCCGTCGCGACATCATACAAATCGATCTGGTTTGAACGTCCACAAGCGGCCCAACGTCCCCAATTCGAGAGTGCCACGCTGTAAATGGCTTGCATGCTGGCGGGAACCGATTGCCACGGCACCGCATGCAGACCTGAAGCGGCCCCTGCCGTTGCCCCTTCCTCGATCCACTTCTTGAGCAAGCCAAGTTCCTGTGGGGTCACAGCCGAGGCCGAAACCTTGTTCGGCAACGGTGGCATCGCGGGAGGCACCGCCGGATCGGTTGATCGCGCCGCAACTTGATAGATCAGACTTTTTTCCAAATTCTTGGCGACCACCGCTGTACCGCGCTTACCCCCTTTGAGGATGGCCGGAACGTCTTCCAGAATCAGCTTACTTTCCGCAATGGCGACGTTATGACAAGCGACGCATTTCTCGTCCAAAATCGGCTGAATATCCTTTTCAAAATCAACCGGCCGGCCCAAGTTGGCTTCAACCGGACTGATCATCTCGGGCTTTTTCACTTCCTGAGCATCGGCAAGCGGCACCAGTGTCGGTATGAAACCGAACATCGGTACGACACAAAGCAGAGTGCCGAAACTCAGCGTGAAAAACGAGAAACTGCGAGTTCGCATGGGAGAACCCTGAAGCCGGAGATTTTGAATCATCATGTCACCAAATGTAAAATGGGGTGAATCTGCGATGCCACACCATTCAGCCTGTAATTGCAATCCTCAGAACTTTTTCTCAATCCATTTCACTGATCAATCAGACTCACGGTACCCGTCTCTGCTCGAAAATCCAGTCCGATTGATCCTACCGGCATGCCTCATTCAACGCATGCGATCACTCACTTCACAACCTTCAAGGCCACGGGTTGGTCAACGGCCGCTTCCCCAGCAAACTGGGCATTCGCCCGCACCACCATGTTCGGCAGTTGCGCTTCCGGTGCATCCGCTGCGGCTTCGACAAAAATACTCCCCACAGATTGGTCCGCAGGAATCACAACCGGCTCACCCTTGACCCCGACCACACCGGGAGGAATCGGCAGCGTCAGCGTCACCGGCCCCATGAAACCATTTTGCCGCTTGACCTCGCACTTCACCTCGACCTTCCCACCGATTTTGACATTTCCCGCATCCGCTGGTGTTGCCGTAACGGTGTAAGGGGCAGGCTTGACCGTGATCACAATCGGGATCGTGGTGGGATGGAAATTGATGTTCGCCGCTTTGGCATAAGCATCGGCCGCTTTGAATCGTTGATCGGCAGCCGCTTTTTCTGCCGTCGCCCCCTTGTTCAGTTCGTCCGCCACCTTCAGATCCGCTTCGGACTTGACCCGCGCCTCTTCAGCCTGCTTGGCGATCACTTCGACTTCGGCTCGCCCCTTCTCGGCAGCGACTTGTGCATCGGTGGCCACCTTGGTTGCCGCCTGTGCGTCGACCAATTTCTTTTCGGCAGCCGCTTTCACGTCGGCATTGTCACCTGCATTCTTCACCGCTTCTGCAGCCGCTTTTTCTGCCGCCAAAGCATCCGCCAGCCCCTTGTCGGCCACTTGCTTGGCCTCGGTCAGTTTCTTCTGATTGGCCGCATCCTCCGCAGCCTTTTTCGTGGCGGCATCTTTGGTCGCGGTTGCGGTTTTCAGTCCTTCTGCCGCAGCGTTCGCCGCCACTTCCGCAGCGGTGAATTCCGCTTTCGTCCGATCCGCTTTCGCAGGATTCTTTCGATAAGAGACCGCTGCCTGGCCGGTCAAATAGGTTACATAAGTTCCGACGGGGGCATTCGGAGGAATGAACAGCCGGAAGACTTCGTCATTTTTTTCCTTGGGAATCGGTTTATTCTCGACCTGAGCGTTAGGAGGTTGCCCCAGCACGGTCACTGTCACCGGCAGATCAAATCCGTTACGACGGATCACTTTCACGGGGACCAGAATTTGTCGGCTGTGATTCGCCTCGACACGATAAACATCCGTCAACAACTGAAAGGGTGAGGGCTCGTCCATCACGGAAAGCTCGAGCGATTGTGAGACGCGTGCGTCCGCCGGCAGGTTCGGCGCAGCCGCTCCCCAAACAACCGTCCCATAGCGGGCCGGGTGCGACACATCTCGCGCGGCTCCGTTTTTCGCTGCTTCGGCCTTGGCCAAGGCGGCAATGGCGTCCGCCGACTTCAAAGCCGCCGCCGCTCGTGCTTCCGCAACCGGTTTTAATGCGTTTGCCGTCGCAGTCACTGCCGCTTCCGCATCCGCCACCTTCTTCTTCAACGCTTCGTCATCCGGCTTCGCGGCCAGTTCCACCTTTGCAGCGGCCAACGCATCATTCGCTTTCGCATGATCCTCATTTGGCTTGACGATCCCCTTATCGGCAGCAATCAACGCATCCGCAGTCGCTTTCGCAGCCCCCTCGGCAGCGGTGAAAGCTTCGACCGCTGCCGGCTCATCGATCCGAGCTTTGGCAATCAACCGGATCGTCCCAGCCCAGACGGGAGCATCTTCCGTCGACGAAAAGACCAGCACACCACTCGAAGGAGCCACGCCCAGACCGACCTCGGTACAAGTCACACCAGGGGGAAGTCCCTCGGCAGAAATCGTGATCGGATTGGCAAAACCATCCCGGCGAAACGCGAGTACCTGGATCGGAAAATGATCCCCGCGCCGGAGTGTAATCCCGGTAGGAGTCGCCTGCCGCTGACCGGGTGGCAAGAGAGTCGTCGCAATCGCCGCCACGCGGAAATCAGGTGATTCTTTGCGAACAATCAGCCGGTAAACACCCAGATCCTGCTTCGCGTTACCATATCGCTCACGCAGCGTAATTCGAAAGACCCCATCGGCTGGGGTGACAAACTTGACCACATTGTCATCGTTCAGCGTATCAAACAAATTGACCAAGGGATTATTCGGATCATCATCCAGCGCACTGATTCGTGCGAGCGTTTCTTCTCCCTTGTCGTTCACCTTGACCTGATCAATCACCACGACCGGATCAATTGCGACCCCGGCCCGATGAGCAATCACTTCAATCCAGAAGACTTCTTTGGCTTTGGATTCAAACTGAAAACAATCGATGTCCCCCCGGTGCTGGAACTGTCCGTCGATTTCTCCAGGAACCGTGATCTTCTGGGCGAGAGCCCCCTTATCATTCGGCTCAACTTCCAACACCGGCACGGCAGAACTCAGCTGAATCATCACAACATTCGACGGCCCGGTCGGTGCATTGATCGAAAACGGGACTGCATCAATCCCGGCAGAAAACGGTTCCAGCAACAGCCTCGGATCGAGTAAATCGGTGACCGCCGGCAGCGGAATGTTTACCACCAGCTTTTCCAAAGGATGCCCATGCGAGGAAATCCCGGCAGGCTGACCCCCAGGCAGGTTTCGACCAAAGACCGTATACTGTCCATTTGAGCCGGGGACCCCGGCGGCGGGAGTCACATAATCGATGTAAGGACCCGTCGAGATCGACAACCGATAAAAGTAGTCTTCACCCCCTGCATACGTGAAGTCATAGACTTTGACAAAATAATCCCCGTCAGCGGGCAACGTCAGGTCCACCATCGCGTCCTGACTGAACAGATTGCGACGGGCAAAATCGAGGCGTTTCCCCTTACTGTTGTAGACTTCTAATGTCGCATCCAGTTTCGAATCCAAGCGGCGAGCCACCACATCAAGAATCAGCCGTTGCCCCGCTTTGCCGGTAAACTTAAACCAATCCAGATCTGCCGCACCATTGATACGGGCATTGATCGTCTGATTGATTTCCGTGGCACTGGCCTGCTCGCGAGCATTGTTCGGTTCGACCTCAAGCAGTTCTTTTTGCACCCCGACCATAAATGTGCGAGGATTACTGATTCCGAAGAAACCGACCGCACGCACCTCGTAATTTGCCGGCGGAACATCGGCAGCGACCGAAACCACAAATTGATTGGCAATCGGAACCGGTTTTCCGCCAACCACCTGCGTCTTCGGTACGGCCGTGATTCCGGGATGACTAAACAACAGCCGCGAAATCTCTTCCAGCTCGACCCCGCTGGTAATCGACACATCCGCACTGGTCCCGACCTGCGCTCCCGGAGGAAACACCGCGGAAAGTCGGGTCGAGGGGAGCTGAGCACTCGCCGCAGTTGTCAGGGTCGCCACCGCGCTGATGACGACGAACAATCTTCGATACGATGAGACGGCGATCAATTTCATCTCTCGCCTTTCCTATAAATCTGAGGCGGATGGACTTTGAACGGCTTACATACGCCATCCGTCATTTACTCTTTTTTTGATGACGAATCATGACACGATGTTGACGTGAAACATCAACACGCGCCCCGAACCATCGCCGGAAACCACGATGAGGATTCAACGCGGGTTCCAGCGAGGCCAAACAAACCAACGCACAAAAATGTGCAACCAGGCCGAATTGATCTTCGGACAACTCAATGGTTAAACAAAAATTCCTTCGAGTTGATCAAGGCCCAGACAATATCTTCGAAGGCGAGCTTCGGATTCTCTTTATGTTTTTCCAGATGCGCCGCAGCGATCTGCATTTCTTCGGAATCCGGCTCACGGCTGTAAACCCAACGATACAGTTCCTTGATCTTCACATCGGTTTGATGCTCTTTGTCGCTGGCAAACTTCGATGCACGACCGTTGCCATCCGCAATCTTGTTCTGAACTTCACTGCTGTTCAGCAGATGCAGGCTTTGAGCCAGATTGGCTTCCTGTGAACGTTCACACTCACAAGCCGTATCCGCTTGGGGTTGTCCAAACACTTTGAGGAAGTACGGACCAACACTGGCGTCTGGCAATTGAATCGCACGGGTGCCGACGGGCAGACCATTGTAAGCCTGATTCGTCGAGGTGACCTGATGGAAGGCATCGTACAAAACTTCTGCCGTCAATCGCTTCGGATAGTACCGAGAAAAATTCTGTTTGTCTTTCAGGTTATACTCGTTAGGGAGCGAGCTAAGCTGATACGTCGACGACAGACAAATCGTGCGAACCAAATTCTTAATATCAAATTTGTTGGCAATGAAATGCTGTGAAAGCTTATTCAAGAGCTCTGGGTTGGCAGGTGGATTCGTTTCCCGCATATCGTCTTCCGGCTCAACAATCCCTCGACTGAAGAAATGCTTCCAGTAGCGATTGACCAGTGCTTTGGCGAAAAAGGGATTCTGTGGATCCGACATCCAGTCAGCCAGCATCGCCCGTGGATCGTCTTCGGCAGTGACTTGATACGGCTTGCTGCCGAGTCCCGTCGGTGCCAGCATTTTCCCGGTTCGTTCATTCTTGGCCTGAGCGGGGCCTTGATTGTCGATGGCAAAAATGCGTTTATCACGCATCTGATTATTGCCATTGATAATGTTCTTCCGCCCCACGCGACTGAAGAACGCGGCCATACCGTAATAGTCGTCCTGACTCCATTTTTCAAAGGGGTGGTGATGACAACGAGCACACTGGATTCGCAGTCCCAGAAACAACTGGGAAACATCTTCAACCTGTTCATTCGGTTGATCGACTTCACGGTACCACGCGACCGGAGGACTGTCATCGGCATTCCCGGTGGCCGTCAAAATTTCTCGCACAAATTGGTCATAAGGTTTGTTTTCGTACAGACTCGACCAAATCCATTTATGGAAACCATAGGTGGGGGCGAGCTGATCGTTGCCACGCTTTTTGTTTCGCAGCACCAGATTCCATTTGTTGGTGAAGTAGTCTGCGTAAGCAGGGGAATCGAGCAATTGATCGATCGCCTTTTCTCGCTTCTGACTATCGGTGTCGGCGAGAAAGGCTGAAACTTCGGCTTCCGTCGGCAATGTTCCCGTAATGTCAATCGAAACACGACGCAGGAATGTTCCATCATCACAAACGGGTGACGCCGGGATCCCCAGCACGTCTAGCTTGGCCAACACTGCTTCATCAACAAAATTCTTGACAGGTGGTTTGGTGGCAATCTCGGCACCCAGCGGAACGGTCGAACGGAAAACCGCGACCTGACCCTGATAGCGAGCCATAATCGCCACTTCGCCAGCCAGATCCAGCGTCTTCACCAGACCCGTGACCGAAACCTCGGCCATTTCGGGATCATTCGCTTCAAACAAGGCCATGCGGGTCACGTCCTCAGTCGAACCATCACTGTAAACAGCCATGACGGTGACTTGCTGATCTGAACCCCGGTCCATCACGCGACCTTCGGGAACACATTTGATCCCAACAACAACGGGATCCTTGGCATCACCGTAAGGCATCCCCTGCTCGATCCAGCGACTAATCAGACGATACTCGTACCCATCCACTTCCATCCGCTTGCCACCACCGTGGGGAGACTTGCCGACAGGTTTGGTCAGCAGCAGACTTTGGCCCGGTGACGAGGGAAAAATTCGTCGACCACGTCCCTCTTTCACCAGAAACTCGTGATCGTCTTCGGGATAAAAGCCCAGCAGCGACAGCTTGAAGCCGTTCTGACCGCTCGCCTTACCATGACATCCACCACTGTTACAGTTCAGCTTGGTGAAAATCGGCGTGATTTGATTGGGGAAATTGACCGGAATATCATGGGTCAGCCCCGTCACTTCCACCGGCAATTCGGCAGCGACGCCCGAGCTGATCGCTTTGACGACGGCGCGGCCATCCTGAAGTGGCGTCATGTGGCCGGTGGCGTCCACTTGGACGATTCCTGCAGGCTCAACGGTGTACTGTGCCTGACGGGTGTGATCTCGAAACTGACCACTCGAATAGATCCCGGTGGCAAACAATTGTTGGCGACCGTCTCGGCCGCGCAACAAGATTCCCTTGGAATCGATGTTCGGTTCGAGCTTTAACTGAACCAACTGACCGGGATCTCCCAGACCTTTCGGAGGGGCCGCTGGTGCTGAGCTGGCCAGAGAAAGGAACAAGGCGACAGCGGCCAGTGAACCTTGAATCCAGCAGCCATTGGGCAATGTTTGCATTTTCATTCAGACTCTCCCGGAAAGGGATGCGGTTGGTGTCAGCGAAGTTGTCCGAGCACTTTTTGGCCAGCCGAAAAACGAGATTGAGGCAAACTCACGAGGATCCAGGGCGGGCGAAACAGGCAGGGAATCACGAATCCAACATATCGACAATGGCTGGTTTGTCAAGCTGTTCGGGTTAGGCCTCAATCACGGATTGCGACACTCGGACATGTCGCAATTCCGTCAGCAACGATTGTAGGGCTGAAATCACCAAAAAGAATGGCGAATCGCCATGAATCCAGAACTTAAGAATTTTCGTCGCCGCACCGTTTTGTGCGGGACTTCTTTTGATTCAACCGGGACTCGGTTGACCAGAATTCAGACGGGAATTCCATCCGACAGCGCCGAATCCGTCGCCACGGGGATCCGTCCCGACTTGGCCCCCTGCCGCAGCACCTCGTAATCGTGTTCGGCTTGAGTTGCGTAGGCCATACCAAACTCCCCCAGGGCAACATCAAATTGATCACCGTCCCCCAGGTATCCCGCAATCGACGCAACATTGCCCGCTTTGGCGTGTGCACGAGCCAAACCCCAGCCGCACATTTTGGCATATTCCCGAAATTCGCTCGGTGAAAGATCTTCGAGCGTGGTCGAGAACTTCATGTCCCGCAATTGGCGAAAATAGTAGCATCGCCCCTCGGAATCCGAGGCCCAGCCGAGAAACAGGTCGCTCGCCGCTTGCATCACACGCTGGCCATGGACCACGCGTTGACCATGATGAGTCCGTTCACTTTTTCCCACAAACGGTTCCAGGACACTCGCCCGCGCCTCTTTAATCTGCAGCAGCAGCGGCGATTCATCCGCATCCAGCAACAGCACCACCCCACAGCGCAAACCAACACTCCCCACCCCCACGACCTTGGCGACGACATCGGCCACGCGATAGCGGTCGAGCAACACTCGTCGATCCTCAGCCAGCGTTTGCCGGTAATCCCGGATCAATGCATCGCATTCGTTGACATAGCGTTCTTGCTGTGGCGGATGAAAGATCAGCGGCGGGCGATCCTTGAATCGTAACTGGCCCGCCACTCGCGCGGTCATTTTGGGAAACAGCGCTTCCATCGTCCGTTTTCGAGCCGACTCGACCAGCGAATCGAGATACAGTCGACTGGCCACCATCGACGGATGCTTTTCCAATTCGCGCACATCCAGTCGCTGATACCACATTTCGAGTGGAGTAAACTGTTGGTATTCGGTCAGATGTTCCCGGTAAGCCTGTGCGACCGCCCGCCCTGATTCCTGCTGTTTGTCGGACGAGAGACCAAATTGACGGGCTGCCAGTACCGTACTGGCGACCAGTCGCTTGAGATCCCATTCCCAGGGTGCGGTCCGGCTTTCGTCAAAATCAGTCACATCAAAAATCAGATTTCGCTCGGGAGTCGCAAACCAGCCAAAGTTCTGCAGATGGCAATCACCGCACGACTGTAGCCGCAGATTGGTCGTCGGCAGCGTCGCCAGATCAGCCGCCATCACCCCTGCCGACCCACGAAAAAAGGCGAGCGGCGACTGCAACATCCGGGCGTACCGCAGCGGAATCAGATCGGGCAATCGACCGCGATTCGATTCCTCCAACATCGACAGCACTTGGGTTCGATGAGTCCCCGGCTGCCAGATGGCCTGTGCGGCACGCGGCACCGTATCCCGCAGCCCCTTCCCCAGCGCTTGCCGCTCTGCCCGATTGATCATCACAGCGTTCAAATTCGAATTCGGTGTGGCATCCATCGAAAAGGACATCGTCCGTGGGTTCCGGTAAAAGAAGAATGATCCCGGCACACGACTGTGTCGCTGAACTCGATGAGTGACAAAGTTCAAAGAGACACGAAGCTTAAAAATCCCCAATTGCTTCGTTGCCATGAATCGTGATGAGCGCTCGGAGAATTTCTGGAGAGAGGTTTTTGCTTAGAAAACGAACACTCCCATCCGCAAGCAACGCATGGACCCCGCCGGTATGCGTGCTGCTCGCTCCCTGAGGCTCATCAATCCGCGTTACTGCTTTGGCATCGATATCCAGCGGTTTCATCCACGGGACATTCAATCTTACCGCTTCGATCACCAGGAGTGTATTCGAGGTTCCATCGGATATCTTTTTGATCGGTACACAAAAGCCATTCCCCATGGCCGCCGTTTCATCTGTGATCGTCGCATACGCGGTGCTGACACCACCTGGGGATGGATAGGAAAGACATCCATACGGACGTGGCAGCGGAATCAGTAGCGGATAATTCGCCGGGCTGTCCCAAGCGTCATCGAACTGATAGCGATCGTAGCGAGGACTTTCATCGAGATAGGGCATCAGAGAAACCCGCCAGCTCAATTTGGGCTCGCCCTGCAATCCGTTTAAATGCGCGGCAGGAAAGAGGCCATAGACATCATGATAATTGTGCATGGCCAGGCCAATTTGCTTGAAGTTGTTCTTGCACTGTGTCCGTCGGGCGGCTTCGCGAGCTTGCTGCACGGCGGGAAGTAACAGTGCCAACAGCCCGCCACCACAAACGAAAAACCCACCGCAGGTGACGATCGCAATCACCACCCAGGGAAAGCTGCTCGCCCCGCCGCTATTGCTGCGGTTCTGCTTCCTGGCGGAACCTTTCTGCACCGCGCTACCACGGCTTTTTCCTGAAGCCGCGCCATTCAGCTCTTCGCCACAAAAAGGGCAAACCTTCGCGCTCGACGCAATCTTTTCATCACAGCTTGGACAGATTGGCATTTCAATACAACCTCAAATGTGTGCCGCACCCTCAAACCCTGTTTTTTCTCTCACTCAAATGAATTGCAATCAATGGCTCGAACAAAGTCAAATCCACAAGCGGTCATTTGCACCGATTAATTCGTAAAAACACAACACACACACATCTACCGATGTCACCCCAGAACCACCCAGCGCAAATCACCCCTGCGACCACATAGCCAAAGACGACCCTGAAACCCGCGACAAACAATCGACCCGATTACGGAAAACCGAAGAAACGCCTGCGGCACCAGTAGAGTAGGGGAGGAGCGTAAGCCGCCTCCCCCCTCGTCAAACCGGACTGGCAGATTTCCCGCATCCGGCTTACCCAACAACTGTCACCGGGAGGCAGACGCAGGCGGGGTGGACGACTTGAAGAACCGCAAGCCGTGGCGTTGC
>CAMBQP010000100.1 GCA_945869955.1 Schlesneria paludicola DSM 18645
ATGTCTTCAACCCGTCACCGCATCCTGAAATCATCATACAGATGAAAGCAAAGAATAAAAAAAAACGCATCAAAGCCCCCGTAATGTCACGTAAGTCAATCCAGCAAAATCGAGCACCACAAAATCACAGAGAACAAGAAACAAAGCCGGTCAGTTAATTAACTTACCGGCCCCATTTCCGCTCTGCAGTTCTTTAACACTCACCGAAAAACGTTCATGTGTCGAAAAATTAAAATCGAGACACTGCTACTTGTACACTTACTCACATTTGACTGATTAATTGGATCAGTTACTACCCATGTCGATCACCAGGCCGTCGCTGATGGAGTGCATTCGGCTATACGTGATAATATCCATATTTTCGGTCAAGAATCGAACCGAACCGTCTCCGAAAAGAAACTGGGCGCCACCGATGTGAAAACTGAAGGCGCAATCGTCACTTCTGGCACCCGCCATCGTGTTTGGCTTCACAAATCCGTTGATCGGATCTTCCCACGACTCTCCTTCGTAGCGAATCGATTCGTCTGTGTTGACCGACCCGAGCCAAGTCGGCCAGTCTTCGACTCGAGTGGCTGTCCCCGTTCCTGCGGTGAACTGAGTATACGACACGTTAGTGGTCACATAAGACGATTCCCCGACAAAGCAGGTTTGGCTGAGACCGTCGGTGATGTCACGGAACAGCCGTCCGCCATAGCTTTCAAATTGCTTCGAAAGCATCCCGGACCCGTCGAAATCACCACCTCCATTACCCTTGTAATCTATGGTTCCGTAACCCGTCATGGCGAGGTCCTGTGGGGGCAATGCACCGAATCTTTCCATCCCAGGAACCGTAAACGCCGCTGGAACAACTCGAGGCAACGTGGACGATGGACATTTATACGCCGAAATCAACATATCACCACCAGGGATGATTGTGCCATATTTCTGGAAATGACCTCGCATGACACCAATTCTGGGTAGCGTGGGGTACGGGGCACAGAGCGTATGCGAGATGTTTGTCGCCGCGAGATACGCATCAATCTGATTGTACAACGGGGCCTGGTCGAGGTAAGGCAGAATCGAAAACGGCCACGCCAGACCATCGTCGTTACAGGTCCCCATTCCGCCGAAATTCCCAGGGGGCAACCGTCCGAATGTTCCCTCGTAATTGTGCAGAGCCAATCCAATCTGCTTCAGGTTATTCTTGCACTGAGTTCGGCGAGCGGCTTCACGAGCCTGCTGAACCGCAGGTAGTAATAGAGCGATCAAAACCGCAATAATTGCGATGACCACCAGCAATTCGATGAGGGTAAATCCCCCACGGCGTTTACGAAACGTCAACATTTTGGCACCTTTGAAGAACAGAACAGAACAGAAATGAACAGATTAATTAACGTTAACTAATCGTGTACGATTCCGCGTTAAACAACTCGCCATCGCGAGTTTTAATAATGAAGACACTGTTTCTCGATACAATAACCTTCCGGACTCGCGAAACATATCGCAAGATCGGAGGAGTGAGACTCACAGTAATAAACTAAGATCATAAACAGAGAAATGAATTTTGGATGAATAAAAAGTGAATTACCGTTGATATCGAAACGAGTCGGACACCGTGGAAGTCGTGTCGCAGGGAATTTCGTTCGCATCACGATCTCGTACAAAAATATTGACTTCACCTTTTCGCACGAGCTCTCTCAACCAGTCGTTGTGGATCAATAACCTTTTGAATCGGATTTCGATGCCGCCAGTCCCCAGGACGAACCTCGCAGGAGGAATGAGTCTGCCGATACAGACAACTCAGGTGAATCACACGGGCAGAGATGCTTGCGGTTGGTCCGTCCAGATTTCAAAGGCATGTTTTGTTGTTCCGAATGCTCCGATCACTGACGGAGGTTCGGCACACCGCTCCTCACGTAAAATTGAGTGATGGGTGAGTCGTTCAACGGACTTTTGAGAGTCACCTGGTCGTCGAATGCTTCGGCCATTCCCTTGAGATCAGCATGGATGGTCAGCCTGTAACCGCTCTTCGCTTCCCATGGGAAGAGTTCGTCGGCATCCAGAGGTTCCCAGTCAGCAGCGATTCGGCGGTTGGCGCAAATGAACTCGGGAGGGTCAAAGCGGGCCAGAGTTCGTGAGAACAACAGGCCCGAATGGGAAGCGATTTGCTCCAAGGGATCGTGCTCAAGATACCAGCGAAATTTGGGTGAAAAGTGAAATCTCTGGTCGATGCGTCCCTTAATCGTCAGTTCAATCATTGGATTTTGCGGATCATTCGTTCGCACTTTGGCGCTCTGTCGAAAATCTTCAATTGGGGGCTTGATGTTCCAAGTTAATTCCACCGCCACCTCCTCGCCGCTCAGGATCAAATCGTCACGACTCACTTTGGCCACGGTGCAATCGCAGGACGTTTCGCTGTCCCGGACAACAATTTGCAACGGGGCTGATCCCATGTTGCGAATCCGGAATGTATGCGACCCTTCGACGTTTTGTTCCATCGTGCCAAAATCGAATTCTCGTGCTTCAATCATCGCCTGAGGATAGGGACCCGTCTCCGCCACAATGGGATTCGGCTTTTCCCCCGGATTAACAAGTCGATCAACGATTGGATTCGAAGTCGCTGAACTTGATCCCGGTTTTGACTGGATTGGTTCTTGCTGTAGGTACCAAAAGGCTCCTGCGAGACTGGCAACGATTGAAACGGGAATCCAAACGAGTCGTCGCATGAAAAAAGCCCCTTTCGCAATTCGTCTACTCGAATCACATCCCACGTCGTTTAACGAACCGAAGGGAGCGAACTGATGCGAACGAGTTGCGTTTCCGTCCGCACGAATAAGCTTCCGTCGCTGAAGGCAGGCGTTGTTTGAACTGTTTCACCCAACTCGTTTACGGCGAGGATCTCAAATTCAGAGTTATTTCGTATGACCGTGCAGGTACCCGAGTCTTCGAAGAAATAGATCCGATCCGCCACGGAAATCGGCGAACTGTAGACCGAACCCAGTTTCCGTCCTGTATGGAGGGTTTCCCCCGACAGTGGGGCCAGACAGGTGTAGATCCCACTATCGTTCATAATGTGCAAGTAATCGCCTACGAGAAGCGGCGACGGGACGTACGGCATTGACCGTTCGTTCCGCCAGGCAAGATGTGTCCCTAACACATCCCCTTCGCCTCCAAGGCGCACTGCCATCATCCGCTTTTCTGGTGAGCCGCCGAAGCTGAAGACAAGACCATGGCCAACACAGGGGGTGCAAACAAACTTTTGAGTCGGTCCCTCTGCGAACCAGATTCGTTCACCGTTCTTAGGATCCAGCGCAAGAGTTTGCGATGATCCCGTGAGGATTAACTGATCCCGACCGCCGACTTTCGTCAGCACGGGGGTCGAAAACGAACGCAGATTCACATCCGGTCGGTATCGCCATGATTCCTCACCATCGCTGCAACGTAACGCGACGACAAACGCATCACCGTCCTGCTGACCGTTGACGATCACACATTCTCCGAACAGAACTGGACACGCCGCAAATCCATGGGTTGAATGAAAAGTGCCCAGACGTCTGTTCCAGACCTCGCGACCATCAAAGTCTACGGCTGCGAGAACAAGACCTTTGTCATCAACGAACGATGCAAACACATACTTGCCATCGCTGACTGGAGTGCTCGACGCGGTGGAGTTAAAGCGGTGCATCGTTCCGCCCGGCCCTCGATGCACGATCACATTCCAGAGCAATTTTCCTGATTCGGCATCAAAACTTAAGACTCGGCGAGATTCATCCGTCGCATCTCCCGTCGTCAGAAACACGCGTTTCCCAACGACGATCGGTGACGAGAGTCCCGTCCCAGGGACTGCTGTTTTCCAAGAAATATTCTCACTCGCTGACCAGCGTAACGGAGCGGTTGCTTCCCGGCTAATTCCATCTCCACGAGGTCCCCGCCATCCCGACCAATCGTCGGCGCAAGCGATTTCGACAAACATCAGCGCAATCAGTCCAACGCAGAATATCAAATTGGTCTTCACGTCTTCTGGTCTTTCGCTAGGCAGATCGAATGATTTAAAAATTGTTACACACCGTTTGTTTCGTCAACGCTGAGTGTCGGATGAACTTTTGTCGCTTCCAACGACCGCAGGTTGAGCCACAGTCTTCTTGACCGCATTTTCGTGAGTAGAGACCAAACGTCGCAGCGATTCGGCGGTGACCTTCAGCTTCGATAGTGATTCTTCCGTCGCTTTCACCGCCGCTTCTGTCGAGGCGAGCGCTTCGCGAGCATCCGCAAGTTCCCGTTCTGATTCATTCAATACGACTGAATGGATCGGTGACCTTGTGCGTGGCTTGCGAACCGCTGCTGGGGGTTCGACGCGGGCAATGCTGTTCGCGATTGGCAATTCGAATTTACCAATCGATTCCCCCTGTTCGAAACTCCATTTCGATACATTTCCCGCCGCATCACCCGTGATGACTGTGGTGCCGGCTGCGTTTGTCGCCAATTTCACAACTTCGTCATCGGCCGACCATTTGCATTTCAATTTTCCCCCATCGTCGAAGGCTGCAATCTGTTTAGCACGTCCACCCGCCAGGATCAGGTTTTGTTTCGTCCAAACAGTTGAAAGGACTCCGCCGACCCCAGCGTTCCAATAATTCAGAGTCGATCCGTCATGCATGTTCCAAATGCGAAGAAATCCATCCTGTCCACCGGACAAAAGTTTTTCAGAATCATCGGCCCAGGTAACAGAATTGACTGCTCCTGTGTGACCGCGAAGCGAGAAGAACGGTTTTCCCGTTTGTGCCTCCCAGACTTGCACTGCACCGAATCGATCACCACTGGCAAGAAGCAGTCCGTCGGGACTGAAGCTCATCGAAAGAATCCAGTCTGTATGCTTGCGAAGAGTCGAGACCAGTCCCCCCCCAGCCGTCCGGTAGATATTGACGACACGACCAGGTCCGCCCATCGCGATCAAGCTACGATCGGCGTTGACATCAAACGCGAGCACGACGTCCGATTCGTTGCCGATTTCGAACAGTCGTCGCCCGGTTGCGACTTCAAACACGACCACTTTTCCGGATTCCGCGCCCATCCCACCACCTGCGAGCAGCCACGCACCATCGGGTGAAAATCGCAACGAAAAGATCGCCCCTTCCGGAAACGGGAATGCTGCGACAGGCGACGTTGCCATCTCGTCGAAGAGTAAAACCTGCTTCACACCCGGCACAGCGACACGGCCATCCTGAGGACTGACCGCAAGTGCGGTGATCGAGGTCCGTCGGGGGAGCGGCACAATGTCCGTTTTTCGGTCCACGGGACTGACCGGAGGATTTGATAATGACTTCGCGTCGGGCGTACCCTTTGTCGAAACGGCAGCGACCGATTTCGCGCGTTCCTTCATTCCCCCTTCGATCCAGTTCCGAATGAGATCCAGTTCCCGTTGTGGAATTTTGGCCTTACCCGGGGGCATGCGAGGCGTTTCGAGATGAGCGGAGAGAGTATAAAGCAAACTCTCATCCGGCTTGCCTGGAACCGCGACCGGCCCGGACGATGAACCCGCATTGATACCTTCGATGGATGATAGATTGAGATCGCCCCGTTCGCGTTCGAGCCCATGACAACTGACACAATGCTTCTTAAACACGGGTTGCACCTGATCGTAAGCGATCGAAGGTTCCGAGTTGCCCACCGGTTGCGCC
This sequence comes from Schlesneria paludicola DSM 18645, assembly GCA_945869955.1. Lineage (GTDB taxonomy): Bacteria > Planctomycetota > Planctomycetia > Planctomycetales > Planctomycetaceae > Schlesneria > Schlesneria paludicola_B. Next base: position 5,658 of record CAMBQP010000100.1, read on the forward strand.
ATCAATAACGACGGCTGAAATGAGATCGAGACCGCTAATATAACCAGTCGCGACAGCAGGTTGATAAGATGTTTCACAGGACGACTCTCAGAAAAAACAAGGAACAGTAGATCTCAATGGAACTAATGATTGAAGACAAACTCGTTTGAATTCAGCAGAGCCCAGAACAGATCCGTCAGTCCGCTCAGTGCATCCGTTGATTTGCCAAGCTTCTCTTGAATGGCCGCGACTTCTCGTTGAGTCGGGGAACGTGATAAACACCGTTCATACAGTTCCGCCGCGACCAACATCGGATCCTTGCGATCCTGCAACAATGTCTCAATGACCTGACCTTCGTCGATCTTTCCGGAGGTCGTTTCCCCGTTGAGCAGGTGGAGTGCCTGCGATAGCGTTGGAGTCGTTTTGACTTCGCAAGTACAAGCCGTTTGCCGAGTCGAGCGGCCAAACGTTGTCAGAAAATAGTTCTGCACTCGACCATCGGCGAGTTGCACAGCGCGACTTCCGGCTGGCAAGTTGGGAAACCGATCCTGCGTGCCGGTGACTTGATTCAGACAGTCGAGCAGCACTTCAGCACGCATCCGCCGGATCCGACCATGAGAAAAGTGACGCTCGTCAAATTCGTTGGACTGATTCCGATGAGTCGACAATTGGTATGTGCGAGAACAGCAGATGTCTCGAACAAGTTTCCGGATATCAAAGTCATACTCGGCAAGTCGGTCTCCCAGAGCGTTAAACAGGGCTGGATTCGAAGGAGGGTTACTGACGCGAATGTCATCAACGGGTTCAACAATCCCGATTCCGAAGAAATGGGCCCAAATAATATTTGCGGTGTTCCTCGCAAAATCCCCGTTCTTTTTTGACGTCAACCATTCTGCCAGCGATCGTCGGACATCATCGCTGGCAGCAAGAACTGGTCCCTCGGTTCCCAAAAACTTTGGATTCACCACTTGACCACTGACCGGGTGACGCATTTCCCCGACACCCGCGTTAAAGATCGTCAACTCTCGGGGGTCCTGAGCCTGCTTGTAACCGATCTGACTAAAGAACGAGGCGAATCCGTAATAGTCATCCATCGTCCAGCGATCGAAAGGATGATTGTGGCATTGAGCACATTGAATGCGCGTCCCGAGGAACACCTGAGCCACGTTTTCGGCAAGCAATTGCGGTGTGGTTTCGGTTTGGTAGTAGCTGGTCGCGGGGTTCTCAAATGTGCCGCCGGTCGAGGGGATCATTTCCTGAACGATACGATCGATCGTGACTCCCGAACGAACTCGCTCGCGAAGCCAGCGGTCATAGAGCAGCAGTCCCTTGGAACTGACGCCGTTCGTGGAACGTACCTGCAAGGTTTCGGCCCATTTCATCACCCAGAGATCAAGAAATTCGTCGCGAGCGATGAGCGAGTCGATCAATCGTTCGCGTTTCCCCGGCAAAGTGTCGTTGATAAAACTGCGGCGTTCTTCGACGCCGGGCAACAGTCCGATCAAATCGATGTAAACTCGCCGCATGAACGTTTCGTCGTCACAGAGCCCCGATGGACTCAAATGCATATCACGCCAATTCGCGTAGACGTGCTCGTCGATGTAATTGTTTGGCAAACTTTCGGAAAATTGGAAATCGGTCCCTGGACGAACGACAACCGCGGTTCCTTCGGTGAACTGGTCAAATCGTGCCATGATGAACGCCGTCCCCGACCCATTTCCCGAGATGACTCCGTCGGAAGAGACTTTTGCCGCCGAATCGTTGTTGCTGATGAAGACCGAAAGATCGGTCACGTCTCGATCTGTCCCGTCACTGTAATGAGCCATAACAAGCAACTTTTGCTCATTCGCTTTCTGACGAAACACAGCGCGTTTGGGATACACTTCGATTCGAACCGGTCGCGGAGTCTCTTCAGGATCGCTGACCGCACCGGCGCTCAACCAACTGATCAATGTGCGGTAGTGACTACTGTCAGGTTCGATACATTGACCGCCGGTGTGATTGACCTCTCCGATCGCTTTCTGGATCAGCAGACAATCAGCGGGGCTGGCGAGGTTAATTCTTCGACCACTGATTTCCCGCGTGATTCGGTAGTGGTCGCCCGCAGGATCATAGCCGAACAGACTCAGTCGAAACCCATCCTTTCCAGATGCCGATCCATGACACTTTCCCGTATTGCAACCTGCTTTTGTCAAAATCGGCAACACATCGGTTCGAAATCGTAGTTTTACCGGGTCATCGAAGTGGGTAACCTCAATCGGTATTTCACACGAATTCCCTTCGTATTTGATTCGCAGCAGAGTTTTTCCGTTGGAAATCGGCTCGACATAGCCTTGGTTCAGGTGGGCAATTCCTGCTTGAGCGAATTCCTTGCTCGCCAAGTCCGATACGTCCTGTGTACTCCCGTCAGGGAGTCGCAGTTGAACCACAATGTCCTGCGAATCAAGTCGATGGCCCAACGAGATACGCTCTGGATATGCCACAAAGGTGGACTGAGCCCGGGGTGGTGGAGTGACCAGTTCACTCGCAGATTCACCCGCAGCAACGCATCGCACCATGGCAATTGCTGACAGCAGGCAGATCACGTCTTTTCGGCCTATGGACATGGTAAAAAAACTCACTCTGATAGGAATTCGATCAAAACATCAGATTCACGAAGATGGACAACGAGGTCCAGGATTCATTTGTGGAACGGATCTTCACGATCCACTTGCCCGACCATTTCACTTCTTCGGCGGGATGACAGATCGCTGCGACTTGCGAAGAACGTCCAATGGGCTGAGAGGACGACCTTGTTCATCGGTTACCAGCCCGCCAGGGGCAGTAATTTTGAGGACTCCACCCCGTCCGACGCAGTAAGAGACGGTCTGTCCGTCGATCTTTCCCGTCAACCGGCAGACCAGGCTGTTGAACTCGCCTACCGGTGCGGTCGCGTCTAACTGGATCTCAAACTTTGCGGATGCCTCTGTCGCAGTGATTTTGACGGGACTCGCTTGAACGCGGTTGGGAAGCCCTTCCAGTGTCGCCTCAAGTTGTTGGGGAACATCTCCGGATCGTGTGATCGAACAAATCACTTGAATCGTCGTTCCTTGTTCACCTGCAACCTGTCCGATCTCACCCGTGAGGGGGGACTCTGCAATCACGAGGTCGACCAGTTGTGTCGCGACAGGAACGTCAATCTTCTTGCTTCCCCGACGACCTCGACGTTGTGGAGGATTGGCACCTGGATCAGTCATTCCGGTTTCTCGCGCCGTCGCTGCGGCGGCTCGTCCCTCTGCACAAACTTGCCACGTCCGTGCGCTGGCTTGAGGAAACGCATGTGCAACATAGACGCTGCTCGTCTTGTCGGCCGGGATCGTCACCTTCACCGGGCCATCGACCCAGGGTGGAAGGAAAGGGAACGTGATATCGATCGGATCGGTGAAATCTTTCAATCGATTGACGCTGACCGTCAACTCAATCGTGCCGTCCTGGACCAGGGATGACTTCGGGGTCTCTAATTGAATGGTAAACGGTGCTGGCTCGATGACGGCGATCGCAAGTCGGTCAACGGAAACGGACTGATACAGGCGATCTGCGGACGCATTCACCAGGTCCACGACTTGTTCGAACTCGCCATTCACTGTCGAGCCGTCAGCGTCACCCGTTGCGAAGATCCGAACCAGGTTTCCACCGATGGGGGCATCGTCTGCCGCCTCAATCACGACCGGAACCAGAAAGCCATCGCTGGGAACGGTCGCAAAAAAGCTGCCGATCCCGGTTGGCAAGCTCTGCGGTGAGAGCCGGACATCGCTGGTGACGCCATGCCGTTGGACAGCAAGGAACGTCATCACCCGATTCCCACGCGGCACGGAAATCGCCTGACGCTCTTGGGAGACCCGGTCCGGTCGCGGCAAGAATGCAACAAGACCTGGATGCGGAAGACTTGCTTCAACGCGATAGATAAAGTTCGCCCCCCCAGCTCCCCGCTGATCGGCGATACGGAAGAAATACTCGCTAGTTCGTGGTGCCTGAAATACGAGTCGACTGTCATGCGAACCGTAGTCGTCATTCGCCGCGAGAACCGTACCGTCAACCTCCAGAATCGAGATGATTGTGTCGACTGGCGAGCCGATGCGATCGGCAAACGAGTCGAACTGGATTTTCTGGCCTTCGCTCATTCGAAATCGAAAGCAATCGACATCTCCCGTCTCTTGCAGAATTCCATTGAATGCGATGGGCAAGTCGACGGCAGCAACCGAGACCCGAGCAGGATTCTCGTTCGGTTCTGTTTCGATCTGATTCTCGAACGGAGAAACTCGGAATGGAATCGATGTCGGCGACGAAATACCACGGTCCTCTGCGAACAGGCCGAACTCAGTCTGTGGCGAACTGGGTAGCGTGACCCGCCGAGCCATCGGACCGAACGCATCCCCTTCAAATCGAACATCGAGTTGTTTTCCAACTGGCCCCCCGGCGGGAAAAACGGATGCAGGTCGAGGAAACGTACCGATGTGCAGAACATAACGACTGGCCTCATCCCCCTCCAGATTCACTTCCTGGACTTGCACGCAGTAATCCCCGTCGCTTTGGGCGACCAGGGACAGAAAAGGATCCTGACCGAACAACGCGGTGTCATCAACCGTTTTGATCGGCTGACCGTCTGGTCCAAACACGGTCAATACCGTATCAACCAAGCTCGCCCCAAGCCGTACGGCCTCAACCTCCGCCGCCAGTCGATCACCGCGACGGAGTTTCACTTTGAAGCAGTCCAAATCATTCTTATCCAAATAGCCGGTAACCGTCACGTTCGCAGGAATCCGCGTCGCCTCGGCCGGCGTATCGTTTGACTCGGCTTCCGGTACCACTTGCAACGAAGTGATCCGGAACAACTTGAGCTCCGTAATTCCATTAGGTGTGAGCACTCGAAACGGATGATTTCCCAGGGGACAGTCCGCCGATGCGTGGAAAGTGACAGCAAGCTCGTTGTCGCTCGCGGCCTTCAACTCGACGCAACTGACCCCCGGCGAATACAGCAGCACATCCTTGGCGTCGGACAGCCCCGCCCCCACGATCTTCAAAGAAAAATCTGTGCCGCGCTGCCCGACCGCAGGAACGACGGATTCCATCGAAGGGCCGGCGGCTGAGGAGTACACCGCCGATCCTGACAGAACAAAAATGACGATCATCGCAATTCGCATCATGAGTTCCCGAGTTGACCGCTTCTACTGATCATCGAACAAACCTGTGACCGATTGCGTACACACACGGCGTCAATCGGATCTCCCAAACAAGGATCGTCAATCGTCACACCAACGCTCGTTGCTCGAACCAATCGGTGTGAAACCTCTTCGACCCTCGTGCTTTGCAGAATTGTTGGCTTTGGGAGCGACTGGCGAGTTTCGATCGCTCGCCAGTCGCCCTTGTTCCGATTGCGTTTCGAGGATGCTGCGGCGAAGATCTGCTTCCCGCAATACCCCTCTCTCGCTTGATGACGATTGATTGATCATCACGACTTCGCGATGGCAAGCCACGCGTGAGGTCTCATCCAAGCAATCCGCTCACAACCTCACCGTTCAACACGATTTGTTGCGGACGAGCCCCCGGTGTCATCAGATCTTTACGAGCATCAATACCAAGCAGGTGATAGACCGTTGACGTATAGTCCTCGACCGAGAGCGGAGTTTCGACCGGCTCTGCGGCGAGCCCGTCAGAAGCTCCGTAGACCTGTCCGCGCTTCACGCCCCCTCCAGCCATCACAATGCTGAACACCCGCGGCCAGTGATCGCGCCCTCCTCCCGCATTCACTTTCGGAGTACGCCCAAATTCACTCGTGACCAACACCAGCGTCGAATCAAGCAGACCACGCTGATCGAGATCGCGAATCAGTCCCGCAAAGGCCTTGTCGAGATCGGGCAATTGCGTCTCGATTCCGCGGTAGTGGTACGAGTGTGTGTCCCAGGCCCCGTAAGTGATCGTGACGACGCGGGCCCCCGCTTCAACCAGGCGTCGAGCGACCAGGAATCTTGCTCCGGCGGATGGTCGCAAAATCGGGCCCCAAGGCTTCATCCCGTAAAGGTTCTTTGTCTCGTCCGATTCCCCTTTCAGACTGAACGCGTCTCGTGCTTGAGGCGAGCCGAGCAGGTCATAGGCACGTTGATAGAACGAATCCATGGTCGTCAGCGCATCATCACTTTCCAGCTTATGAAAGTGATCGTCGACCAGTTCCTTCCAAGCCTTACGTTCCGTGAATCGCTGATCATCGATTCCTTTCGGCAAGCTGAGATCCCGTACAGTAAAGCCGGGCCGGGCTGGATCGGTCCCGAGAGAGAACGGTCCGCAGGCATTGCTCAGATACCCGCTTCCCATGTACTGACTGCCTTGATTGGGAATGCAGACATAAGGGGGTGTCGCACCGCGAGGACCAAGCTCGTGTGACACGACGCTCCCCACGCTGGGATACACTAAGGCGGGACTTGGACGGTACCCGGAAAACATGCTGTGCTCGCCGCGCGAGTGATCGACCTCGGTATGCGACATACTACGAACGACTGTCAACCGATCCGCTACCTTTGCCGTCTCTTGCATGTGCGAACTGAATTGAACTCCGGGCAACGACGTATCGATCGCATCCAGAATGCCGCGGTAATCAACCGGAGCGTCCGGCTTCGGGTCGAAACTGTCCATGTGGGCAAAGCCCCCCTGCAGGTAAATATGAATTACCGACTTGGCCTTGGGTTCGTTCCGACGCTCTCGGACTTCCCCTTTCGCCTCGTGGCGCAGAAGTTCACCCAGTGTCAGACCAACCCCCCCCAGCCAACCTGCGTGCAACACATCGCGACGGTTCGGTCGTGCGAAGTGCGAGGGATCTCCAAACCAAGTACCGTCGTGCGAGGAAGTCATGCTTTGCATTCCTGATAAATCGATAAACAGAGAGTTCATAAACGAGAAACTGACAATTTGGCTGAAGGGAAGTCTATTTCAATGCAGGATCTGTCAATTCGACGAACAACTTGGGACGCTGAGCGGGATTGTCGAATTCCGACGTATAAAAATCCCAACCGTTGCCACCCGTGTTGAGAAAGACCCAGCCGTGATTTGCGTCACCGTTCACCCAACTCTGCACGGTGTCCGTTACGTCAAACACAATCTCGGACGAATTCGCCGCAATTTTTCCAAAAGTAAAACTGTCTTTGTGTCGCGACGCTTCCAAGCCGTCAGCAGAGACCCCCGAGACAAGGGTTGTCCACGTCGCGGATTCTTCGAATGGCACCAGCATCTGGTGCAGGTTGACGATATCTCCCTGATCGAATGCGCTCACCAGCAGTTTTGCAGAGCGAATTCTTGCCCTCTGCGGGATCTGCTGGGGTTTGTCTCCAATAATCTTGTCGAAGCGTAACAGGACCTGACTCTCACCACCGTCGTTGTTCGCATCGGACGAGGCGTTCGGGTTCGCCGCCAGGATCGTCGTCGTCGCCAACGCCCAGATTTCGGTGTCAACCGTCCCCGCATACCCGTTAACCCCTTGCTGAAAACTCAATGTTCGACTCGGCGGCGGAGCGGATTGAACACCCGAAACCAGCAGTAAAGTGGCGAATGCAGACAGCGTCATCGATATTGCGAATGTTCGCATCACCATGTCTCGTCCTTTTCAACAGAGGATTCACGTTAAACAGACGGTTCGCACAGAAACGAAGGAATGAATGCCCGACTCACCTCAGGACTACGGAGCAACCGCCTTGGAATTTGCCTTGGAATCGGCCTTCTCCCCCTTGTCCGTTGCAGGGCGTGTGGTACTTCGAAGACGCTCGGGAGTTGACGGGGCCTGTTCCACAATCGCATTGATGTCACCCGGTTGCTTATTGAGAGTAAAGGCATCGTACAACTCGCCAGTGGCAGTACGGGCCTGGTACTTCAATGAAGGACCGTCGACGTGAATGACTTGATACAGTTGTGTATCCTCGGCACTTCGCTTCATGATCGGTTGGTGATTCAGATTGTACATCTTCGGACCGCTGACCGAGACGACATAAACCGTACCCGTCTTGCCATCGACGTTGTTGACCCCGGTCGGAACGTTACCCTTGGTCACTAACGGTGTATCAAGACCCGTGCGCCCATAGCTATGATCGTGGCCTTGCAAAACCAGATCCACCTTGTATTTATCGAGAACTGGCTTCCACGCATTTCGCAGATTAGCGTTGTCTCGATCCTTGGCGGTAGAAAAGATCGGGTGATGGAAGACGCAGACCACCCATTCCGAGCGGTTGTCCGCCAGGACTTTATCCAGCCAGCCCGTCTGGACGTCGATTTCTTCGTTGCTATTCAGACAAACCAAACGGACGTTGTGATAAACAAGCGTATAGCAACTTTCTTCCAGCCCCCGGGGACCGTGTTCGGGCAGTGCGAATTGGGGTCGCCAATGATGGGTTAGCTTGGAAGGGCCCTCTTTCTGTTTTGCCATTTCATGATTGCCAACGACGGGAACGTTGGGAATCATGGCATTCAACCAATGCCCGGCACCGAACCATTCGCCCCATTCCCCATCGGATTCCGGTGTGTTCACCAGATCGCCCGCATGGATCATGAATCGAGCCTTCGGAGCATCGCTTTGTGCTTCGCGAATGACTCGAGACCAGAGAGAACGTATATCGTTCTGAGCGTCACCAAAGTAAATAAACGAAAATGGTTCTGGTTGGTCACTGGCCGTCGTAAAGTGAAACCATTCACTCCAATTGACTTCGTCGCCGACGCGATACGCGTACTTCGTTTTCGGGAGCAAGCCGGTAAATTCCACGGAATGATAATGAGCCGTGGAAAGATTCGTTTTCAGCGCCTGCGACTTGGCGGTAATGGTTTTTGCTTCTTTCACGAATTCGGCCCCGGGCGTCGCGAGTGCAATCTGAGCGAACCCGTCCGCGACTTCCGTTGACGTACGCCACGTCACGGCTTGGGATATCGACGGATCGGCCGTCCACGTCAGGACGATTCGGTCCGGCAAGGCCGTCGGTCGGTAAGCGGCCGCATCCTGTACTTTTTTCGGCTTGTGACTGTGGTCGTTACTGTGATCACCATCATGGGCATCGGCGGAAAGTTGTCCGACGAGTGCAACCACAACGGCCAGCAGCAAACAGTTCCATTTCCGAAGATTTGCGAATGCCATCATTACGCCCTCCCTGGTCTGGGATTTCAAAAAGTTCATCATGATCTATCACGAGATCGACAATAATACCGACCTCGCACACGTCGTAGGACATGTGTGCGTTTGAAGTGGGCGGACTTTCCCAAACCAATGCGAAGATTGAATGAATGAGAAATGAAAAAATTCGGAAGATGCGGCAATGGCGCCGTAGATGAGACCGAGAGCTGGCGGTTCTCTACGATCGACGAGCTTACCGAAGTGGTAAGATCATTCGATTGCGAGGTGTGCGCCGTCATGACGGGCCCCTGCGTCCTGCAGAAAAACCCGAATCGGGCTTACGGTCAGGGTTTTCTCGTTTTCGCCGGCGATTTCCCCGCAAGCGACTTGAACATGCTGTCTCCGCGGCACAGGATACGCCGGAGATCGATCCGGAATCCTGGCTGTCATGTGGCGACCAGGCGTTTGGCCGTCCCCGCAAATTTTGCAAATCGGTTGCTTGCCTATGAACGGGCCATACGATGACATCTGACGCCGTTGTCTTAGTACTCGCCAATCTTGAATCGCGCAATCAAGTTCCGCCAGCCGCATTCTGCCAGTCGCAACGGGGACGCTCGCGCTATAGGACTTGGTCCGCACCGTATTTGCTACATGGCGAACGAATCAATTGCCATGAACAGTATCTTTCAACTGTTAAGAAACGCTAAGCTTGGCCTGACGCACCCAATCACACCAAGAAGAGAGGATAGGAATTGCATAGGAAGAAAAGAAATTTCAGTGACCAGTTACCACTGGCCACTGAAAACTGAAAACTGAAAACTACTTCTCATTTCCAGACGAATGGTCGATTTACGGCATCGAGTTGTTGACCGTGTCCCCGACTGCTACAGCCGAAGCAACGTCGCAGCCAGCGGGCGTTTGACCAATCTGTTCCGGGTGAAAATTGCTTTCTACGATGAAGTACGCGATAATTATCGATCGCGAAAATCATACCGGGACACACCATTACCGGAATCATCAACTCTTCCAAATCGTCGAGCAGTCGACACAGTTCGGCCACGGCAAGCTGTGCGCGTTTGGTGAATCCGACGGTCAACAACGGATTCGCGTTAAACCGCAATAGCCATTCCCCCGTGGTAGAACTTCGTTCTAGCAACGGCATCGGGCGATTCATGGGCGGGCGAAGGTTCGATGCTCCCGGCTTCACGGAAAACAGGGGTTGCTGCAGGATTTGCACCAACTTCTGCGACGCATTTCGGACCACGTCCGAGGCTTTGAGGATCTCGGTCGGGACCGCACGGCCTCGGCCGTCCTGGTTGCGTAACCCCGCAAAAAACAACGTCTGGGGGGCAGGCGATTCATGGGGCTCTGTCGGAGTGTCCCCCATAAATCCGGCATTTTCGAAGGCATACGCGTTATCGATATGCCACTCGAGGGGATCGCGATAACCCCAGGACGAGTTTGCCCGCAATTGCCTTACGGGGGAGACATTCCTAAATAGGCGCCCGTCGTTTTCGTACGAGTACGCCACGGGCTGAAGCCGAGCCAGTCGCATCGTGGCGAGCAGGAGTGAATCGGTGAATTGGACCGCGGAATCATCACCGTACATACTCGGGGTTGGCGGCAGATCGGCCTGTTGGGGCAACCCTTCGAGAATGACAAAGGGGTGTTCGCCGATCCCACGACCAAAATCTTCGAGCATTTGTCGCTCGGCCCGGTTTAAAAAGGGGCCGAGTGCTGCGGTACCCATGTCCGCCATGATGTCCGCACAGGCATCGGCCTGAAAAGAACGATTACCGATCAGCCCATCGAGGGTCTGACGAATTTTTGCAGCGGTCTCGCGGTTAATGCGGATCGTCTGATCTGCGATCGCGGGGACCATTTTTTGAGTGAGAGAATTTTTCATCGCATTTCTTTCTTATCACAGGTTTGTGAAGTCAAACACCACAGAAACTGACAGAAACGCTTTGGCCAAAGCTGATCTCATTTTGGTGCCGGGTCGTCGCAGAAGAAACGGGTTTTTGGTCGCAAAACTGCTCCAAAATGGTCGCAAAAACCAGTTGGTGAGCTCGACCGCCCCCGTTCGAGCGCCCCGGTTCGAGCGTCTGTTTCACCAGCCGTTTCACCAGCCGTTTCACCAGCCGTTTCACCAGCCGTTTCACCAGCCGTTTCACCAGCCGTTTCACCAGCCGTTTCACCAGCCGTTTGCCCTCGTTTAACCGCGCCTCGAAGAGAAGCGCGTAACCCGGCTCCGCGGAAAAATCCGAGGTGTCATTCACCGTTTGACCAATGCCGCCCGCAACCGTCCAGGCGTTCGAGATCAGCAGTCACCAGCCGCAACAGCCGTTTGCCATCGTTTAACGGCCCGTTTAACCGCGCCTCGAAGAGAAGCGCGTAACCCGGCCCCGCTAAGAAATCCGAGGTGTCATTCACCGTTTGACCAATGCCGCCCCAACCGTCCACGCGTTCGAGATCAGCAGTCACTCAAGGAACCAGCAGTTTGCCACCGCTTCACCACGTCTCGAAGAGCATCGCGTAACCCAGCCCCGCTGAAAAAATCCGAGGCGGCAATTTCAACGCAAAGACGCAAGGCCACAGGGACGCAAGGAAGAGAGGGAAAAAGCAAAATCCCGTATTCATTCCTGGCATTCCCCGCGCCCCTGCGTCTTTGCCCCTTTGCGTTAAAAACGTGTTCCCGGCATTTCTGCCGGGAACACGTTCCGATGCTCAAAACCGGTGGTGACCAACGGCAACCGACCTTTAAGTGATCATCACCAGCGGAGGTGAATAGATATGCAAGGTAATCAGCGACGCCATCGAATTGTTGGTCACCTTGTGGACATCCGGTCCTTCGCCGACCGTGACATCATTCGGGGCCAGAATCCGAGTGGTATACGGATGGGGATCGTTGAGGGTGTGATAACACGACTCTGTGGCGGCCCCCGCAATGACTTTGACGCCGCAGACCGACGATCCATGTGCATGGACCGGGGACCCATGGAATGGCCCCCAGCAGAGGACCAAAATTTGAAACCGATCGTTTCCGTAAACCAGATTTCTGGTATACTGATCAGCGGAAAAGCGAACAAAAGGTTGGATTTCGGTCAGGTCAATTTCGAACGATCGGAGCAGGGTTTCGATGCGATCCGTATTCAAAATCAACGACGGTGCACACAACGCCTCGATCAACGGGGCGAGACCACGGTGGAATTTGACAGATTTCATTTGGACTTCCTTCAACCAAAGCAGGGATTGGAGAGAAGTCCGGCGCCGGACTGTACACGAGAAATCCTAGCTGCAAGTCGTCGCAGTTACGGCCCCGTTTTCGTCGCATTTTTCGCCAATTCTCGTCGCATGAGCTGAAGTCCATGTCCGCCGACAGCGTCGAACCGAGAGAGACTGAGAAGTTTTTTCCAAGATCGCACGCGATCTTTGACGCGTTCAAAAAAAAGTCGCGGGATGCACCTGGTTACATCACCAAAACAACGGCACGAGAACCAGATCTCCTCGACGACAGGCACTGGACCAGTCTATTAACCCACGAGCAGACATCACATCGTGTGATTAAAATGCTTGCGGGTTTGTTGAAATGTGATGCGAATTCGTTTTTTTATCCGCACGCTTCAACGCCCGATCATGCCGATCAGGCGATCCATGCTTTAAGGGAAAATCGGTCTCGGAAAATTGAAGCGGATAAGAATGAAGCGAAGAAATCGGGTACGGACTATAAGCCAAATAAGCACCCGGCAAAACTCGAAGAACATCTTAAGACTCATATCAATCCCGATGACAACAATCTTCACGTCCCCGTGGTTTATGAATCGCTAAGAAAACCGGATCAATGGGACGCTCGAAGATCCAGCCTGCTCAATAATCGCGAAAACCTAACCGAGGAAGATCAAAAAGACCTTCTGGCTTTCATACGGCACATTGACGCCGCGTTTGAGGAAGAAAAAAACAGACCAGCACCGAAGCCTGCGGGGGGCGTGAACAAAACCGGAACAACCATTACCGAGCCAGAACAGATCATTCAGGCCGCGTACCAGTACGTCCAGACACAGGGCGACAGTGCCAAAGACGCCCTCAAAAAGTTACTGAAAGGGGTGTTCAAAGATCCGGAAATCAAATCCAATGAATTGGTTGACCTGATTCTGAAACATCCCGGTGCGCCGCATGAGCCATTGAATGTGATTCAAAAAAACGTTCTCGCAAAAATTCTGTCGGGTGAAAAATTCGATTCAGCCGAACGAAAGGCGATAATTCGGTTTTGTGATTTCGCGACCTGTATTGCACTCCCTGAACGAAAATTATTCGAAATTCAGCGACAAATCGATGAGTCACTCGCGTTGATCCAAGTCGACACTCAGGATCGGCCTTTGATTATTCTGCACTTTGCCCGGTTGCTACCAACGTCCGATTATCAGGCCGAGTCGCGGCAAGATCCGCGACGGATTCTTGATCAAATTGCTCATCGACAACTCATTCCCAAAAATCTTCAAGAGATTTCGGTCCCTGCCGAAGGGGGGGCTGGCGCGGCGGCCACAACGTCGTACCAGAATCAATTCATCGGCGGACTGGCGATCCAACTCGGTATCCCCGTTTTCGATCCCGACTCTCCCCAAGCCATCGCGGCTGCAACGGGGCAAATTCAAGCACACCTTCGAGATTGGGTTGACCCCGACATTGCGATCCGAATCGCTGTGTTTGTCGAAGAAAATCGTGATCACGATATCTCGAAATTGAAAAAACTGTTTCCTGAAATCTTCTTTATCAAGCTCCCTGAAATCTTTACCACGGATTCCTATCATCTAATTACCACTCGCCGTAATACCATTACGGCAGCAATCCACTCCGATCGAGAAAGTCATTGATGACGACCGAAACGACCATTCTTTCCGCCACCACGACCGAAAGGATCGCCCATGTCTGGGAGGATTCCCAGTGGTGGGCGATTCGTGCCGCTCGCGCGGCGAATCGTCCGTTATTAATTCGGGGCGAACCGGGAATCGGTAAGACCCAACTCGCGTATGCCGCTGCCAAAAAAATGCAGCGACGGATCATTCCGTTTACTGTCGATTCGACCACCGAAGCCCGTGATCTGATGTGGTCGTTTGATGCCGTCACCCGACTCGCCGAGGCTCAGGTGGCTGCGCATCTCTGTAAAGATGATCTGGAAGAACTCAAGAGGAAAATGAATCTGCAGCGATTCGTGAAGCCGGGGCCGCTCTGGTACGCGATCAATTGGGGTTCCGCTCAGAAGCACCTCGAAAAGATCGAGCAGACCCCGCCGCCGCTCCCCCCCGATCTGTCAAACTGGCAAGAATCCGATGGGGTGGTGATTTTGATTGACGAGATCGACAAGGCTAATTCCGATGTCCCCAATGGGCTGCTCGAAGTCTTTGGTATGCGTCAATTTACGCCGCAAGGCTGGGAAACGCCGATCACGGCGAATTCCCAGGTTAAACCGCCGCTCATTGTGATTACCACCAACGAAGAACGTGCCCTCCCCGACCCCTTTGTACGCCGCTGTGTCGTGCTCCAGCTGAAACTTCCCGATTGTACGTCCGCCGAGGGGAACGAGCTTCGCAACCAGGAGAAACAAGACAAGGAACAACAAGAGGTGTTTCTGCAATACCTGATTGCACGAGGCAAGGCCCACTTCGAACGGTTGATTCCCGAGGCACAGCTTAGGCTGGCGGCGGAATTGCTACTGAAAGATCGGCGGCAGGCGATTCGCAAGAATCAGCGGCTGAAGCCGGGGCAGGCGGAATATCTCGACTTTCTTCGGGCGATGACGGTCCTGGCCGCAGAAGAGAAAAACAAAAATCAGGAGGGTGATACGGACGAGGTCATCTACAAGCGGATCAGTGACAACATCCAGAAGTTTCTGTTCGAGAAATCGGCTGGGGTTGAGCAATGAATGCCCCCCCGAAACGATCAGACGGTACCCTGGTAAGCCGTGCCGACTTGCTTTGGGCCATGGTGGATGGGGATCCGGGTGTGGTGCAGTGGATCGCCGCACAACTCGGCCTGACCGAACAACAACCCGACCGCGAGATTCGCGAAGGCGAGGAGGAAATTGTCTTTCCGCCACCCAAGCCCCCTCGCAAAATTGAGCTTCCTGAAT
>CAMBQP010000101.1 GCA_945869955.1 Schlesneria paludicola DSM 18645
GGGACAATTGCGAGGTACAAGTCGACTCCGGTATTCTTACACACCTGCTTGCCGTCGTGTCATGGATCCACGGAAGCCCCGAGTACGTCTCTCCGAACATCTCCAGATTGAAGACTGACTTCGTATGAAGCCCATTAAAAAGCTGCTCATTGCCAATCGAAGCGAAATCGCGATCCGGGTCTGTCGTTCCGCACATGAACTGCAGATTCGGACCGTGGCCATCTATACGTACGAAGACCGTTACGCACTCCACCGCTTTAAGGCGGACGAGGCGTACCAGATCGGTCAGCCTGGCGAACCGATCCGCGCCTATCTCGATATTCCCGCGATTATTCGGATTGCGAAAGCCGCGAATGTCGATGCGATTCATCCCGGTTACGGGTTCCTCTCAGAAAACCCCGCACTCGCCGCAGCCTGCGATGCGGCAGGAATTGTTTTCGTCGGACCGTCAGTGCAGGTTCTCGAATCGCTTGGAAATAAAATCACCGCCCGAGAAATCGCCGGCAAGGCTGGAGTTCCCGTGCTGGGGGGAAGTTCACAGGCGATTGTCGACGTGGCCGATGGCCAGAAACTGGCTGCGGACACCGGTTATCCGGTGATCCTTAAGGCGGCTAATGGCGGCGGTGGACGGGGAATGCGCGTTGTACACCGCCCCGAAGACCTGGCCGGATTGTTCGAGCAGGCCCAGCGAGAATCGATGTCCGCATTCGGGTCTCCGGACATTTTTGTCGAAAAGTTTATTCAACAGCCGCGGCATATCGAAGTTCAGCTGCTGGGTGACAAACACGGAAATCTCGTCCATCTGTACGAGCGTGACTGTTCCGTGCAACGACGGCATCAAAAAGTCGTCGAAATCGCACCGGCGCCGTTTCTCGATGTCAACATTCGCGACGCGATCTGTGAATCGGCGATCAAAATCGGCCGGGCTGTCGGTTATCAGAATGCCGGAACCGTTGAGTTTCTATTTGATACCCAAACCCAAAAGTACTATTTCATCGAAGTCAATCCTCGCATCCAGGTCGAGCACACCGTGACCGAAGAAGTCACCGGGATTGATATCGTCAAATCGCAAATTCTCGTGGCTCAGGGGACACCTCTTTCCGATCCGGAAATCAATCTCGGCTCCCAGGCAGACATTCGCATCAACGGCTTCGCCATTCAGTGCCGTGTCACCACCGAAGACCCTGCCAATAACTTCATGCCCGACTACGGCCGTGTTTCTCACTATCGTTCCGCCGGGGGGGCCGGCGTCCGACTGGATGGAGGGAGCGCCTTTTCCGGGGCGGTCATCAATCCGTTTTATGACTCCCTGCTCGTTAAAGTTTCCGTACGAGGCCGTCGGTTCGGCGATGCCGCGGCCCGGATGGAACGGGTGCTGCAAGAGTTCCGGATTCGCGGAGTCAAAACCAACATTCCGTTCCTGATCAAGGTCATGACCCACCCCAAATTCATCGAGGGAGGCTTTACCACCCGCTTCATTGATGAAACCCCGGAACTCTTCCAGTTTGCCCCACGCAAGGACCGGGCCACCAAACTGCTGACGTTCCTCGCCGATACCATTCTGAACACCGGAAAAATCCACGCCGCAGCAGCGACGAAAGTCGATCGGACCGCCGCTCCACTACCCCCTCTGGATTGGAATTCACCCATCCCCAAAGGCTCACGAGACAAATTCAAAGAGCTGGGTCCCAAGAAATTTTCGGAATGGGTGCTCGCTCAAAAGCAGTTGCTCATTACCGATACCACCATGCGGGATGCCCATCAGTCGCTGTTGGCCACGCGGTTCCGGACGCATGACCTGCTGAATATCGCCGACGCTTATGCTCGCCTGTGCCCCCAATTCTTTTCGCTTGAAATGTGGGGAGGGGCCACCTTCGATACCGCGATGCGGTTTAACAAAGAATGCCCCTGGGACCGATTGACTCAGTTGCGTGAGCGGATCCCCAACATTCTGTTTCAGATGCTGTTACGAGCCTCAAACGCCGTCGGATATACCAATTACCCCGATAACATCGTTCGAGAATTCGTCAAAGAAGCGGCTGCCGCCGGGATGGATATCTTCCGCGTATTTGATTCGCTCAACTGGGCTCCGAACATGCGGGTGGCGATGGATGCCGTCTGCGAAACGGGAATGCTCTGCGAAGCCGCCATCTGTTACACCGGTGACATCCTCAATCCCCGTCGCCCCAAGTACGACCTGAAGTACTATGTCAATCTGGCCAAAGAGCTGGAAAAAGGGGGAGCCCACTTGCTGGCCATCAAGGATATGGCCGGATTGTGTAAACCTGCAGCAGCAGCCAAGCTGGTCAAAACACTCAAGGAAGAAATTGGGATACCGATCCATTTTCATACCCACGACACGGCGGGAATCCAGGCCGCCTCAATCCTGATGGCGAGCGACGCCGGACTGGACATTGCCGACGCGGCACTTGCCCCGATGTCCGGCGGAACATCACAGCCTAATCTCAATACGCTGGTCGAGGCGATCCGGTTCTCGGACCGAAATCCAGGTCTTCAGACCGAACACCTGGATTCGCTGGCTCGCTATTGGGAAGTGGTCCGGCAGTACTATCAACCCTTTGAAACAGTGATGCTCCCCGCAACCGCCGACCTCTACCAGCACGAGATGCCTGGGGGACAGTACACCAACCTCTACCAGCAGGCCAAAGCGTTGGGAATGTCAGACCGCTGGACCGAAGTCTGCCGACTTTACGCCGAGGTCAATCAGTTGTTTGGCGATATCGTCAAAGTGACTCCCAGCTCCAAAAGCGTCGGTGATATGGCCTTATTTATGGTTGCCAACGATCTGACTTCGGCTGATGTCCTCAACGACAAAAAAGATCTCTCGTTCCCCGAAAGTGTGATTGACCTGATCAGCGGCAAAATGGGTCAACCACCCGGTGGGTTCCCGCTCGCCGTGCAGCGACGAATTCTTCGCGATCGACCACTCGTCATCGGTCGTCCGGGCGAAAGCCTGCTTCCTGCCGACTTCACTGTCGCGGCGGAAAAAGTGCGTAATCTGATCAAATCCGAACCCTCGAACCGGGATGTGGTGACGTGGCTGCTTTATCCCAAAGTGTTCGAAGAATTCGTCGCTCATCAACAACTGAATTCGGACACCAGTTGCCTGCCAACCCCCGTTTTCTTCTACGGACAAGCCCCTGGCGAGGAAATTTCGTTTGATATCGAACCGGGTAAACGCCTGATCGTTCGCTTCCTCTCGATCAGCGACCCGCATGCCGATGGCAAACGGACAGTCTTTTTTGAACTCAACGGACAGCCGCGGGATGTCACCGTCGTCGACAAGTCCCTTGAGCCGAAAGGGTCCGCCAACATCAAGGCCGATGCGGCCAACAACAAACACATCGGTGCCAGCATGCCGGGGATGATCTCGACGATTGCCGTCCAGGCAGGAGACAACGTCACCAAAGGACAAAAGCTGTTAAGTCTCGAAGCGATGAAAATGGAAACGAACCTCACGGCCGACCGTGACGGGCGGATCGGTCAGGTGCTCGTCAAGCGGGGAACGCAGGTCGCTGCGGGTGACTTGCTGATGACGCTCGAATAATCGGGCAATCGAGACAGAACGGACTTTTCCGCTCACCAGGAATCGGTCGCGGAGTTGGCAATAGGGCGATCACCAACTCCGCGATGCGATTGCGATCGCTCCCTTTGTACTTTGTCCCCCCCCTGCAATTCCGAGGCTTGGCCTCAGCGGATAATCCATGTTCCGATCAGCCGTCACCGTCAGCCTGGTTTCCGAAGCCAAAGGGGGGCCGTTCGTTTTCTGGGATGATTTGCCTGCCGCCTGCCATCAGGCAGCAGAACTGGGATTTGATGCGATTGAGCTGTTTGCACCTGGTCCTAATGCGGTTTCTCAAGGGGACTTGGCGGCACTGCTCAAAGCCCATCAACTGCAGCTCGCGGCGGTCGGTACGGGGGCGGGCTGGGTCAAACACAAGCTGAGCCTCACCAGCCCCGAGGCGAGTTTGCGTGCGGAGGCCCGCGAATTTATCCGGTCGATGATCGACTTTGGTGGTCCCCATGGTGCCCCGGCGATTATTGGTTCGATGCAAGGCCGCTGGAGTGATGGGGTGACCCGAGAACAGGCGATCAACTGGCTGCGAGAGGGATTGAATGACCTGGGGGCATATGCTCAACGCTACCAGCTTCCTTTGATTTATGAGCCGCTCAATCGCTACGAAACGAATCTGGTGAACACCGTGGCGGTCGGTGTCGAACTGATGAACTCGCTGCAGACCGAGAATGTGCGGTTGCTGGCGGATCTGTTTCACATGAACATTGAAGAGTCTGATCTGGCTGCGGCGCTGGTCCAGGGGGGCAAGTGGATCGGACACATTCATTTCGTGGACTCGAATCGCCGTCCTGCCGGGTTTGGTCACATCGATTATCCGCGGGTTGTTGCGGCACTCAAGGCGATTGACTACGCCGGTTATCTCTCTGCCGAAGCACTGGCCTGGCCCGATTCGCGGGCCGCCGCCGAGCAAACGATCAAGCAGTACCAAAAACTGGTCCAGGTCGACAATTGACCGACAGCAATTGACCGACAGCAATTGACCGACAGCGGTCGAGTGGTCAAATTGCGGATCCGTCATAGAATCCTGTGGTTTTTATCTTTGTTGGTTGTCTGTGGCGTCTGTTGTCATGTTGTCAAAAATCCGTCACTTACTCGAATTGATCCGATTCAGCCATACGGTTTTTGCGCTGCCGTTTGCCCTGTTGTCTGCAGCACTCGCCTGGCGAATGCCCGATAGTCCATTCTCTGTGACTCAATTGCTGGGAATTGTGCTCTGCATGGTTTTTGCCCGCTCGGCCGCCATGTCATTCAATCGGATCGTCGATCGTCGGTTTGATGCCGAAAACCCGCGAACCCAAAAACGACACCTCCCTGCAGGGTTGCTGAGCCTCAAAGCGGTCATCCTCTTTACGATCCTGAGCTCAGCCGGTTTTATCGCGGCAACGCTGATTTTCCTCCCTAACCCCTGGCCAATTCGGTTATCGATTCCCGTGTTGCTCTTTCTACTGGGTTATTCGTATACCAAGCGTTTTACAATCTGGTGTCACTATTGGCTGTCGGCAGCCCTGATGATGTCACCCGTGGCCGCCTGGATCGCGATTCGGGGCGAGGTGGCACTGGTTCCTGCCTTACTCTCTGCGGTGATCTTCTTCTGGGTCGGAGGATTCGACATTCTCTACGCTTGCCAGGATGCCGATTACGATCGCGAACGGAACCTGTTCAGCATCCCTTCGCGGTGGGGGATTCCGACTGCATTGCGATTTGCCTTTCTTAGTCATCTGCTGACAATTCTGAGTCTGTTTTCGCTCTGGTATCTCGCCGAATTAGGTCCCGTGTTTCTGCTGGGAAGCATCGCGGTCGCGGGGTTGCTGCTGTACGAACACGCACTCGTTTCCCCTACAGATCTGACGCGTGTGAATGTCGCCTTCTTCAATGTGAATGCGGTCGTCAGTCTGGGGCTACTGGTAATGGGACTGGCGGATCTCTGGTGGATTTCGCTGACGCGCCATTGATTCCCGCAGACCCTCGTTCACTGATCCGCCCCATCCGAATTCGGCGTCAGCAATTTTCATGTCACCCTAGGGGAAACGGATCCCGTAGCGGCAGTAATGACCATTTCGACTCGGTAGCCCGGCGCCAGTCCCACCTGAACACAGGCCCGTGCGGGAGCATGTCCCTGCGGCACCCAACTGTCCCAAAGCTCGTTCAAGATAACTCCATCGGCAAGATCTGCCAGATAGATCAGCACCTGCAGCAGACGCGTTTGGTCACTGTCAAACAGAGCCAACCGGGATTCGATTTGCGCGAGAATTTGACGAATCTGCCCGCGAGTATCCTGCTGGGGATCCTCAGCGACTTCGACAAAATAAGCGGTTCCTTGATGAATCACGGCGTCGGACCAGCGGCGGGTTACCCCAATTCGTTCGATCGGTGTCATGTGTTGTTCCTTAAAAAGCCCGAGAAATCGAGCACGCTGAATTCGGTCTGCCGACCTTTGACAGCGATTTCTCCCACAGGATTTCTTGATTGTCCGGATAATTTGAGTCGAGTGAGACGATAAGGAATCCTGAGATTCGGGATTTGATGTCTCGGAATCTGCGCGGACGATGTATAATCTGGCTGTCCGGTTTTTCCTGATCGGTTGATTCCATTGGGGAAGACTTTGACAGGAATGACCTTTTTCCTCAAGGCGGCGATCATGCCGGTCTCGATCGTGAATTTGAATCCCGCTGCGGATGACTCGGACGGTCAGCCAGAACTGGTCGACGCACCGCTGGTGGAAGTTCCTGTTTGGCTGGCGAAACGTCGGGCTCAAGGCTCAGCCAGCGTTGCGACGAAACCGCACCCCCAAGCCGGCACAACTCCACCAACAGACGGGCCGCCAACTGCCCCCCCAGTACCACGATCAATTCCCCGTCATCCCATGGTGGTGCCCCCGGAAAGCAAGAACCAAACGACGGTCCTCAACGGTCGGACTGAGTCGTGGTGGACGCAACAGGGAATCATCGGAATGATGGTTTCCTTGCTGTTGCATGCGGTGGTATTGCTGGTCCTGGCCTGCTTTCTGGTTTCCCAGGCCTCTCACAGCGAGATGGTCAGCATCTGGGGAATGACCGGAGAGACCGACGAATTCGGTACGGATCTCATCCTGAATTCGGTACTGCCGGGGGACGAGGGGGAATCGGCACCCATCGAAACGACCGATGCCTCGCAGATTCTCGACGCGATGGGGGTTCAGGGAGATCTCTCGGAATCCATGCGCGTTGGATTGGGTGGAAAAGGAAATGGCGAAGGAGAATCGGGGGACGGCGCTTCGGTGGGGGTTGCGGCATTGAAGATCCCCGGTTACGCCCAAACCAAG
Source organism: Schlesneria paludicola DSM 18645 (assembly GCA_945869955.1). Taxonomy (GTDB): domain Bacteria; phylum Planctomycetota; class Planctomycetia; order Planctomycetales; family Planctomycetaceae; genus Schlesneria; species Schlesneria paludicola_B. Next base: position 6,900 of record CAMBQP010000101.1, read on the forward strand.
GGGAGTTTCAGTACGTGGGCGAATCCTCGCGATCCCAAGCCGGGAGAAGCCTATGAGATAGTGATTCAAATCCAGTTACCCGAAAAAATCGCGAAGTACCGTGGCTCGGACATTTCCGGAAATGTGATCGGAACAGACAGCTACCGGCAGGTCATCCGCGTGAAGAACCCCAACGAGCTGATACCGATTGAAGACGGCATGGTACAGATTCGGATTCATGTCCCTGGCGGTGGCCGCCTGGTCCGGGACACCATTCGGGTAGAATCCAAGATGCTGCGTGAAAAGCAAACATTTGAAATCGAGTTCTAAACTGGACGTGATGGAAAGCCCTTGCCCCACTTTAAGTTGCAGTCAGGGCCTCACAGCCGGCAGAATCTCTTCTCGGTGCCCCTGTGTCTGAGTGGTGAATCCTGTCTTTAAAATCAGCCAGACCGGCCTAACAACTCGCAAGAAAATCAGATTTACCACAGAGACACAGAGACACAGAGGCACCGAGAAGGCGAAAAACGGCTAATTCGTTAATAGATGTCCCTGTCACGAGTCAGATCATTGACTTCACCCCCGATCAATCCGAATTCGGTGAAACCCACCGCAACTTATCGCAGCCTGGGGCCATAAAAGCCGACTCGACCTCTTTTCCGAGTCTCAGTCGTAAACCCTCTCTTTACAACCAGCCAGATCGGCCTAATAACTCGCCCACCACGAACGAGCACAGGTTGGCCAGCACGATGGTCCCCATGTCTCGGATGATGGATTTGCGATCAACCTGGGATGGCTGCTCGTATGCGAACCAGAACAGCAGGCATTCGGAGACGGGGGCATAAACTTCCGCGACCGCCAGATACTGCCAGCGATGGAACCCCTGATTCATCAGCGGGAACAAAACCAGAATCACGATCGGATAGGAAAAGGCCGTGAGCCAGAACCCGGCAATGATCCGATCGCGGAAGCGGTGGAAACCTGACAACCCCAGCAACAGGATCGGTGTCTCGATCAAAACGGTCAACAAATATCCGACCAGAAAGAAGGTCCACAGAGGGGCAACAGACATCGTGGTACTTTTTCTTTTCTCTGTAAATCCTGGCGACGAGTTTTTACAGCAGTCGCAGCAAAAAGGGGATCTCGGCCAGTACATGGAGCATTGCAACCGTGAAGTAGATGTCTCGAGTCAGTGGGTAATCGAGGAAAAAACCAGCCCACAATACCAGGACGAGCATCGCCCCGAACACGAGGAACATCGAGAGCCCCCATTTCCAGCGGGGCGAACGTTTGGCTAACGGAACGTCCTGTATCCGCCACGCTGCAGACTCGAGACTGACCAGCGGAATCATCGCAACCCACACACCATAATGCAGCACCTCCAGAAACACGTGTGTCGCCACCAGCAGTCGACTCGAAATCCCGCTCAACAGTTCCGCCCCGGCGTGGGCCGCAATCCGCGATGTGAGCAAATCGTTGCCGGGGAGGGAGGGCGAGTCATACAGTTGCCACCACAAGATTCCCAGTAACACCGGTACCATCAGCAGGCAAGATCGGTATGCGGACCGCCATTCGGCGCGATGAGTTCTCAGTTCACGATCCAGAAACCACAGCGCCAGCAGCGGATGCAGATAAACCAGGCCGAGATCCCAAGTGAGCGGCCAGATCCAGGTCAGCGTGATCAGAAACAAACCGACCGGAACCGTCCAGTTCCAGTCCCGACGAGGGTTCTGCTGACTGCGCCAGTGAACGAGTGTCAAAACCCAGACGACCAACGCCGTATTCCAACTGGCGACGGCAATCAGGTACGTTGTCGGCGACCAATTTGCCCATTGGCCGACCCACGAAATCGAGGCAAAACTCGCTGTCAGCCCGATGACTCCAGCAATCCCGGTGAGAAAAAAACGACGTAACGGCCCCCATTTCGGCGGCATCCGCGTCATCAGATAGCGAGCTTCGATCCAGTTATGCGGACCGGCAAATAAAAACACCGCAACAATCGAAACACCGACAGGAAACCAGCCCGCCAGCAGACACGCGATTCCGGCCACAGATAGCAACGCCACCGCGAATGCACGTTGCGACGGGGGAGGTGCATGAGGAACAGAATCACCCGAGGGGGAATTCACTGCGAACGAAAACATCCGAAATTCCCTCGGGGTGAAATCAGGTTTACGAAGCAGAATGACGAATGTGAATGTTCAACACCGTAAATGTTCAACAGCGCGTCCCAACTCGCGATCAAACGGATTTACGCCGTTTTTCGAGATTTTCGTTTCAGCCAAATCAGACTACCGATTGCGATCGCCAAACCCGACCCTGCAGCGATCGTCAATGCGATCGCAGGGTCCGTGACCAAACTGAACGAGTGATTTTCGGCGATCGGAGGATTTGAAAGACTTGCCGCTGACGATTTTTTTGGATTGGCTCGAATTTCTTCAATCTGTTTCATCGCCTCTTCTTCTATCCGTTTCGCTGATTCTTCTTCAATCTGTTTGATTTTTTGTTCGGGAACAGGGTTTACCAACGGTTCAGGTCTCACCCGTGGCGGCCCAGGTATGTCAGCCATGACGAGGCTGCCACCGGTTGCCAGAACAAAACCCGCCACAATCGCTGTGACCTTGATCGTGACCGTGAGTGTCACCAAAAACCCGGTCTTCACCATTTTGCGTTCCTCTGAATTACTGGAAAATGCAGGAGCTGACCAGTGATCGATCTTGAATCGAGCGTGGTGGCCGTCGTGCCATCGGCAGAAGGCCACCGCACTGGCAGCATGATGGCCACCAGCGGGTCATTCGGAAAACAGTGCCGAAAGGGGTATCAGCCGGGGAAGCGATCCAGGGCAAGGTTTCGCCCCCAGACTTTGGCAGCAGAGTAGGACGTTCCATTCCAATCCCCGCTAAACAGAAACCCTCGGGCGGAGCGCCCGAGGGTTTCTAGAGACAAACACGAGAACAACATTAATTTCCTTGAACGGCACCACCTCCGCCACCACCCCCAGGTCGTCCTCGGCGTGGTTGATTCGCACCAGGTGGCGCCGAACCGGAACCCATTCCTCCGGGCATCATCATGCTCCCCATACCGGAACCTCCCGCTGCACCCATGGGCCCACGACGGGGATTGGATCGCTGTTTAAATTGCTGTTCATCATCCACAGCAGCCCCCGGTTGAGTCACGATTGAGGTCGTTTCCCTGGATTTGATCACTTTGTGCTCCAGCTCTTCTCTTTGACGCCAATGCCTTAATGAATCTTTATCGCTGTCATTCATCGGCTGCCCCAGGGTTTTCAATTCTCCCAGTGCCGTAACAACCAGGACTTCTTCCACCAGTCCTAAACGAGCGTTGCTGCGTCCCTTGTCAGGTGACAATTTCAGGTCTGGGTGCTGATCGGGTGTCACATCCGCATCCGCCTCGACATCAAGAAGTGCATCTTGGGTCATAAACTCGTGCTCACCCTTTTCCATCGTCCCGGCGACCAGATCCGGGATGGTGGTCGATTTCTTCTTTTCACCAATGAATCCACCAATCGCGGTCAGATTCAGCACATCATTGAAGACGGCTCCAAGGGTAGTGTCCCACTCGTACATCGATAGCAAAGCGACAGGTCGGGTCGAGGATTTCACCTTCTCTTCCTGATAGGGTTCTCGTTCCACATCCTTCAGGAAGTAGCCTACCTTGTTTCGCACCACGTCTGGATTAGAAATATTGCTCCAAGGTGTTTCCCGTTCTTCACCTTTGGCAATTTCAATGTCACCCAATTCGTCGGCGGGACGTTCAAAGTTGGGATTTCGCAGCACTAATTTAACTCGATACCGATAAGCCATACCGAATTCGACATCAAAATCGAAATAGCGGAACAGCAGGTATTTTCGGCGGGCCACCAACCGATCGATCGCCGTCGAGCCTTGCATGCCACGTCCCATTCCTGCTGCGCCCATTCCTCCTGGACCCATTCTTCCCCCGGGTCCCATCATCATGCTACTCATCGCCCCATCCGTATCGGGGACTCTTCCCCCCATCGCTCCACCCATCGCTCCACCCATGCCCATACTTCCCATTCCAGGCCCAGCCGCCCCTCTGGAACCCTTCATCATCTGTTCCATCATTCCGCGGCTCTCGGGATTCGAATTCACCTGATTGACCATCTTGTTGAAGTCTCGTTGCTTTGCGGCCAAGCCACGACGACGGGGTTGCGATGGATCCGTCAAGTTTGCGTTTTCAAAGGTTTCATTGACCTTTTCCAGTAGCTTCGCTTCTTCTTCAATCGCTTCGGGGCTGAGTTCTTCATTCTTGATCAGCGGATGTGTCGCATACTCTTTCCAGATCCCAAGCAGGTTCATCGGAAGATCCATGGTGATAACCGAGTCTCGCAATGCCGTAGGGACAGGATCCTCAGCATCCAGATCCGAGCATTCCGCTAAAACTTCGAGTGCACTTTCGATATTCACCGTGACCCAGGGACTCTCTTTCCAGGGATCAGAGCCCGCTAAGGCGGTTTGACGTTCGAGTACAAAGTCGGTGATTTCGAGCAGATCGAGTGCCTCTTCCTGAGTCACATGCAGTGCGTTCCGGTAGTTCTCGATTTGTTTTTGAATCGGAAACACACCACGAACCGCCATCACGCGGTGACCCCGCACGGTGACTCCCGATCCGGCACCTGCCATTCCAGAACCCATCATCCCACCGGGACCCATCATCCCGCCGGGACCCATATTCCCACCGGGGCCCATTCTTGAGGCACCTAACATGCCGGCGCCCATGGCTCCCATGGCACCGGGATTCATCCCTGCCATCGCCCCCGGTCCCATCGCCCCCATCGCGCCCGGTCTCATCGCCCCAGCAGCCCCAGGCCGATTTTTTCCCGCAGCACTACCCAAACCGGGGGTTTTGTTCGTATTGCCAGACTTGGTAGAACCACCTGCAGGAGGACCGATCATGGCAGGAGCCCGACCGCCGGTCTGGGGGCCATCATCATCAAACGCACCCCGTCCCGTATTGGGCCCGGTTCCAGCACCCGGTCGCAGCTCAAACTCGTCACCGCTCTGAGTTAATTCCATTCCCGCTTCGGACTCGGCCCCCTCCGTCTCCAATCCATTTTCCATCATCTTCCGGGCGTCATCTGAGAGAACGCTGAGCGGTACAAAAGCCGATTTGACGATCAGGTTTTGCACCGTTTCAAATAGGGGCTCACGTTTCGGTTCATCCTTTTTGTATAACGGATGAAATAACCATTGAGAAAAGTCGTATCGAGCCACTGCCGGCATCGTGAAGAGCTGGTTCGATTTCTCGGAAAAATCGATGACTTTGAACGACTCTTCCTTGTCCTTCGGCCAAGGATTGTTCGAAGTGATCTTCGACTTTGCTGCCTCGGCACTCCCCTTCAGCGCATCGGGAGTGGTCTTACTATAGCGACCCCATGACGTTCCTGGTCCCAGGATCCCCAGTATGATCAGGCCAAACAGACCGAATGCGAATTTTTCGCCGTGGTCAATCAGCAACGCTTTGATATTCAATTTTTTCATGATCAGGTTCCTCCGTCAGTTCGACGTCAGAGAAAATCAGTGTTTCAACTACAAATGATTCGCACAAACTCGTTACTTCAGATTCGTATCGGATTTCGGTTCATTGCCGAGTTCCTGATCCTCTTCGGTTTTTGCTTCGATTTTTGCCGGAGGAGAATCGGGGCTTTCGTCTGCTGGATTGACCGGATCATTGGTCACGTCCGATGATTCCTCGGCATTCATATCGGGTGACGCCGCGGCTGAGCCTTCTTCGGACAAGGGGGGTTCTTCGGCGGACTGGTCGCGATTCGTCGCATCGTTAGTCGCTTCATTCACTGTCCCCGCTTCCGCTTCCAGATTCGCAGGGGCAGTTCCTTCAGTCTCGGCAGGCTTGACTTCTGCGGCAGGCTCGTCTGCCTTCCTGTACATCGTAAAGATCCCACAGAGCGTGACCTGGGCCATGTAAGGGTCGCGAAGCGTGTTTTCCAGCACCGCTTCTGCCAGCACCGCCTGCTGTGATTTGTTCCCGCTGGCTCCGCCCCCGCCGAGTGAATTTCCGCCAGTGAAACCCGAAAAGTCGTCACCGCCAGCTCCCGCACCCCCCAGACCTGATGCCGCTGCCATGGCCGCTTTGCCACCCATCATACTGGCCGCACCGAGCGACGGGCCGCTGCCGCTGTCGTCGACTCTTGCGCCGGCAAAGCCCATGCTGGATCGTCCCCCCGCCATGCCACCACCACCACCGGGACCACTGCTCATGTCATCTTCGTGCAGGCGACTCATGTGAACCCGCACAATTTCGACCGGCCAGACCGATTTATCGTTTGCCGTTAATTCCGCAATTAACTGGGGGATCCGGCGATGGTCCATTTTGACCGAGAGATAGAAACCTCGTGTTCGATAAGGGCGGCTGGGATCGTCTGTCACAAACCGCTTGATTACAGTTTCCGCTCCCGCAGCGGGTGCCCCCCCCCCGTCACTATCGCCACCCATGGCACCCATCATCAATGAGCCTTTGAACGCGGCGGAACCTCCGCCGCCTCCACCAGCTCCTGCTGAAGCGCCACTTCCATCATCGCCAAACTCTTCACGGACATCAAAATCCGCTGAAACGGCCGTGATCGCACCCCCTGCTCCCCCTGCTCCCCCGGCACCACCCCGACCACTCATCATCATTCCCGCACCACCGAAGCCAGCACCTTCTCCGTCACCTCCGGCGGCCGCAGCCACACCCCCGCCACTGGGCATCTTTGCCCCGCCTCCGCGGAGTTCGAGTTTATCGATCTGGTGCACACAGGCTTCCATGCGGGTCGCATCCGGGCCACCGTTCACCTCGGCAATCGATTGGAACAATCCTTCGAGCAGCCACAGATCCTCCATGATGTCCCAGATCACTTCCGACTTAGGTGCCGAAACAATCCAAGGCTTCTGTTTCATCAATTTGAACATACTCTCGACAGGAAATTGCACGACGCCACTGCCGTCAAAGTCCATGGGATTCAGCATTTTCCAGACTTTACGAACTTCGTCAGGGTACAAATCTCGAAAGACTTCCCGGTCCTCGCTGGTAAATTTGCCGAGATAGGGGACCTGCTGATCCAGTCCCTGGGGGACGGTCATTTTGGCCAACTGGCGTTTCCAGAGACTTAACTGGGTTGTTTTCACTCCGCTATCCTGAAGAGCGTTCACACCTGCCAGTCGTTTGGACCAGGATTCGTTCGGAACCTCCCCTTTCGGGACACTATTTTCCGCCGCTTCAATTTTGGTTTTCCGCTCGGTAATGGCCTGCAACATTTTCGCAGTGGCCATCCACCAACCGGTGAAGGTCATCAGAATTCCGACACCCAGCAGGATCCAGAATTTTTGCTTCAAAATCGGTTCGAGACGTTCCATGAGATCACCTCCGCCTGTAAAAATCGGTCTGACGAATCAATCTACTGAAGAGTGAACGACCGTTGTCGTTCGGAAAAAACCAAACGGTCACGGATTCGGGTTACCAGATTCTAGAGGAGCCCCTTCACCGGGTTTTGGCAATTCGACTGGCCACGGCTTGCGATCGGCAAGCGGGGTCGGTTTCCAGGCAAAGACCACTTTAAATACAGTTCGCTGCAACTGGACAGTCTTATCGGCCCCCGCCCCGCCCCCCTGTGCGGGCCTGATCCCACCAGCAGCAACTCCAGGGAAGCCTTCATCGTCATCGGATCCCCTACCACCACCCAACGTCCGACCTGGACCCATTCCAAACGGATTTCCCCGACTCGATCCGCCACTCGGTCCCGACTTGCGGCCCGGAGTAAACAAGATCGGCGTAGGAGCTGTCACTTCCGGCAGCGTGGCATGGGTAATCCCAATCAGTCGGACCGGCGTTTCCACAGGAGGCCCCCCGGTGGAACTTTCTCGCTTCACTGCCCAGCTCTGCAAGTTCTTCAAGAACTTTTCGGCCACATACGTAGCCCCTTTCCCCTTCGGATTCTTGTCTTCATGGTGATAATGCACACCATTCAACGTAAACACATATCCCGCCCCCGAAGGAGCGACCGATCGGTCGTTGATTTCATACTCGGGCTTGGCGATCAACAATGCCGATTTGGCCCCCGCCTCAAGATCTTTGTCTTCTCGTGAATAAAGTTTCGCCGGACCGTCAGCCAGCGTCATCACCGGCTCATTGAACCAGGACCCCAGATCGTCATATTTTTTCGTCGTAATGGACCGGATCGAAATCCGATCCATCTTCGCCAGTTCGCTCTCGTCGCGCCGATTGTCTGTGTCTCGCGGCAGACATTCATCAATCGCCTTATAAACTTCCAGCCAGTAATCGCGTGAGTTCAACGCGGTCACCAGCACCTCGCCATTCGCCTGTAACGTTTTGTTCTTGCCGACTTCTCCCTCGTAGTCCGACTTCAGCTTGGAGGCGAGCGTACTCACTTCTTCCGCGGCAGTTTCCGCCTCACCAAACCGGGCCGTGCTGACCGACGAAAAAACATTGCCGAAACCTGCTGCCGAGGTTGCCAGACCCAGCAACACCGTTGCGGCGGTGGCAACCGCCCACGGTTTTTTACGACGAATTTTTCGAGCCACCGCAATTTCCGGAGGCAGCAGCGTCGTGTGGATATCCGTTAACTTCAAACATTGCAGTGCCAACCCGTACGGGACACAGAACGTCAGCAGATTCTCTTGGAACAGGGGTGCATTCAGGACATTGTCCCCAACCAACGCCTGGAATGTGTCGACCCGTTCGACCTCGTACTGCAGGTTCTGTTGCAGGTATTTCTGCAAGCCAGCCAGCCGGAACCCGTTCCCGACCCCGATCAGTCGTGTAATCTTGGCATTCCGATTGACACTCGAGAAAAATCCAATCGATCGCTGAATTTCCGAGACATAATCGTTGAACACGGGACGAAGTGCCTGGAATACCGCGCGAGGATCAGGAGCTTTGGTCGCGTTGCACTTGAGATGCTCGGCCTTTGCGAACGTTAACTTCATTTCTTTGGTAAGAGCTCGGGTGAAGTGATTCCCCCCCACTGGCATATTGCGAATCCAGATTTTCTTTCCATTGGTCACCATCAGAGTCGTGGCATCCGAACCCATGTCGACCACAACTGAATAATCGTCACTCGGCTCACGCGGTTCGTTCTTGCGGTATCCGAGTCGGTCATAGCACAGAAAATTATACAGTGACAGCGGGGCGATCTGGATGAGTTCGACTTCGACCTTCCGTTCCAGAAACGGTTGCAGGTGATGCTCGACCTGCTCACGCTTCATCGCGAACAAGCCAACTTCCCCATCCAGCAGATAACCACTTTCTTCAATCCCCCCTCCCAGCGCTTGAAAGTCCCAGATCACTTCTTCCAGCGGAAAGGGAATCTGCTGCCGCGCTTCGTATTTGACGATTTCAGCAACTTTACTTTGCTCGACGGGAGGCAACTGGATGAACTTGGCCAATGCATTCTGACCGGGAAGGCTGATTGCCACCAGATCCGACCCGATCGGGTTTCGCGAAAGAAACGTATCCAGTGCCTGACGGATCAAATCATCGGGAACGGCATCGGGCTGATTCAGCAGTTTGGCATGCGGAACATAATCGTAGGCGACCGCAACAACTTGCTGAGCGTTGTCGGCATAGCGCAGCTTGATCGCCTTCAGTCCCGCCTGACCAATCTCAATCCCCCATGCTGACCGGGTTTCTGCCATGATTTTGTCTTTCTCACAGGGGGTTGAACAACCGTCGATCTCACTGATTCAAACCGCAAACAACTCAATCCAATCAACATACAAACAATCCGGCAACCGCCAACGGGTCGGAGATTGCCGATTCCGTCAAAGTTCCGAGGCGAATAATCACAAAATCAACGGAAAACCTGTATGCAGGTCAAACTGCCGAGTTGGCAAACGAAGATCGCAAACGGTCGAAAGCAAAAAACAGCCTCAAGGAATACTGACGATTTGCAGCAAAGTCAACCAGAAGAACGGGATCAATCGGCGATGTGTCATTGTCGGACCATCAGATTTCTCAATGTGACGACTTCAGAGTCTGTGGCTGCAGATCCAACTTTGTCATTCCTGCCGTATTTTTGACGGGAAATACGGCGGAAAAGTTCCAGAAAAAAGGGAAACCAAAAAGATTCGGCGACCCCCCCCCCCCAGCAGAGATTTTCCAGCAGAGATTTTCGGAAAATCGGCGATCAGAACAAAAATTCCACACTCATTCGCTCATCGCTCTCCGAAAACCACCGATTTCCCCATGACGTTGTCAGGATTGAACGGATCAAGCCCCCCCGTAGTGACTGTGAATCCCCCCAACGCATCGATTCCACCCCCGATTCACCATTCACCCCATACACTGCCTCATGACTCTCCTACTCTCTCATATTTTCCATCCCTCGAACCGAATCGTCTTGTACCTACCTGTTGCTGACCGCGACCGATATCATCTGGGCGGGTGGTGTCGCTCATTGGGTTTTCGCAAAAATGGAACGAAGAGATTGTCGATGCTCTCTCCTGATATTCATATCCTGATCCCGTGTCATAGCTTGGAAGATTTTCCAACGGAACAAACTGACTTGCCGGCAGCCAGCCTGCTGAATGCGTTTGCCGTCGCCTACCACCCTGCCCTGCTGGCCTGGGCGGGCGAAATTCCCCGGTGGCGTCGTGCAGATGATCCGCCGCTTCCCCGCCGCGGACAACTGGTTATCATTCCAACCGTCGCTGATGGCTGGATGGCGCACTCGTGGGCCGATGATGCCCGACTGGCAGGTGCCACCGTTGTCTCGGGGTTGTCAGACCGCCACGAGATGCTCGCCGCCGCACTGAAAGCGCTCGAGGTGGATTTAAACGAGTCCACCGAGTTGGGGGATCCTGCAGCCAATTCCGCCAACCCTGAGGAAACGAGTGATGCCGGGCGTTCCTCATCATCTCCGAACCCTGCCATCGATGGAGGCGTGTCGGGAGCGGTCGTGACTTCATCGAACAGCGACGGAAACGCATCGAACAGCGACGGAAACGCCCCTCATCTTGTGGCCGAACCCCTCTTGCCAGAATCAGCCTCGTCGGATCAGGGCGAAATCTCGGCCGAAGAGACATTGGACCCCGATTTAGTCGCCGACTTTTTCTCGCTGGGAACCTGCTGGCTTTTGATTGAATTACTGACACGGCGAATGAGGCAGTTCGGAAATCTCGACGACTCACGCTTCTTCCAGCGTGCTCAAGCGGGGGCCAAAGCGGCCCTCGCCGAAGATCGAGAGACCGCAGAAACCCATCTTCGCTCCTGTTTCGAAATGCTGCTCGAAGCCCGCGAACGTTTTTATCCAGTCGAGTGCTATCTGCTCGATCTCTGCCTGGCTGTTCCCGAGATGGATTATGAAAAACTGATTCCCGATTCGAAACAGAGCGTGCCATGGAGCCTGCTGGTTTCCACTGACGATCTGCAGCAAATGTGTGACAAAACCCCGGAATTGAAACCGGCACTTTCCGAGGCCTGGAAAAGTGGGCGAATCAGTATCGTCGGGGGCGAAGACCGTGAAGCCTCGCTGCCATTGCTGCCGCTCGAAAGCCTGTTGTATCACTTCCGGCAAGGGCGCGCCACCTGGCAGCAGTTGCTCGACAAGACGCCGACGGTCTGGGGTCGACGTCGATTTGGTTTGACCGCGCTGCTGCCTCAAATCCTGGTCAAATTTGGCTTCCAAGCGGCACTACATGTGGTATTGGATGACGGCATTTATCCGGATGCCGAATACACAAAACTTCGCTGGCGCGGTGTCGATGGGACGTTGATTGATGCCCTTAGCCGAATTCCCTTGGCTGCCGAAGGAGCAGCCAGCTACCTCCGTTTTCCGGTTCGAATGGCCGAATCGATGGATCATGATCAGGTCGCTGGCTTGATTCTGGCCCGTTGGCCGGAAATTGAAGCCCCCTGGTTTGAAGACTTGCGTCGTTCGCAGAAATACGCCCCCTGCCTCGGTCGGTTCGTTACTCTGGACCGCTTTTTTGAGCAGACCGAGATTCCCGGTCAACTGAGCGTTTACAAGTCCAACGAGTACTTTTCTCCGTACCTCATCCAGCATGTCGCCCGGCGTGAAAATCGACCCATCAGCCGCTATGCCGATCATGCCCTGCAGCGCCGCAGATTTGATGCGGCGAGCTGGTATCACGCCACCGCTGATGTACTTGTCTCAAAACCGGTTGTGTCGAGTCCCTTTGGCGCCGTTGAACAACGTCTCGAGACCCCCAGTCCAGACCCCGATCCGTCACTGCAGGCGGAATTATCCCAACAAGAACAGCAATCTTCCGCGCGACTTGCCGCGGTGATCATGCATGGCGCGGGTTCCGGTTCCGGCTTTTTAGTCCTCAATCCGCTCTCGTTTGCCCGGCGGGTCGTCGTTCCGCTCCCCGGCATTGCCACGCCACCGACGATCTCCGGCGGGGTGAAAGCGGTCGAATTCGATGCCGCCAACCCCGCCCGAACCGCCTGTGTCGTCGACCTTCCCGGCAGTGGTTACGCGTGGATTCCCGCGAATCCAACGGGGGGATTGCCGCAACCCCCCAAGCAACCACTGGCCGAGAAATGGCTGCTGCGAAACGACCTTTTCGAAGTCGCCCTCAACGAACGAACGGGGGGGATTGCCCACATTCGGTTTCACGAGCAACGGGCAAAACGCCTCAGCCAGCAACTCTCTTACCGTTTTCCTCGCGAACGAACCCTTCCTGCGGGTCCAGTCCCGGGCCCTGCAATCAAATCGCAATATGCCGAAATGATTTGCCTGGGCCACGAGATTCTCTGTAGCGGCACCGCCTGCGGCGAGATCGTCACGTTTGGTGAGATTCGTGATCAGGTCCGCCAGGAAAAACTGGCCACATTTCGTCAGACCATTCGTGTCTGGCGGGCTTGTCCGACGCTGGAGATTGAGATTGAACTGAGCGACATCAAGCCGATCGAAGGGGATCCGTGGAATAATTACTTTGCCTCCCGATTTGCCTGGAATGACGGAACGGCCGCAGTCACACGCAGCATCTGCCACACCGCGCAAGACTTCATCGGCGAACGCTTCGAGACGTCGGATTACATAGAAATTGCCTCCGAGTCCGAACGATTGACGATCGTTCCGCACGGGTTGCCCTTCCATCGGAAGACAGGGGATCGGATGGTCGATTCGCTGCTGCTCGTTGCAGGGGAAACCGAACGAAAATTTCGCTTCGACATTGTGGTCGACGCACCCTATCCACTGGAAGCAGCCTGGAATGCCACGACACCCGTCCTGGTCGTTCCCACGAAAACCGGGCCACCACGAGCGGGGCTGACAGGGTGGTTTTTCCATGTGGATGCCCGCCATGTGCAACTGACCCGCGTGCTGGCTCTGCAGCCGAGCAGCACAATCCAGTCGCCGCTCGAGCATTGCGAACGGGTAATGGTTCCCGACGCTCCGGGTTTTGCTGTCAGGCTGACCGAAACCGAAGGGCGATCCAAACCAGTGAAACTTCGCTGCTTCCGTCAGCCAACGTTCGCTCGGAAACGAGATTTTCGCGGTGAAACCCTCGCCGAACTGCAAATTACCAGCGATGCAGTCGTGGTCGACATGTCACCCTTCGAAATCGCCGATGTCGAGCTTCGCTTCTAAAGCGAGGCCCAACCTCTGTGAGGCCCAAACTCTGTGAGGTCGAAACTCGCCCCGCAGAGGCTTGGTTTACGGACTCTCCTGAACGATTTGAACGATTAAAACTCGGCTCAACCATTTTTTATCCTGTTGTTCGGAAAGACGAATCAACAAAAAGTTTTGGTTAACTTTCTCGGCATTTTTGTGAAATATCAGTGAATTCCCGTACCATTTTCACCGTCCTCACGGAAACCATTTGGAAATTCGCTTGCCGTTCAGGATTTTTCTCGATACGATCCGGAAGAGACTAATTGAACGTTTTGAACGTTTTTCCGGAAACCGCGATGATTGCAAAACAAGAAAAGCCGTTGACCACA
>CAMBQP010000102.1 GCA_945869955.1 Schlesneria paludicola DSM 18645
CCCGGATGCGATTCCTCAGTACGCTTGCTCTGTTCTCGCTCATGATCGGCGCCGTCAATACGGTCGAGGCGGTCGATTTCCCTCGGGAAAAATTGGATGATGCCGCGTTTGAAACGATTTTCGATGGAAAATCCCTCAAAGGCTGGCACGTCAGTACCCAGACCGGCCACAGCAACGCCAGCATGCACACCAGCGGCGGTCGGTGGCAACTGCAAGAAGGAGCCATCGTCGGCAGCCAGGACATCCCCGGTAACGGCGGAATCATTCTGACCGACCGCCAGTTCGGCAACTTCGAAGTGATCGTCGAGATGAAGAACGATTTTGGTCCGGACAGCGGCTTATTTATGCGGAGCAACGAACGGGGACAAGCCTATCAGTACATGGTCGATTACCACGATAACGGAAATCTCGCCGGGATCTATGGCGAAGGCTTGTCGGGTGGAATCAGCCATCGCAACTTTGATTTTCTCGACGCCGTCACAAAAATCAAAACCAAAGATTCGCTGATCCCCTGTCCCATCAAGCCAGCAGATTGGCCCGAGTTCTGGAAGCATGGTGAATGGAATGAGCTGCGAGCCAAAATCGAAAGCAATCCTCCGAAAATCACCACCTGGATCAACAAGGTTCGCTTCATGGAATTCGCCGACAATGAGAAACGCCATCCCGACACCGGCAGCATCGCACTGCAGGTGCACGGCGGCGGCGATTACACGAAACAGTTCGTCCGCTATCGCAATGTCCGGATTAAAGAATGGAAGTAATGCCGACTTTCCCACATTCGACGCAATCTGGGGCACTGTTCCCTCGTGTGAAAATCAAAGTCACTTCAGGTAAAAATCGCTTCACGTGGATGTATCCACGGTCACTTTAAGGGCGAGATCCGTCTCTCGCACAAACGTTTTCTCTGTTCTGTTCTGTTCTGAGGAGTCTGCAACATGCTGCGGTCATGGAAATTGTCTGTCCTGGTCCTGGGGCTGATAGGCTTATTGCCACTTGCCACATCACCCGTGATGAGCCAGGAAAAACCGGATCCAAAACAATCGTTTCTGGACGCCAAAACGGCCGGAACCGACTTCCAGGTTCAGGGCGAGTACCTCGGCAAAGTGGGCGACCGCACGATTGGTGCGCAAGTCATCGCCCGAGGAAATGGGAAATTCGATGTCGTTGCCTTTCCCGGTGGCTTGCCCGGTGCCGGTTGGGACGCGACCAAAAACGAGAAAATGAAATTCGTCTTCGAAACCAAGGGGGGAGTCACCAAAGCGGTCGGTGACGGACTCGACGCCACCATCGCCAATGGCACCATCACCGTGAAGCATGGTGAAGCCGCCGGCGAACTGAAGCGACTGCATCGTGAGTCCCCCACCTTGGCCAAGTCGGCCCCTGAGGGTGCCACGATCCTCTTCAATGGGACGGATGTCGAGCAATGGGCGCCGGGAAAACTGGAAGAAGGGGGTTTGATGGGGGTGGGGACGCGAACCAAAAAAGCCTTCGAGAACTATACGCTGCATCTGGAGTTCCGCAGCCCGTTTATGCCACACGCCACCGGTCAAGGTCGTGGCAACAGTGGAATGTACCTCGGCGATCAGTACGAATGCCAGATCCTCGACTCGTTCGGCCTGGAAGGGGCGGACAACGAGTGTGGTGGGATTTATCAGAACGCCAAACCCAAAGTGAACATGTGCCTGCCACCACTGAGCTGGCAGACTTACGATGTCGACTTCACTTGTGCCAAGTTTGATGCCGATGGAAAGGTCACCGCACCCGCCCGCGTCACGATCAAGCACAATGGGGTGCTGATTCACGATAACATCGAGCTGAAATCGACACCCGGTGGCGGTCGCTCGGATCAAAAGCCCGGCGCGTTGTTCCTGCAAGACCATGGTGACGCCGTTCGATTCAAAAACATTTGGATCGTCGAAAAGAAATAATTCCTGACACGGACAATCTGACCAGCCTCTGATGACCTGCAGAATTGCATTCGGCAATCATCAGAGGCTTTTTTTATCGGCTTTTCAGGGGAAACAACCACTCCTGACCGGCAGCGAATCGACCCGCCAACCGGGACCGCCAGGATTCAATTCGCCTCAGATGTCGAGACTTGACGCGAAGGGTGAGAAACGCGAGAATCTCGACCGGTTCAGACCGTTCGCGGATCTGGGATTTCCGCAAGATTTCCCGATGATTCCTTGACGGGGTTGGATTTTTGTTTGGGCAGCTTTGACATTCAGTCTGTTTTTTCGGACGGTTTTCCGTCCGACGGGAGACATGATCTGTCCCTGCTCATCACAACTGGCAAGACAGTGAAGTCTGAGCTCGTAGCTCAGTTGGTAGAGCAACGGACTTTTAATCCGTAGGTCCTGGGTTCGAATCCCAGCGGGCTCACTGTTTTTTTGACGTCGCTCTGGCTCAAACGAGTCGCCGTCGACATGTGCGTCGGCCACCCCTGACGGGCCGCTCGCGCTACATTCTTTTCGGAACTTCCCTTCCGCAAACAGACAGCGTGTGAGCTTCCAACAGAGTTTTGGTCGGTTCATTTCAGGAGATCACTCGTGATCCGCTCTCTTGCTCAAGTTTTCTTGTTTGCCATGCTGGCAATCAATCTGGTTCCTGGCCGCTCGTCTGCACTGGAACCCAAGTTGCCACAGGATTCGTGGCCACAATGGCGCGGTGCCAATCGCGATAACATCAGCTCGTTCAAGGGAATCAAAACCGACTGGCAGACCAAGCCCCCCGCGCTCGCCTGGAAAATCCCCGGAATGGGTGCCGGCTATGCCAGCGTGTCCATTGTCGGTGATCGCCTCTACACCACCGGAAACGTCGGTGAAACCCAGTCGGTCATTGCCGTTGACCTAAAAAAACAGACCATCGCCTGGTCGTCACCACTGACTGATTCAAGTCCCAAGCATGGCTACGAAGGTTCCCGCTGTACCCCGACCATCGATGGCGACCACCTGTATGCCATTTCCTCGAACGGACAGATTTCCTGCCTGAAAGTTGCCGACGGCAGCCTCGTCTGGAAGAAGAACTTCGAGACCGAATGGAAAGGTCGCATGATGTCCGGTTGGGGATTCTCGGAATCACCACTGGTCGACGGCGATCGGGTCCTCTGCACCCCAGGAAGTGCCGAAGCCATGATCGTTTGTCTCAATAAAAAAACCGGCAAGGAAATCTGGCGATCGCCCGTCGAAGACACGGGGAGCAAAGGGAGCCCCGGTGCGGGCTACTCGGTCATGGCGATCAGCGAAGGGGCCGGAGTCAAACAGTATGTGCAACTGATTGGTCGCGGATTGATTGGGGTTCGGGCCAGCGACGGCAAGCACCTCTGGAGCTACAACAAAATCGCCAACGGTGTTGCCGATATCCCCACGCCGATTGTGAAAGGGGATTATGTTTTCGGTTCCACGGGCTACGGAGACGGCGGCTCGGCCCTCGTCAAACTGCAGCGAACTGCCGAAGGGGTCGAGGCGGTCGAGCAGTACGCGCGAGCGGCCAATGAACTGCAGAACCATCACGGTGGGATGGTGCTGATTGGCGATCATCTGTACTTCGGCCAGGGTCATAACAATGGCTTCCCGATTTGCGTCGACCTGCTCTCGGGGGATGTCAAATGGGGTGGTCGGATCCGGGGTGAAGGAAGCGGTTCCGCAGCGATCACCGCCGTCGATGGCCACGTAATTTTTCGCTACCAAAGCGGTGAAATCGCCCTCGTCGAGGCGACTCCCACCGAATATAAGCTCAAAGGCTCGTTCAAGCCCGAATTTCAAGAGCGTGAGTCGTGGTCACACCCCGTCGTTTGTGGCGGAAAACTGTATCTGCGTGAACAGAACATCCTGATGTGTTACGACCTGACTAAATAATTGCGTATGGAAACTTTACTAACCGAAAAAGCGATCGCCGATCGCGTGTCGGAACTGGGTGGGTCGTTCACGGAAATCTACCGTGGACGACCCCTCACCGTATTAGGCGTCTTGAACGGCAGTGTCATCCTCGTCGCAGACTTGATTCGTGCCATCAACATCCCGCATCAGATCGGCTTTGTGCGGGCCTCGAGTTACCGAGGTGAGACAACGGTCGCTGGCCAACTGACGATCGATACCGACCTGCTCCCCGACATCACCGGTCGTGACGTGCTGCTGGTTGATGATATTTTCGATACCGGACGAACGATGGCCCGGTTACTGGATGAACTGCAGCAGTATCAACCCGCCAGCATTCGCTCGCTGGCTCTACTCTGGAAGCCCGCTCGCCGCGAAGTTGCGCTGGTTCCTGATTTCTACGGGTTTCAGATCCCGGATGCTTTCGTCGTCGGATATGGCCTGGATTACAACGACAACTACCGTCACCTGCGGCAAATTCAGGTGCTAAATCCCGAGGAAATCTGATTCTCCGTCAGCGGTTCAGCTCGTCACGTCAGTCTCGGCGGTCACTGCGGTTTGTAACCGTTCACAGCGAAGTGAGGGGGACATGCACAGTTTTCCCGGCAAAACGATGAGTGAATGGTTTGAGTAATTTGGCAGATCTTCCCTTTGTCGCGGGAAAAATGAGCCAGTCCCCGAACTGTACGTCGGTCATGTCGGTCACTGCGGTCTTGGCGGGAATTCGCTGCCGAGATTTCAACCCGGTGACAACGGTGCGACACCGGTGACCGCGTCTACGTTCAGCGGGCCATAGATGTGTGGGAAAAGCTCGTTGGCGTCGGGTGCATGTTCCCATCGGATCGGCGGCAACACTTTGTCCGGGTCAATGGTCAGCACGACCAACCCAGTTTGCCCCTGAAAGAACCGTTCAACAACCCCATCGAGTTGTTCGGCGGTAGCGCAATGGATAAAGCCTTGGGTGGCGAGTGTATCCCCTCGATATTCCCCCTCGACCTGAGACGCTTCCCAACGCTGCGGTGTCGTGATATGCAGAATCGACGAGGCCATTTCGAAAAATCCTTGACCGGGTTCAAGCCGAAATCAGAGTGCAAAAGGGAAAAAAAGTCACCCAGCAGAATCGAACCATCACCCTACCATTCGATCTGCCGGGATGATGATCGCATCCCCTTGGTCGTCAGTAAAGGGAGTTCCCACCGGGTTTGACAGTCACGCACCTTTGGTCAGCAAGACGTTCCGTGACGACTTCTCTAACAAAGGCCTCAACACCCTCACCGACTTCGCCAATCGTGGCACCGGCATCTTGCCGGTGACGACTTGCCGGCATCCTCGAAACGATCATAGTCTTGTCATCTCGCTATATCACGCGAGCACCCTGGCAAAACGCGACCATTCGCAGTTCTCATACAGCCGGATTTTTCCGATTAATTCTCTGTCCGAATCTATCAAAGAAAGAGGATCGGAATTTGTTGGACCCGAACTCGAAACGATCATAGTCTTGTCATCTAGCCACATCACGCGGAGCGATGATGGCTACGTTGATGACTCGCCTCTGGCCAATGCCGCAAGCGGCTTCCCCAACGATAGGGGGTAGGGATGTCCTATTGGCTTGAGCCGGCAGGGTGCCACTGCTTCGGAGTCTTCGGAGAAGCAGTGATCTTCGTCTTTGACTTGTTGTTTGGTGACACGACATCGTCATACCGGGATCGATGAATTTGTGGTGGCGGGCAAAGCGACGTTCCGCACTGCTTGTCCCAGAGCGGACAAGCAGTGACACGAAGCCTGAGAATCGGTCGGGGGACGGTGGGATTAGAGGTCAGTTGTTGCGCGTACCGACGCGGGGTGTATGAACCGATCATAAGGGTACGGACTCGATAACCATTAGTTAAATTCTATATTTTTTTACTGAAAAACTTGATAAGTCGCGTGCCCCTTGATTTCCCCGTTCCCCTTTGTATCCTGCTGCTCAGGTTGATGACTCAGCAGGTCGTCGACTGCGTCTCTTAACCGATCGGATTCGGCAAATGGCCGCAATGCTCGCAGCATCTCGGCGGGGAAGACGCAGGCGGTGAAATGGTGATCGGCCGTTCGTCGCTTGCAGCATAACACCTGCATTCCTCGAGCAAACCATTCGATCGACGCGGGCTGATGGGGGTCACCGATGAGACCGTAATCAAAACAGACCGTTAATCGCGACTTGAGCTCGGTCATTCGCATTTCGAGTTGAACAGATCCCTCGGGGGTGGGACTGATGTCCTGGATGAGCTCGTAGCCGACTTGATTGGTGTGCAGAGCCAGCATTCCATTCGCCACGCCAGACAACATCCCCGGTGCGTGCTCGGTCAAAAAACGCTCCCGGCATTTCCCCTGCCAGCGAACCAGATCCAGGGCTTCGAAATAAGCTCCACGTGGACAGGTGTCGAGACCGACCGGAAACCGTGTCACATACGCCGGCCCCCGGTGAAATGGTGCGGCGGGAGTGGGTTCTAGCCTGCCTGGAACGAGTGTGTCCGTGTTCTTACCCGTTGCAATCCCAGTGGTACTGTCACTGGCATCGGCTAGCGGAATGTCAGAATTGCAGGGTGCTGTTCTGTCCCTTCTGCTGGGGGCGGAAATGGCTGGGGTTGCTCGTTCGACCAGGCTGAAACGCTGGTGCCCGGTGGCCAGAATCGCTGCGGCGGCTGTCGAGCCCGGTACGGCACACCGACGCATCTCGAACCCCGCTTTCCAGGATTGCGGCCCAGCGAGGTGGACTATCATCTCGACTTCCAGCAGATCCCCGAGGGTTGCCCCCGCCGGATCGTGAAACCGTAAATCCAGCTCGGTCACCATCAGCCGCAAGTCACCCTGAAATAGACATCTGTAGCGGTCAAAGAAGGTCTCCCTGAACCACTCATTCCGACATTCGTTCTGCCAGCGAACAAAATTGGCAAAGTAAACATTGCCAACTAAGTTGGTCTCTTCAAACGTGATCTCTGGTCGAGAACAATATTTATCCACCCGCAATCCTCCCCTGGTCATCCTGAGTTCTTCATCCGCAGTTCGTGATCCTCAATTCGTCACGGCACCAGGAATCCCTTGCAGCGATGCTTCTCGATCCCAATCAACGCGACTCGCGGCCTTCGCTGATTGTCGAGCAAGGAGAGCCCCCAAGACGGCAATCACTAACCCACGAACACAAGTGACGAAGGTTAACGCCAGGAACAGGCCGAAGACGACGTGGAATAATTGCAGCAAGGCATAGACCAGCGCGACCGACGCTCCAAACAGGATTTGCCGTCCTTGAGCAATCGGGGTCGTGGCAGGGTCGGGAATCATGTACAGCGTGAACAGGATAAACCCAGCACTCGACATCGGCATCAGTGGAACATACCAATCGTTTCCCGCCAGCCACGCTCGAAACACTCCTTGCATCACGAAGGCCACCAGCCAGGCGAGGCACAGCGTCAGGCGTCCGGTGGCAAAGCCATGCACGATAATCCCAGTGAATAGAATCGCGGCTGGCAATGCCCAATGCCAGAATCCGGTAATGTTTTCGGTAAACTGATAAGGGGGAGCCTGTCCGATCGCAGGAAATAACAACAGCGTTGCCACGATCCCAAAGTTCGAGGGATTAATAAAATGGGTCAGAGCCCCGTTGGCTAATCGAACCCGAATCAGAATCTTCGAAGCAATCGACACGACGGCAGCGAAGACGATCGGAGCAATTCGGTTATTGGGATAAAGCAACATCGCGCATGCAAATCCGGAAATGGCGGGCGCAGGGAGAAAATTAGCAAAATTGGCGATTGACCCGGTAAAACGGGGTTTTCGGCCAAGACTGCGCGCCTCGATCCATTCCAATAGCAACTGTGTCGCACAGGCAGTCAAGACCGCAACGATCGGATGGATCCAGGCTTGCTCGAAACCCAGAAACGTATGACCCGCGATATTCCACAGGGTCATCAGAATCAGGAAATACCATAAGGCGAACAAACGGAATGCGGCATTCTGCTGGGGATACAGCGAAAGCGTGGCGTTGGGAGTCATGGTCGCGGGAGTCATGGTCGTGGGAGTCATGGTCGTGGGAGTCATGGTTGCGTTTGAGGCAATCGTTGTTTTGGACAAAATGGCGCTCACAGAGCCGCTCCTTTCTCGAGAGGATTTTTTATTGTTCCCAGCAAAACGGTATGCCAGCCAGGGGAAACCTGAATGACGGTGGATTGCATTCGGCCCTCGGTCGTCCGCCATTCGAGTTCGATCTCGTGACTGGCGGCAGGGGATGTCCCCAGCCCGAAATGAATCGCCTGACTCCCCCGCCCCGAATGACCACTCCCCCCATCCGCCTGAGCGATGCGAATCTGCCCGTTGGGTAAGCGCAGTTTTGCTGTCGCACCGATGGCCCGTCGTGTCGACAACGGGTGATCAGGGTGGCCCGGCGTGATGGTGAGCGGACGGGGATCGGCCGGTTCCAGCGGAATCAGCACATGCAGCCCCAGAAACCCGTTACTGAACGACCCCTCCTGCGGTGAGCTCTCATTATGAAAATAGACCGACGGTTCCCACTGGTTGGCATAGACGAAATCGAGTCGCCCATCGCCATCGACATCGGCAATCGCGATTCCGCGAGTATTGAAAAAGTCGTTGATCCCCAATTCTGCGGCAATATTCACGAACCGTCCCGAGTCGGCTTGTGCATAAAAGGGGTTGACGCTGTAGCCACTCAGGTCGGCCGTGGGAGGGGTGAATTTGGGCCAGAAACGGGGATCATGAATCATCCGATCGTTAGTGGTCCCCAGCGCCTGCAGTTCGGGCCAGCGATTAATTCCGTGTTTGAGCAACCCCAGGCGGTACAACCCCTGGTCGATCGCCGAGAGTTTTCCTGGTTCCGAGATTTTCCCTTTGGCGAATCCCGTCGCCTGGACCGCTTCGAGTTTTCCGTCGTTGTCAAAATCGGCGAGCCGGCTATCCCAGCCCCAGCCACTGCGAGAAAGCCCATATCGCTCGCTGCTTTGCACAAACGGGGCGATCCCTTTTTGAAACTCTTCTGTCCGACCGGTACTGGTCCAAAGGAAATGACTCTCTTGCAGCGCCCATTCGTCGGCGATGTTGCTCACGTAGATATCAAACAAACCGTCATTGTTGACATCGCCAAACCCCATTCCCATCCCTTTAAAGGAATCGCGACCCAGTACAAAGGATTTGGGGGTCAGCATGGTCCGCACCCCTTCACAGAGGGCAAACTCGGGGTCCCCCGGTTTTGACCTGTTATGCAGCAGGCGGTCGGGGCCGAAATCATGAGCGAGATAAATCTCGGGGAGTCCGTCCCGGTCCATGTCGACCGCCCCCGCCGCCAGGACCCAGCCTTTCCCGCAGAGTCGTTCCAGCGTTTCACTGGCATTGCGGAACTGAGTGATTTGCGGTGTGGCCGAGGAGGTCGGTTGCCACAAGAACAGTTTTGCCCCACCTCCATTGGTCGCCTTGGATTTTCCGGCGTGCATCACGGTGGCGACCCCGGTCCCCTGTTCGTTGAGAATATCGGCACCGTCTTGAAAGAAGTTGCCGACGATCAGATCGAGATGCCCATCCCCATCAATGTCAGCCTGCGTGGCCGCATGGGTGAACCAGCGGAGTGGTTCGGCCCCCGGTTCGATGGCAACCAATTCCTGAGGGGTGAATGACTGATCGTCGAGCGAATCGGCCGACTGCCGCAGGAAGAGTACGGGTGTGCGTCCCCAATAATAGACCAGCACATCGACCAGGCTATCTTCGTTGAAGTCCCCTACCAGTGTCCCCGTCGGTGACATGGTCTCAGACCGGAACGGCAGGCCCCGCACCGTCAAACTAAACGGCGGAAATCGGTCACCCGTCCCCGGACAAGGTTCGATGACGACGCGATCAACGCGGGTATCCACCAACAGCAGATCGTTTTCGAGGCCATCGCCGTCGAGATCGGCGAGTGTTGCGGCGGCACCGGTTGCGGAGACCCACGACTTGATTCGTTCGAGGCTCGGGTGGACCTTGCGGGTGGTGCGGAGTCCCTCGGAAGCGAGGGGATCGACCGCAATTTCCTGTCGTTGAAACTGGAATCGCGATGAGATCCCCTGCTTTTCGGCGGGATCAACTCGCGTTTCGCGGGCGCAGTAATACGAACCCAGGACCAGTCCCAGTGCGACCCATTGGCTGGCGCGAATTTTCATCAGCATGAGACAACTTCCTGCTTGAGCAGTCCACGAATTTGTGACCGCCAGATTTCGTAGGAGGGGAGTGATGGCGATTCGGGGGTGGAATCGTTGGGTAATGTGGTATCGATGGTGACAGCGGGAATCGCCTCATAGGTCATTTGGGATGCGGCGGTGGCACTGCAGCCGAGTACAGTTTGACAGGTTTGCTCGGTATGCCAGGCGGGGATATTTCCGTCTTCGCGGGCTTCGGCCCCAAAGGTGACCCCCTGTTGAAAGTGCAACAGATGCGGCTGAGCTCGATGCATGAGGAATTCAAGTTCGGACCGGTTGGGCTTTCCGGCGTAAGCACAGGCCAATCCAACACCGCTCCAAAGATCGGGTTGCCGGTCACGTTCGTAAGCCAGGATTAATGTCGCGAGGCGTGCCACATCTCCCCCGGCGACAAACCACAGGCAGCGCCCCAGACCCTGATCAAAGGCGCGCGAGGCGTACCCTCGGAATCGGGGTCGCTGAAGGGATTCTGGTGACCAGTTCTGCCAGTGAAAATAGCCTTCATGAAAGCCATAGCCATCCATGACCAGCCACTTCAGCAGGGGGTGTAAGTGGGTAATGAATTGCTCGGGACGCGATCTGAGCCAGGGGAGTCGCGCCACGACCCAGCCGAGTCCCACATGGACAACATATCGATGGGGACGACCGATGCCGTCCACAAATCGTTGCCACCGGGTTCCTCGACGTAACGAAAAGCTGTCCAGCAAGCCCAAGCCCATTCCAGCCCCCTCGAATGCAAAACCCCGATATTCGGAATCAGTCTGTGATAAAATCTGAGCCAGCGATGTTGTAAGACCCTGATCAATCGCGGCATGATAACCCGAAAGAAACGAGGTCCCAATCTGTTCGAGATGCCCTTGTGCCGCGGCGGAACCAGGAACAAATCCCCGTCGGGAAAAGGTCACCTCGGCGGCATCAATATGGAACATCCGCTTTCGGAGCAACGTTCCAATTCGATTTTTTGTCACGGGTTGAATACTAGGCACTGGTCAACCCCCAATGCGTGGTCGCCTGTTGTGCAAGGATCGTCTGTTGCACGAGGATGTAGTCCAGCAGCGCCTGAATCGAGACCAATTCCGCATACTTTTCCTCGGGGATCTCGACGCGGAGTTTCTTACGAATTTCGATTACGAAATCGAGAAAATCCATACTATCGAGCGCGATTTGTGCGGCGATGGGCTGGTCATCAGCAAGATCCGCTGCTGCGAGTTCATCATGAACCACCCCCTGCAATAACCCCAGTAGCTCCGCGCGGAGTTTGCCTCGCGGCCCGGCGCTGGTTTCGATGGACATCGACATTTCCCCTTAATAATACGGACTCACCAAGAAGGCAGATCCTGGTAACCGGCCATCTTGCGACCACCAACAAGTCTTGAGCTACGGAAATCCCTGAGCCTGACAGCAGCGTTTCGTTTTTTTGGCTCGTGAGGTTTAACGCACGAAAACCCGTCTCGTTTCTTAAAAAAGCGTTCTGGCGTCAAAATTCCCTGAAATCGCTGGCAGCGGATCGGAGCATTGCCACCGATCCGCTGCCAGGTAAACCCCGAGTTTGCCCGATGTTTCGGCAAAAACTGTGAACCCATTAGCGGCACTTGGGTGTGCTATGGACTTTGAATGGCTTTTGATGATGGCTCAAATTTGCCGAATCACCACCAGTGGAGTCCGGCAAAAAGGGTCAAGAGATTGTGTAGCTCTGTCGCTGTGGCATCAGAGAAACCGTGGTATCGCCACTCACGAAAATCGCCTCGAACGGGAGACAGGTCACTCCTTGATGTCAGCCTTGGTTGTTACCCACTTCGAGTTTCACAACCCCTTGCGAAGACAATAGGCGTCTGGCTCTCAATGGGTCTCATCAACTGAGCACAGGCCGTAATCCACTTAAGTTTAAATCAAAGCTTGGTTCAAACTTTTGTTTCTTCAGGCAACGATTTTCGGTTGAATCGACGCCAACCCCAGAAACCAGCAATCCCGGCACCCGAAAGCAGCAGGCCAACGCTACTAGGTTCAGGTACGGGTAACACATCGTGCGAGGTACACTCACCAGGTACAACGTGAATTGCGTCACCAACAAGATAAAAGTTACTATTGTCGTTAACACCAGGAACGATCATTCCCGTCGGCGTTGTCGTCCAAGCGCCGGACCCCTCAAAATGCTTAAACAAATTTTGTACGACTACGCCAGTAGAACTACCCGCATGCAAGTCTAAATAAACATCAAAGGCGTTCGTCCAGTGCCCCCCGGGCACACCATTAACTAATCCATCGTAAAAAATTTCCATAGTACCTGTACTTATTTGACTTGTACTAATTGTTGTGTAAAAATCTGAATTGGAATTCGGCGAACGATTTAAATTTGTGGTCAGTGACACTGCTAAAATTTTGAGATTAACCGTACCTGACTGACCTTCGCTAAGCGTTAAGGACCCAGTTCGCTGGATAATCGTGTCGGTCCAATCGACGTTCTTTTCGCCGATACCATCCGGAAACGTAAATTTATTTAACGGTAAACCATAAAAGTCAATACACTGACCAGAATTATTGTCATGAAACATCGCTGAACCCGTCACGACTAAATCATACCCTGAATCGATGATGATTGTACCGGCGAACACTGTCGTCGACGCGAATGCGTTGAAACTGGCAATCATCAATGTGCTACAGACCAAACGACGCAAACCCTTAATCATGAAAAACCCTCTCAGTAAACAGATTGAACCTCAAAACACCAGACTCGAATTCGCAAATCATCGGTACGCGACCATTTGTCGCTCGTCCTCAATAGCGATCACCGCATAGTTGAACTACAACGGCGAGATGAATCGCATGCCGCCGTCTAGACAACACCTATAAGAAACTCGAAAAAAGCCTCCATTTCATTTGAAAATGAAACCAGAACTTCCCCGTATCCAACAACTGCACATGCGACTTCAACAGGTCACCTCGCGTTTCACAGCAATCATTTTGCGAAATGTCGCACCTGCAAAAGGCCATACCCCCCCATCACCATCCAGCGTGAGATCTACATCTTGATTTGGCGGTGCGACGTACTTATCCCTGTAGACGCACGACTCGAAAAGCCTTGACAAAAAAACGTAGATTCGGCAAAGCGACTGCGAAATCCTGGCGAAGCGATTTGGGACTCGTCGTGCTTAGTTACGACAAGCGGATTGTTTACAGCTCCCCGATTAAAAGGTTGCTTGCAGCAGAGTCGAAGCCGGATCTCTCCGCAGCCAGCGTGCACTGAAAGACAACTCGTGGTGATCCAGAAAAATGAAGGGATCCCAAGTATTCGAAAAATTGTTCAATCCACTAAATGAACGCGTTAAACGCTGCCTAACACCGACCGCAAAAACAATGCCAAACAAAATAGTTCGAGAAAAACGAGACGATTACGGGATTTCGAGTTTTTTTTGGAAGAATGCAGCCGTTTGCCATCCGCGTGTGGAGGAATGTTTGCCAACTGGAAAAAATTCGCCAATTCAATTCTTCCCGCAAGAGGCGAACAGGAGTCTGTGCCAGTCGTCGTGATGCGACATCAACCCGAAACCGTGATTCAGGGGTCCGCCAACGCTGGAATACAGGCGGTGTTAACAGCCGAAAGGTCCTCACGGCTTTCCCAACGGGAAGAGAAGATCGAGTCGCTTTGATCGACGGGAGCAGCGGTCAATTCCGGCATTTCGCCCGGTCGTGGATCATCCTCCCCTGTGACCAGCAGGGAAGCGAATTCCTTCACCCCATCCGTTCAGATCATTGGCTGGCGGGGGCGTCGCAGGACGACGGTCGAATTGATTCCCAGCATCCCGAACGAATTGACCATACCGTACTCGAAGTTCCCGAGATCACGCGGGGATTGGGTGACGAGCTGCTTGAGGTCACATTGAGGATCTCGATCATCAAGATTGATGGTGGGGTGAATCAGCCCGTCCTCGAACGCGGATAACAGCGCGGCGGTCTCCATCGCCC
This sequence comes from Schlesneria paludicola DSM 18645, assembly GCA_945869955.1. Taxonomy (GTDB): domain Bacteria; phylum Planctomycetota; class Planctomycetia; order Planctomycetales; family Planctomycetaceae; genus Schlesneria; species Schlesneria paludicola_B. The sequence goes on from CAMBQP010000102.1 coordinate 14,054, forward strand.
CGGCGGCCCCCATCGTATGACCGATCAGGCTTTTCGTGTTGGTAATGTGGATGCCGCTGCGGTCACCAAACAGTCCCTGAATCGATTCGCATTCCACCGCGTCGCCACGATCGGTTCCTGTGGCGTGGGTTCCCAGATAGCTGACTTCGTTCGCATCAATGCCGGCCCGACGGAGTGCCAGTTCCATGCACTGGCGTTGTCGTTCGGAAAAGGGGTTCACCAGGTCGCGGGCATCCGAATTCATGGCATAACCGGCGATTTCCGCATAGATTCGGGCGTGACGCCGTTGGGCGTCTGACAACCGTTCCAGCACAAAGACCCCGCCCCCTTCCGAAACGACGATGCCGTTCCGATTCAGATCGAAGGGACGCGAGGCTTTCGCTGGATCGTCATGACGCGCCAGAGCCCGTTGGCTGTGGAAACTGGCGAAAATGCCGAAGGATCGAATGCTTTCCGAGACTCCCCCCGCCAGTGCGACATCAATTTCTCCCAGTGTCAGCAACTGGGCACCGTGGATCAGCCCCGCATTCCCAGCGGCACAAGCCGCTCCGATGGTCAGATGCGGCCCGGTGATTCCCAGGTTGATCGAAACCTCACCCGCCGGGTTGTTGGCGACCGTTCGCGAGTTGTGATAATTCGACCAGGTCCCTAAATCGTTGTTGTATTGTCCCAGTTCGTGAATCTGGTTTTCCGTTTCGACGTTCCCATGCTCGGTGATCCCCAGGCAAATCCCGACGCGATCGACGGCCACGTTCGGCCAGTCCAGCTGGGAATCCTGCAGGGCCTGACGGGCACAATAAATCGCGACCGAACCGGCCCGGGTCCCTTTTCTGCGTACCGAAGCCCGCTGATATTGGAATTCATCGAATTCGCAAACGCCGGCAGGGACGATCCCCAGATGGCGAGTCTCAAACGCCACGACCCCGGATCGCCCTTGCAGCAATGCCGCCCGGTACTCGCCACGAGAACTCCCGTTCGGGGCTGCCAGGCCGATCCCCGTAATCACAATCGGATCTCGTTCGTTCATCGCCAGGAATCACCTTGATAAGAGGGGATTGTGATCAGTGGTTGTTACGATCGGAATCGGGGTCGGAATCCGTGGTCCGGGGCCGGGGTTTGGCTCGGCCTCCACCTCAGGCCGGTCGAGGGGTCCGTCGCTGAAAAACTTTCTTGGCCGCCAGGATCGCAGCGACGAGCTGGTCGACCTCGGTACGGGTGTTGTAAAAGGCGAGGCTCGCCCGGGCGGACGAGGTCAGGCCCAGCAGGTCATGCAGTGGCATGGTACAATGGTGTCCGGCACGAATCGCTACTCCCTCACGGTCCAGCAAATCCGACAAGTCGTGCGAATGCAGTCCGTCGATCACGAAACTGAGGATCGCTCCTTTCTTTTCCACGGCGGGGCCGAGGATGGTCATTCCAGCAATTTCCTGTAATTGTTGATGAGCATACACCGATAATTCGTGTTCATAGGCCGCAATTCGCTCGAGCCCCAATCCCTGTACGTAGTCGATGGCGGTTCCGAGTGCCACCGCTTCGATAAAGGGACAAGTCCCCGCTTCGAATTTCGCGGGGGGATCGGCCCACGTCGAGGTTTGCTCAAAGACCTCGCGAATCATGTGCCCACCTGCGAGAAACGGATCCATCCCCTCCAACAATTCCTTGCGTCCGTACAGCACACCGACTCCCGTCGGTCCGTACAGTTTGTGTCCCGAGAAGGCGAGGAAATCGATTCCCATCCCCCGCACGTCGGTGATCCCATGCGGAACACTTTGTGCACCATCCACGCAGATCAAGGCGCCGACGGCATGGGCTCGTCGAGCCAGTTCCGCGATCGGATTGATGGTCCCCAGCACATTTGACATGGCCGTGACTGCCAAAAGCCGGGTTCGCCGGGTCAAATGCTGATCCAGTTGGGCAAGATCCAGCTGGCCATCGCTGGTGAGCGGAATATATTTCAGCACGGCCCCGGTTGACTTGGCCGCAAGTTGCCACGGGACCAGGTTGGCATGGTGTTCCATCGGATTGACGAGGATTTCGTCACCCGGCTTGAGAAATTTGCGCCCCCAGCCGTGTGCCACGATATTCAGTGACATCGTCGTTCCCGCAGTGAAAACGATTTCGTCCACTTCTGCCGCGTTGAGCAACAGCTGGACTTTCTCACGCGCCGCTTCCAGCTCGGTCGTCATGCGATCACCCAGCTGATGGATTCCGCGGTGAACATTCGAATTGTACTGCTGGAAGCATTCGACCACCTTGTCGATCACCACTTGGGGTTTTTGCGAGGTGGCGGCGGTATCGAGATAGACGAGCGGGCGATCATGCATCAGCCGCTGCGAAAGAATCGGAAAATCGCGACGGACCGATTCAACATCAAAGGGAATGGCGTCTGGCGAGTTCATCTTGAATCCGTTTTCCTACCCACTGGGGGCTGCGATCGTTGGCAACCCTGCAGTGAGCGACTTTTGTGATGAGAGTCTCGGAGTGAGCGTCTCTGTGTGGGGAAAGTCGAGTGATCCAGTCCTGAAAACGATCCTCGGTCACCGACCGGATCGGCAGATCGGCTGGTGGACCGAAAGGGATCATTACAGGCCCAGTGCATCGTTCATGGTGTAAAGACCCGCCGACTGGGTGACCAGGAATTTGGCGGCGGTCAGTGCTCCGAGTGCGTAGCTGTCCCGGGATTGGCCCCGAACGACCACTTCGAGCGTTTCACCTAACATGCCGAAGACGATGGTATGTTCGCCGACGTTATCGCCGACTCGTACCGCATGGTAGCCGATTTCCGTTCGTGGCCTTTGGCCCGTTTGTCCTTCACGTCCGTGAACATGGTCGGTCTGGCCCATTTCGCGGGCGACGATTTCGCCGAACTTGAGCGCGGTGCCACTCGGGGAATCCTCTTTATAGCGGTGATGACGTTCGATGATTTCGACATCGACCCCACTGGAGTGATCCCTCAGTGCCCGAGCGGCGTCGCCAACCAGTTTCATGGCGATGTTCACCGCAAGACTCATGCTGGGGGCCATGAGGATCGGTGTAGTCTGGGCGGCTGAGGCGACCTCGGCTCGCTGCTCGGCAGTCAGTCCTGTCGTGGAGATGACAAGCGGGATCTGACGGGCTTCGCACAGTTTCAGGATGTGCATGCAGCCTGCGGGGGTCGAGAAATCAATGATCACATCGACCGCATGTTCGATGGTCGACTGGAGGGGGATATTCAGTTTTCCCACCCCGGCCAATTCTCCTGCGTCATAGCCCAATCGCGTGGACGAGGCTGATTCGTAGGCGGCGGTGACCCGTAATGCCTTGTCTTGAGTTGCCAAGGCGACAACTCGTTGACCCATCCGACCTGCCGCCCCATTCACACCGAGCTTCAAAGCGTTCGACATTTCCAAAATCCTCTTCACAGTCAATCTGGTCGCAGCCAACGGTTTTGACCGCAGTGGCTGATGTTTGCGTACTGGATTGTAGTGAAGTTGGCGTGCGCTTTCAGGCGACCGGCTCGATATCATTCGCAGAAAGACTCGCCATCAGGTGGTAAAGCTGTTGCGATTCGCACTTTGCGAGATATTCCGGTGGCATGGCAGCAAGTGTCACGGCGTCCCATTCAACGATGACCATCTGAGCAGGTGGCTTGCCGGAAGTCTCGACGACCGTTCCGGTCCAGCCCGCAACGGAAATCTCGGCGAACTCCGGAGAATTGACACCGGGCTTCACGCGAATACGAGTTCCTTCAAGCCCTCCGGTGGCTTTTTTTTTCGCCATAGATACCCTCGGCAGTCTTTGCGGTCGAATCCCGATTAACGAATTCATCTGGGGGAAGTTTGCCGACAATATCGGAGATGCCTATGGAAAATCAAGCAAACTCGCCGGTAAACTCCCCCTCCATCCGTACCTGTACCCCGATTGATCGCGTTGGGGGATGCCATTGACTCGCGATCCCGACCCAAAAATCTCGTTATTTTCGAACTTTCGTTCGTGTTTTTCGCGATTTGGACGTATCAGACGGCGACACAGTTTGACATTCCTGGTCAAATTGGTTGTCATTGATAAGATCCTTTCGTGGTTTCACGATCGCGAAGAACCCCTGCCAACGATCCTTCCCGCGTTATCTCTTATCGAGGACAACCTCGCATGGACAATTTACGGTACCCACCGTTGCCTCAGGCCTGCAGCAATGCCGGTGGTCACTCGCTGTTCGCAAATCTTCCGTTTCGCGTTTTGCCAGGATGGCCCGCGCGACGAATGCATGAGGTGGTTGCATTCAGCCTGATTGCGGTATCTGCCTGTGCCTTATCCGCCTCTTCGGTGGTGATGGCTGCGGATCGCAAGATCGAATTCAATCGTGACGTGCGACCGATTCTGTCGAATAATTGCTATCAGTGTCACGGTCCCGACAAGAATCAGCTGCAGGCGGGACTACGGCTGGACAAGCCCGAAATCGCCACTGCGAAACTGGAATCCGGTCAGACGGCGATTGTTCCGAAAGACCTCGTGTCGAGCGGTCTGGTTGCCCGGATCATTTCGACCGACCCGAACGAGAAGATGCCACCCCCTGACAGCGGCAAGTCGATCAGTCCCGAAGAGATTGAAATTCTGAAGCAGTGGGTGGCGCAGGGAGCCGAATTTCAAGGACACTGGTCCTTTATTCCGGCTGTCCGTCGTGAGCCACCCGCCACGCGGTTCACCGAGCATGTCCGGAATGAAATTGACCGATTTGTGCTGAGTCGTCTGGAAGCAGAAGGTCTGACCCCGGCACCGGAAGCGGACAAAATTTCGTTGATTCGGCGGGCCACCATCGATTTGACCGGTTTGCCGCCGACTCCTAAAGAAGTCGATGCGTTTCTGTTGGACAATTCTGCGGAAGCGTATGAACGCGTGGTGGACCGACTGTTGCAATCACCGCGTTATGGCGAGCACCAGGGCCGGATCTGGCTGGATGCCGCGCGGTACGGTGACACGCATGGTTTGCATCTCGACAACGAACGGTCGATGTGGCCTTATCGTGAATACGTGATCAACGCGATCAACAAGAATTTGCCGTTCGACCAATTCACGATCGAGCAGTTGGCGGGGGATTTGATTCCCAATGCGACGGTGGATCAGAAGGTCGCCTCGGGCTTTAATCGCTGTAATGTTTCGACGAGCGAAGGGGGATCGATCAACGATGAAGTGCTGGTCCGGTATGCCGTTGACCGTACCGAGGCGCTCTCGACTGTTTTTCTCGGCCTGACGCTGCAATGTGCGGTCTGTCACAGCCACAAGTTCGACCCAGTGACCCAAAAAGAATTTTATTCGCTCTATTCGTACTTCTATTCGATGTCTGATGCGGCGATGGATGGAAACGCGTTGTTGCCGCCGCCGATCCTGAGGCTTCCCTCGGACGACCATCTCAAGAAGCAGCGAGACCTCGATGCACAGCTCGCCTCAATTCAGCAGTCGATCGCCAGTGAACTGGCCAACAGTACGTACGTAGACCCGCTGCTCGGGGCCGAGATTCCCGCGGACGCCCTGTCGGTAACCCGCCAGGAACTGGTCTGGATCGACGACGAACTCCCCGCCGGAGCTCAGGCTCAGGGTGACACCCCATGGAAATTTGTGACCAAAGGAGAAGGACCAGTTTACTCGGGCGAGAAATCGTCGACCCGAACGGCACCCGGTTTGTCACAACACTTCTTCACTGGTGCCACAGCAGGACTGAAGATCGGTGAAGGGGATGTCTTATTCGCGTATGTCTATCTGGATCCCGCCAATCTTCCCAAATCGATCATGCTGCAGTTCAATGATGGCAGCTGGGACCACCGGGCGAACTGGGGTGATGAAGATGCCATCGCCTTTGGCGTGAAAAACACCGTGTCAAAACGTCACGCTGGCCCCCTCCCCAAATCAGGAGAATGGGTGCGGCTGGAAGTGAATGTCGCCGATGTGGGACTCGCCCCCGGTGCCACCCTGAACGGCTGGGCGTTTACTCAGTCTGGCGGTACCTGTTACTGGGACCGTGCGGGTGTGGTGAGTCGCTCTTCGCCAGTGCCAACCGAATTCAGTTCACAAATTGCCTGGGAGCAGTCAGAATTACCGACCCCAAAAACGACGCTCCCCGCACCGGTTCAGGAAGCGCTGAAGCTCGAACCTGGCAAGCGGACCCCAGACCAGCAAAAGCAACTGCGTGAGTACTTCCTGCAGAATGTGAATACCGGGACCCGTGCGACGTATGCCGCCCTGCAGGGGAAGATTGCCGAAGTAAACAAGCAGAAGGGAGAGGTGGATGCCTCGATCCCCGCAA
>CAMBQP010000103.1 GCA_945869955.1 Schlesneria paludicola DSM 18645
ACAGCTGGCGTAGTGACAGCGGCCGCAGCAGTTTCGGTTCCCGTTACAGTCGTGGCGGGTTTCGCTTCTTCAATCATGGCTTGAACCTGTGCGAGGTCAACTCGCGTCATAAGGTGTTCGAACTTCGAAACGCGCGTTCCCACGAGCGGCGTCTGGGACTGATCCCATCGGGTAATTGGCTGTTGAAATAACTCCCCCACTTGCGTGGCGAGTTTTGGCAATACGGGGGACAGGTAGACAATGATCTGCCGAAATAGATTGAGTGTCACGGTGCAAGCGGCTTGTAACTCGGCCGCTCTGCCAGGATCTTTCTTGAGCTTCCAGGGGGCCGTCTGCTCGACATACTGATTAGCGCGATCGGCAAGCCCCATCACGATCCGCATCGCACCATTGTCATCGCAGGCTTCATACGCAGCAGCGATCGCATCGGCCTGAGCCGCCCCTTCGGCGAACAAACCTCCGTCGTCGGGATAATGGCTGGACAAACCGGTCTCCTCGACGAACCGCGCCGTACGGCTCGCCAGATTCACCACTTTTCCTACCAGATCCGAATTCACTTTATTGATGAATTCTTCGAGATTCAGATCCAGGTCATCCAGTCGTGAACCGAGTTTCGACGCGTAATAGTAACGCAGCCACGAAGGATCGAGATGCTTGAGGTAGGTCGAAGCCTGAATGAACGTCCCACGAGTCTTGGACATTTTTTCGCCATTCACAGTGAGGAACCCATGAATGTGGACTTTTTCCGGCAGGCTCAGCCCCGCCGTTTTCAACATGGCGGGCCAGAACAACGTGTGGAAATAGGTAATGTCTTTCCCGATAAAATGATGAATTTCGGTGCCCGGATTCTTCCACCAGTCATCCAACTGTTCCCCATGCTGCTCGCACCATTCGGCGGTCGAGCCGATATACCCGATCGGAGCGTCAAACCAGACGTACCAGTAATTGCCCGGGCTATCGGGAATTTCAAAGCCGAAATACGGTGCCGGGCGGGAAACATCCCAGTTCCGCAACGGCTCGACCAGAAAATGCCCTTTCAGGTAGTTGGCGATCTCGTCCTGCAGATGCCCCCCCGTTTGCGTCCACTCGGTCAGCCAGTCATGCAGGCGTTCGATCTCAACAAACAGATGCTTGGCGGTCCGCAGTTCAGGAGTCGCACCGGAAAGTGTACTGACGGGATCAATCAGGTCTGCCGGACTATAAGTCGAACCACACTTCTCGCAGTTGTCACCGTACTGATCGGGGGCGTGACAGTCGGGTTTCGGACAGGTCCCCTTGACGAAGCGATCCGCCAGGAATGTTTTTTCGATCGGGTCAAAGAGTTGCGTCACATCCTTTTCCACGATCAGTCCGGCGGTGCGGAGGGCGCCCCAGATTTGGTGACATAGCTGCCGCGTCTGCTCGCTATTCGTACTGCCGTAGTGATCAAACTGAACGTCAAACCCGGTGAAGTCCCCCAGATGCGATTCACGCATTTCTGCGATCAGCGATTCTTCGGTCCGTTTTTCCTGTCTGGCCCGGATCATGATCGCCGTACCATGCGTGTCATCCGCACAGATGTAAAGCGCCCGATGGCCTCGCAATTTCTGAAAACGAACCCAGATGTCCGTCTGGAGATACTCGACCAGATGACCAAGATGAATCGGGCCGTTGGCATAAGGGAGGGCGGAAGTGACAAGAAGGCGTCTGACGGTCATGCCTGTTCCCTACGTGAAAGTTGAATCGTGCGATAAGTTTGCTGACACGTGATTGTAAGTTCCGATTCTCGACACGGGTAGCCAACGGAATCGGAGAGTGGATTTTCGATACCCGACACCAAGCCGGATCAAAAGGATCGCGCATCTCGACCCCATCTGCCCATGTTCTCGGCAGATTCTCGGCATCTCACGTGTTGCCATCTCCACCCGTCGTGATTGGGGACTCACCAGAAAAAAATCCCCGTCAACCTTTTTCCAGCTCTTGAATCAAATTCATCGCGACATCAATCCCGGTGACACGCCCAAATGCCTGCCAGCCTGGTACCGCATTGACTTCGATGACATAACATCGGCCCGCCTCGTCGTACAGTAGATCAATCCCCGCGATCAAAGCCCCCGTGATTGCGGTCGCTTTCAAGGCAAATTCCATTTCGAGGGGCGTTGGCGAATGTGGTTCCGCGATCGCGGCCCGAGCGACATTCGTGCGAAAATCGCCAGGCGATCGCCGTTTCATCCCACCCAGAACCTGATTCCCGAGCACCAGAATCCGCACGTCAAATCCACCATGATTGATGAACCGCTGCAGATACAACACCGAATCCAGCCGCATCAATGTGCGAAACGTACGGTGTGCCAGATCGGGGTCACTCACACGGACAATCCCCCGCCCCTCAGACCCAAATAGCGGCTTGACCACCACGTCTTCGCCCAATGCGAAAAATGCCGACATCGCATCCTCTTCATGCTCACACACGATCGTCTCGGGCACTGGAAGGCCTGCCGCGTGCAACCGGTCCGTCGTCAGAAATTTGTCGACGGCACACTCGAGAGATTTAGGCGAATTCACCACTTTCGTCCCATTTGCTTCGAGCCGTGCGAGCAAATCCATGCGAAATACCACTTGTTCGAGTGAACCGGGTGGCATCGTACGAACCAAAATCACGTCCATCGGGTCGATGTGAGCAGTTGGGACGAAAATTCCCTGAGCGGCAGCAGGGCTTGACGGATGTTGGGGCAGGCCCTGCCCCGTTGATCCAGGCCATTCCGGTTGGGGTAACGATTGCAGCAACTGGGCAATCGATTCGGCTGGAATTATGGTCGTCGCCGCCGCCGCCGAGGGGGTGCGGGCCACCATCCGGGCAAAGTCCAGCCGTTCGCACGAATGTCCCTGTGAGAGGGCCGCTCGTGCGATATCCCGGTAGTACCAGCTGCTTTCGCTGGCAAGAATGCCGATTTTCATGGGTCGACTTGAGTCGATTGAGGATGCGGGTTTCAAGAGATTCCGAACGAGGCTCGCAAGACCGGTTCATTGACTTTGCCCGCGATATGGACGCGACCGGTCTCCAAATTTTGAAATACCACCTGGGCTGGGCTGAATAACAGGGGATCGATCTTGTAAAAATCGCGGCCGGCCGCTTCAAAAATCTCGATAAACGGCCTCCCATAAGACGCCGACGCCGACGAGGGGACGCGCTGGGCAATCTCGGCAATCGACTCGTCGTCACCCATGACCCATAGCGTCACCCGCGCCCCGTACAGGATCGCATCATTGGTCCGACCGATTCCCTCGAGATCATTCTTCGCAACCGGTGGCAGGGGGGCGGTTCCGTAGCCGCTACGGACGCGGTTCACATCAAAACCGAGCTCATGCAATTTGTGCATCGCCGTTTCGATGGATCTGGCGACGACCTGCAGGTTTCCCGCCATACTCGATGTCGGTGCCACACAGAGTACGACATTTTCCGGATCAATATCGGTGGCCGTCGCGATGTATTCAAAGACATCAGTCCCTGGAAGCTTGCCGGTTTCCAGGATCCCAACGACCTGATCGGCCTCTTCGCGATACCATAACTTATCGAACAAGGGCTCTTTTGCCGCAACTGCCCGCATCGGCCCTGAGCCCATGGCGAAGAATTTTCCGACGTTGATCTGCCAGCCCGCATATTGACTGAACAGGCAAGCCGCCACGGGGGCATCGGTCTCGACCGCAATGTGTGGCCACCCAAGATCACCGATCATCCCTGGAGTCAACGAAACATCCGCCAAACCGGACATGCAAATGGCCGCCAAGGCGATCCCCGCCTCGATCCCCCCTTCCGATTCAACGCCAAAATCCAGCAACAAACCGCTGTTGTCCAGTTCGTGCCGGGCAATCCGATAATCTTCAGGGCTTTCATTGATGTCTTCGATGAGTTGAGAAGCCAGGTCGTTCAGTTGAAGGTTCATTCAGTTGCCATCAAAAAATGTTCGGGAGCGACAGTGGGGATGAAATCCATCCCTTGGATGCAAACATACCCAATCTCGCGAGGACGTTTCTGTGTTTGGAAGGGTAACCGGATTTTTCACCGGCAACAATCTCACCGCGAGAACTCGTGGATCGAAATTGAAGAGAGATCGCATCCACAGATCGGGATTCGGTATTCGCTACCGCGGTGACTCGGTATTCGCTACCGCGGTGACATTGTAAATTCCGGACGAATCCACAAGATGCCTACTGGGTGTTACCGTACCATCCGCTGCTCACAGGATCACGAGATCCCTGTGAATGGATCCAAACCCCAGACGGTTGCCGCTGTGTTGATGGATTCCCCTGCCACACTTATTGAAAAGGTCAACCGATGTTGGATCAGGATCCCAAATATCAAACCGGTGAACCCGCAGACCCAACGATTATCCCCGAAGGGGTGATCATCAGTCCTGACACCCGTCGCGAGAACCGAATTCCTCCAGGGCAGTCTCGGACGCGGAAGTGGCCCGTCTTGCAATGGGGACCCACTCCCGAAATCCCACCAGAAAATTGGACCTTCGAAGTTCGGGGACTGGTCGAACGCCCGTTGTCACTCAGTTGGTCCGAGTACCGGGCGCTCCCCCGCGTGAAAGTTTTTTCCGACTTCCACTGCGTCACCCGCTGGTCACGACTCGGCAATCTCTGGGAAGGAGTTGCCATTCAGGAACTCGTGCAGCGAGCCGGCGTGAAACCCACTGCAAAATATGTGATTGCACTCGGCAACGACGATGGTTGGACAACCAATATGCCCTTGGCTGATTTCCTGCAAGCTGACGTACTTTTAGCGGATACGCATGATGGTATTCCCATCAATTTCGAGCACGGCGGCCCCGTCCGCCTGGTGGTCCCCCAGTTATATGCCTGGAAGAGCGCCAAATGGTGTTGTGGACTGACCTTCAGCGACCAGGACCAGCCAGGACTGTGGGAACAGCAGGGATACCACAATCACGGCGATCCCTGGCTCGAAGAACGTTTTGGTTCCGAGACACTTCCTCCCGGCTGGAATGAAGAGCAAAACTCATCGATTTAGTTCCAAGGTTGGCAGCGGTGGAACCACCATCGGTGTTTCTTCCGGTTGAATCATTTCCCCGCTCTGCATGATCGCTTCGATTCCCCCAATGGTTTCGGCCTGAATCAATGATCCGACCTCGGTAAAGGCCTGCCAGCGAGTTGCGAGCGAATTAATATAGATTCCGATCGAGACCAAGAGTGTTTGCTGGGCCGTCACGACATCGGCAAAACCGACCAGATCGGGTTGTTGCTGGTGTCGCTCGTACACCCCCCGGTAGGCGCGTGCCTGATCAGGGAGAATATGATCGCGATACATTTCCACCAGATTGCTGGCGTTCGCGTAACGTTCCGTCGCATCGGCCAGCTTCGTCGCGAGATCATTCTGCACGCGTGCCGCTTCCTGTGCGGCCCTCATCAGGGTGCCATTTGCGTTCAGAATGTTTCCCTGATTTTTATCGAAAATCGGGACGGGGACCCCCACCTGCATATTGTAGGTGAGGCGATAAATGGGAGCGGTGGTGAAGTCTTTCTGTAATGCCGTATAGAAATTCAGGTCCGGAATCCGGGTCACTTCCTGCAAGCGAAGATTGATCCGGGCCTGGGTCTCCGAATTCCTGGCGGCAATCACATCGGTATGATTCGAAAGGACGTAAGGGAGTGCCTTGTCGTAGTCGAGATCCGGAATCGGCATATCCGGAGACCCTTCGAGTTCTCCAATCTGCAGGTCGGGTGTCCCCACGGTAGCCGCCAGTTGGCGCCACGCCGCATCATACCGATTCCGGGCTTGCGTCAGTGCCGTTCTCGCCTGAACCGCAAGTGCCCGCAACTGAATCGGTTCGTAGGTCGAAACCAAACCCCCTCGTAACTGGTCCAGCTGAATCTGATAGACGCTGTCCGTAAATCGGACCAGTGCTTCCGTCACTTTGACGTTTTCACGAGCAATCAAGGCCGCGAAATAGGCACCGCGAACCTGAGTAATCAGTTCAATCCGGGTCTTCTGCTGCATTAAATCGGCATTCCAGACATCCACGTTCGCAGCCGATTCCGCCAGTTCCAGTTTGCCGGCGGTTTTAATGATGGTGCTGATGTAGCCACCCTGATAGTTGGGATTCCCATTGGACCCAACAGAGTCACTTTCATAACCAATCACCGGATTGGGATGCAGCCCCGCTTGTAACGCGGTACCGCGCAAGGCGATCACCCGCGCCCCGGCCTGCGTCATCACTGGGTTGGAGGCGAGTGCCACCGATTGCAGTTCATCCAGAGTGTAACTTCGGCCTGCCGCAGCAGAATTGACGCGTCCCTGCGCGACGTTGGGTAACGCCCCAAAACTTTGCTGGATATCCTTCATCCGGCCTTGAGTATCGTCGGCATCATGCGGCGGCAGGTCGATCGAAGGGGCCGCTGCACCTGGCAGTTCTGTGGGAATCTGCAGCCGTTTCGACGACCCCGTATTTTGTGCCGAAGGGGGATTCGCTGGTGGCGCCGCAATATTCGCAGCGACAATTTCGGCCAGCGATTGTGGATCGCTGTTATCGCTGACCTGACGAATTGAATTGTGTCGGGAATCCCCAGATCCAGTCCCCTTTTCTGCTTTCTCCTGCTGCGTCGTCAGCAAATTCTTGTCATCCGTTGCCGCCGATTTTGCTGACGAATTCTCCTGGGATCTCAAGTCTGATCCGGCAGACTCGCGTCGAGCAAGTCCCTCTTTTTTTTTGCTGAAATGGGCCAAGGCCACGCCCCAACACGGTTGTCCGATCGGCCACCCAGCGGGACGATGTACAGCCCAGCATGAGGGTCGCGGCAATCAGCCCACACTGAAAGAGTCGCATTCTGAGTCGAAATCGCAGCGTTTTAATTCTGTTCACGTGAAGCATCCCCAATCGACGCACAATAAAAAATCTGCCATCGCGATGCGTAATGGTTTTGACAGTCCTGCCGAAGGTATCGACGATGCGGACAAGTCCCCTCGAAGGAAAGGGAACCGTTGCAATGATGAGTCTCAAGGTAACAGGCCGCTAGTGCCTGCAATGCCGATTGTGACGGCTTTAGCGGGGCGAAGTTTGGCAAGCGAGCGGCAGAAACCGCCGATTCGCCGACCGATCAGCTACCAACCAGCCAAGGCAAAATCCGCTCTCCAACGTCCCCGCGTCGGTGGAAGCAACGACTGGTCAGCTAAGAACCGCTCGGGTGGCACTGCTTCCGAGTCCCCAGTGAAGCGGTACTCTTCGCCTGTTAGGTATCCTCTGGCGACGCGAGATCGATCAAATAAAAAGAAGAGAAGTTCAATAAAGGAGGTCTTTGTGTCGTCGAGTGACTTTTCAGTCGATCGACGGAAACGATTCCTGACCTCGTTGATTTCTCCGCCGGCTCTGGGGGCGACAGTTTTGAAAGTTCTTTCCAAACGTTTGGATGTTTGGTCTCCCGCTACGGTCGTTTGTTTGTAAAATCACCCAACCGTGAGGATCAAAGGAAGGAGGTGGCGTTGTTGATGAGCGAACGGAGGTAGCAGACACATTTTTCCCCGCAAAACGAACGTCGCGGAAGAACGGGGACAGGAACCGCAGACGGAGCCAGTCCCCGAACTGTGAACGGTTACCAACAGCGTTGTCTGTTGAGGCATTTGTAAAGTGGGTGATCAAGGAGTGATCTCGGATTGATTCTGGAATCACTCGATCTTGGTTGCCTGCTTCAAGAGTGTTTCTGTCTGTTTCAGTTTGTTCTACAAAAAGGAAATTCTAATGCGATGGAATCGAGTTTTTTTGCCCTGGGGCTGTTCATGTTATTGGCTTCTTCGGCCAATGCGGGTCTGATCATTTCGGTGCAGTCACCGTCGGTAGGGACCGCACAGGTGAGGATCACCAGTAATTCCTCGGATGATTTGGGGCAATTGACCGCCGTATTTGATATCACCTCCAACGCGTCGAATGCGGTTGTCCCTGTCACATCGCTGGAATTTGTTTCACCTGCAGATTACTTGACCAATCCCACTTTAAATGCGGGTAACCTATGTGTATCACGGGATGAGCTTCGCCCAAGACACCGCGACGGTGTTTGGCGTTGCCAGCGATCCGGCTGGCTCGGGTTACAATACAGAACTCGCTGGTGCCGACATTGATGATGGTTCAGCAGTGAGCGGAGCGATGACGATCGCTAATGGGACCACGTGCCTGCTGGCGAATCTGGTGTTTCAGTACTCTGCACCAGGAACGACGAATACATGGGGGATGTCTTCAAGATCTCGCTGAATCGCGCGAGCTCGTCGTTCTACGATGGCTCGTGAAATGCGCTGACAGTCGTCAGTTCTGAATCCATACTGGCGATCACAACGGTTTCGTCCAGTGGTACAATTTCCGTGATGTCGATCCCTGCGCCCTCTTCGTTGCTAATGTCGCTCACCGCGATCATCGGGGGATGCATTCATCGGAGCCGTCAACAACGGTCTACTTGAGTTCTCGATCAAAATGAGAGACACTTGAATAATTCTTCCCTCTTCCCAAGTCTATGAATTTCCTGGTCAGGGGGTTTTTAATTAGCAAAATCGGTTTTGCACTTCGGTTCCGATGCTTTTTTTACGGGAAATGCTCCATGTCGATTGGTGACTCACCTGTGTCAGGCATACCCATGCCTGAGAGCGTGACAGCTCCCTCCACCGAAGCGGGACCCGTCGCCCAAATGGCCGATGATTCGGCCCCCTTGCGTGCGGTTCATACGCCCAATTTTCCGGCGTTGCTGCGGCAATTGGGAACCTCGTTCATGGCAACCACTTATCAGGCGGGGAAGCTGGTGATTGTGCGCGACGAGGGAGATCACCTGAATACGCATTTTCGGATTTTCCAGTCACCGATGGGAATGGCGCTGAGCAAAGACCGCTTGGCGATCGGAACCTCGATCCAGATTTGGGACTATGTCAACGTCCGGGCGGTCGCCGCCAAACTCAAACCCCCGGGGCGACACGATGGTTGCTTTCTGCCTCGTTCGTGTCACGTGACGGGGAATATTCAGATTCATGAAATGGCGTGGGGAACGAATGACGAATTATGGGTCGTGAACACGCGCTTTTCCTGCCTGTGTACCATCGACCGCTCGGCCAGCTTTTCACCCCGTTGGCGACCGCCGTTTATTTCGGCACTCGAACCGACCGATCGCTGCCATTTGAATGGTCTCGCGATGGTCAATGGCAAACCCCGGTATGTGACTGCCTTGGGCGAGACGGACACGGCGGCGGGATGGCGTGAGAACAAAGCCACGGGGGGAGTCTTGTTCGATATTGAAAAGGGTGAGGTCATCACGCGCGGTCTTTCTATGCCGCATTCTCCGCGCTGGTATGGGGGGCGACTTTGGCTTTGTGAGTCGGGAACTGGCACCTTTGGATACGTTGACCATACCACAACAGGGAAATATCACCCGATCGCCGAAGCTCCTGGTTTTACCCGTGGGGTCGATTTCGCAGGGAACTTTGCGTTTATCGGCCTGTCGCAGGTCCGCGAGAGCGCGGTCTTCAGCGGGATTCCGATTACGCAGAGATTGAATGAGAACGAGCGGACTTGCGGGGTCACGGTGGTCAATCTGCAATCCGGTCAGGTGGTGGCTCTTTTGCGATTTGATACGGCGGTCCGCGAGATCTTTGCGGTAACGATGCTGCCGGGAATGCGGTATCCAGACCTGATCAACGATGACGGTGAAGAAGATCTCTTGAAGAATTCGTTTACCGTTCCGGATGCCTCGTTGGCCGATGTGACACCAGCGGTTCGCTCGTGATTTTCGGTACCAGCATGAAAATCCCGATTGGATCAGGCAGACCGTTCAATGGTTGTACGAACAATTTGCTCGGCTCTGGTTTCTGTGACCAGTTTTTGATCGGTTTCCCGGTCATAGACTGCGGCGATCGTGAAATGTTGATGGCTCAATCCCATGGCTAACAGGTCATCTGCTGACAACGTCATTCGACCGGCACGTTGGGTCAATCGAAAGGCCATTCCCCCGACACCTTCGTAAGCCCGATAGACAACCTCGGTACAGACCAGCCGATCCGAGCGGGTAAAATCAAAGCCGAAGTCATATTGCTTTCCTTCATGAAACATCCCCCGAGCCAAGGCTTCGGTGACATCCTTGTCCGAGAGTTGAGGGCGCAGAATGACAATCGAATCGGTACTGGCCGGGGAACGAAGCGAACGGATTCGTACGCCATCTTTCATGGCCTCTAAAACTCGTTTCGGCTCTTCGGAATCGCAGTGAACCACGTTCATCCAGCGCGACTGAAAATTGGTATGGGTCGCAAGCCCACGACGCTCAAGCTCGACCGCGTCCCCTAAATACAATGCGGCATGCGGCCAGTGGCCTGGGAGAAAATAATTCGTCAGGGCATAATCCCGACGGCTGATAATCACATCACCGGGCAACAACAATTGACGCAATTCTTCGACGATCGCCGGGGGAAGTCCGGGGCGATGTCCAGGTCGGACTGAGATTTGTGCGGCCAGGTCACCGGCCAATTTCTGTAATCCATACAGTGCCTGGCTGACCAGATCCCGACGCAAACTCGTCCAGACCTGACGTGAGTGCAACCGCATCCGAGCCGAGGCATATTCCTGAAGGGAAACCGTCAGGGTTTGGATTCGTTCATCAACGATCGTCAGCAGGTCTCGTGTCTGGGGGTCCTGGGTTGCCTGTTGGCGAAACAGAGGTTCCTGTTGTTGCCAGTAACTGATGGCGTGGTATAAATGCCAGATGTGAAGTGGCCGGGTGAGCGATTCCTGGATCGTATCGTACATTCCGAGGGGAAGTCCGAAATTCGGTTCGGGTTCATTCAGTTTTTCCCGGATGACGGGGTGAGCCTGAAATTGGATCCGTAGAAAACGGGCGGCGTCAATCAGCACAATCGCCCCGGCAAAGGCGATCAAAAACAGGGACTCACGTTGAGCTGAGTTGGCGAGGGATTCGCGATGCAGCGAGGTGACCACTTCGATGAGTGCACAGCGAGCTTGCCAGTAGGAAACTTGCAAGTGTCGGATGGTTTCTTCTTCGTGGGGTTGAAAATAACCTCGCTGGCCGACGATCGATAACTCGGAAAATGAGGTGGCGATGAACTTGAGTTTACGAAAATGAGTCGCCACAGAGATCACGGTGGCGGCATCGCTGGCGAGCATTGCTGGACTATGGATGGGGTGAGTTTGACGTGGGCGCGCCATCGATTGAGTTTCTCTGATGATGGAATCAGCAAGGTGTCACAGACTATAAGCGATTTCTCGGCAGCGGTGGTCATTTTTGTCGAGAATTCAGAAAATCAGAATTCACGACCACGTTGCCGAGGGGTTTTCGAGGCACGTTACAGCAATCAGTTCGAGGCAACCCAATGGCATGGACATCAGATCAGATTGAAACCGCGATTCAACATTTACAGCGTGTGGATCCGGTGATGCGCGCGCTGATTGATCAAGCGGGTCCGTTTACTCTGAAACTCGAGCGGGATCGATTTGGGATGCTGGTCAGATCGATTTTATCGCAGCAAATCTCGACCAAGGCAGCACGATCCATTCGCCTGAAGCTGGAAGAACGACTCAAACCCCATTCTGTCTCGGCCGCCATCATTCAGGAGCAGAGTGAAGACGAACTTCGTGCGGTGGGGTTGTCGCGGCAAAAGGTCTCGTATTTAAAGGACTTGGCGGGTCGGGTTCTC
The DNA here is from genome assembly GCA_945869955.1 of Schlesneria paludicola DSM 18645. GTDB lineage: Bacteria > Planctomycetota > Planctomycetia > Planctomycetales > Planctomycetaceae > Schlesneria > Schlesneria paludicola_B. The sequence continues at coordinate 11,675 of CAMBQP010000103.1, forward strand.
GACAAGCGACTCCGTCTGGATCAAGTCGGTCGCTTATCCGATGAAGCCGCGATTAAAGAACTGATTCAGGTGAAAGGGATTGGTCGCTGGACCGCGCAGATGTTTCTGATGTTTTCTCTGGGGCGACTGGATGTCTTTCCGCACGAGGATTTGGTGATCCGTTCGTCGATTCAAGAGCTTTACCAATTCGAGGGACTTCCGTCAAAACGAGAATTGTTGGCGATTGCCGAGCCTTGGAAGCCCTACTCGACCGTCGCGTCATGGTATTGCTGGCGATCGATCGATGTGAAGAAGAATTTCAATCCGGATTGAATTCTCTTTTTGGATTGAATTGGAATGGTCTCCGCGAAAAAGAGCAGAAGATCCGCTGCAGGCCCGTGACTGACCTGTTGAGTAAGAGAATTGGCGATGCTGTTCCTGACAACAGAAAATTGTTAAAATTGAAATCAATTAGAATGGATTCAGCGCTTCGCGAGCGAGAAAAAAAGATCAGAATTTCGTGATGCGTGAATGTGATCTGTTTTTTCAGGATTTGTCTTCCCTTCGATGCAATCGATCAAGGTGGTCTATGTGGAATGGTGATGTGATCAGGGACTCAATCAAGTTCGCCTGCGTCTGCGGGCTCTTCGTGACCAGCATGGGCTGTGAGCAACAGCGTGTGGCCTCCCCGGCCGCGGGTGAACACCCTGCGGTGGTCGTGACACAACCGCTGGAAAAGGAGCTGGCCGACTTTGCCGAGTTCACTGGGCGAACCGATGCGGTCGAATCCGTGGAGATTCGAGCCCGCGTCAGCGGGTATCTGAATAAGATCCATTACAAGCCGGGTCGAGAAATCGAAGCGGGGGCATTGCTCTTTGAAATCGACTCGCGACCCTATGATGCGGAATTGGAACGGTGTGAAGCCACCGTGGCGACGGCGAGGGCGAGCTTGAAGCAGGCGCAGGCCGAGATGCTGCGAGCGGAAGAGTTGCATGCGAGAAAAATCAGCACGCAGGCAGACTATGATAAGGCGGTCGCCGATTTGTCACACGCCGAGGCCTCGGTCGACTCGACTCAAGCGAGCGTGACCAAAGCCAAGCTCAACCAGGATTTTACGAAGGTGACGGCTCCTATTTCCGGACGAACCAGTCGAGAATTGATTACAGAAGGAAACCTGGTGACTGCCGACAGCACGGCGTTGACCACCATTGTGTCGCTTGATCCCATCTATGCCTATTTTGATATCGATGAGCGAACGCTGCTCGATATTCAGCAAAAAATTCGCGAACACAAAATCGACTCAGCCCGCGATCGGGATAATGTGGAAATTCGCCTTGAAATGGCCAACGAAACCGGGTTCCCACACCAGGGGGTGATCGATGTCGTCGATAACCGAATTGATGCTGGTACAGGAACGATGCAGATTCGGGGTCGGTTTCCCAATTCCGAGCGAAAGCTGACTCCGGGGTTGTTTATTCGAATTCAAATGCAGTTGGGTCCCGCCCGATCTCGATTATTGATTCCCGAGCGGGCCTTGGCACAGCAACAGGGACAGCGCTATGTTTACGTTGTCTCGGCAGAGCAAAAGATCGAACGGCGAAATGTCACGGTTGGTCGTCGTGATGGAGCGTTGCGTGTCATCGAAACGGGGCTTAAGCCAAGCGATCGTGTGGTCGTGCAGGGACAGCAGCGGGTCCGTCCCGGTATCGAGGTAAAGCTCGACCAGGAAACGGCTTCGGCCAAAGTCAGCGCGAGCGAACCGACATTGGGACAACCGCACTAACTTCATGGCAAACCCTGGCGTCATGGTCAACTCTGGTGTCATGGTCAACCCTGGCGTCATGGTCAACCCTGGCGTCATGGCCAACCCTGGCGTCATGGTCAACCCTGGATTTCGTTCGTCAGATCGAGTCGGCATCGTTCTGGGGTCGTGATCCATGGTGGACGGGATCAACGGATCGGACACCACGCGGTTGCGGACTTTTACTGTATCACTGTCGAGTTTTCTGATTGGTGTCGACATCCTCACGAGGTGATTTTGCATGCTAGCCCGCTTTTTCATTGACCGGCCGGTCTTCGCCATCGTGATTTCGCTCGCGATCGTGTTTGCGGGACTCGCTGCAGGCGTGACGCTCCCGATTGCTCAGTATCCCGAGATTACTCCCCCCACAGTCGAAGTCTCGTGCAGTTATCCGGGGGCGAGTGCCAATGTGGTGCAAGAGACGATCGCGGCACCGATCGAACAGGAAGTGAATGGCGTCGAAAAGATGCTGTATATGTCGTCGCAATGTACGAACGACGGTGGTTATCGATTGAGTGTGACATTCGAGTTGGGGACCAATCTCGATATGGCTCAGGTGCTGGTACAAAATCGTGTGGCGCTGGCATTACCGAAGTTGCCTGATGTCGTGAAAACCACCGGGGTCAGTACGAAGAAGAAGTCACCCAGCATTCTGCTGGTCGTGAATTTGTTCTCGGATCTGGACGAATCAACTGGAAAACCAAAATTCAACCAATTGTTTCTCAGTAACTATGCCACGATTCAAATGCGTGACGACCTGCTGCGGATTGGTGGGGTCGGGGATGTCTCCTTCCTCGGACAGCAGGACTATAGCATGCGGATCTGGCTCGATCCCGAGAAGATGGCTTCACGGAATTTAACGGCAGGGGACATCGTTAATGCGTTGAAAGAACAGAATGTACAAGTCGCAGCAGGCCGTGTTGGTCAGCCCCCCACCGAAGAGGGACTCGATTTCCAGTATACGTTGACGACACTGGGGCGATTAATCGAGGAAACCGATTTCAATCAGATCGTGGTCAAAACGGGGACGAGTGGTCAGCCGACGCGATTGGGTGAAGTGGCCAGTGTGAAGCTCGGAGCCAAAAACGAAGACACCTCGTGTACCCTGGACGGAAAACCGTCTGTCGGGATGGCGATCTATCAGATGCCGGGTTCCAATGCGTTGCAAACCGCAGACAGAATCCGCAAAAAGGTGGCGGAACTCGAAGAACGGTTTGAACCGGGGATGCATACCGCAATCGTCTATGACACGACACCGTTTGTGGAAGAATCCGTTCGCGAAGTGTTCAAGGCCTTGCGGGATGCGGTGATTCTCGTGGCGATTGTCGTACTGCTGTTTTTGCAAGACTGGAAGTCGATGACACTTCCCATGATCGATGTTCCGGTCTCGTTGATTGGCACGATGGCCGTGATGTGGTTACTGGGATTCACCTTGAATAATCTGACATTATTCGGCCTCGTCCTGGCGATCGGGATCGTGGTGGATGATGCGATTGTGGTGTTAGAGGGGATTGAGCGGTGGTTGGAAAAAGGATGTGATGCCAGAACGGCGACGATTAACGCCATGAATGAACTGACCGGGCCGATTATTGCCATCACACTGGTCCTCAGTTCGGTGTTTCTCCCGAGTGCGCTGTTGCCTGGGATCAGCGGTCAGTTCTATCGGCAGTTCGCGTTAACCATTTCTGCAGCAATGATCATTTCTGCGGTGAATGCGCTCACGATGACCCCCTCACGCGCGGTCCAGATTTTCAAACATCGTCGACATGGACACGATGATCGGGAAGCGTTTCCCTGGTGGGGATATGCGGGACTGTTGGGTTGGGGCAGCCAGCAACTGCTGTCCCCGCTGGTGGCTCGGCTGGGGAGTTTCTCAGAGAGTGCCGTCGCCTCGTGGGTACTGACGCTGGTGCTGGCGATACCCGGCGCCATCATCGGACTGTTGATTGCGAAGGGGATGAATCGGTTTCTGGCGAAATGTTTTCAAATTTTCAATCGTGGTTTTGATGCGATCACGCACGTTTATGGGCGGATGGTCTCCAGTTTGCTGCGGGTCAGCTCGCTGGTCATGCTGGTGTATGGGGGGCTACTGGCATTGACCTATGTGGGGATCATGAAAACCCCGATCGGGTTTATTCCGTCTCAGGATAAAGGCTATTTGCTGATCAATATGCAGCTCCCCGATTCGGCCTCGCTGGATCGTTCAGTGGATGTCCTGAAACGGGTTGAGAAGATCGCAACGGAAACAAAGGGGGTTGCCCACACTCTGGGGATTGCGGGCCAGTCGGTTGTGCTCAATGCGGTCGGCTCGAACTTTGCGTCGCTGTTCGTCATTCTGGACGACTTTCATGACCGCCGCGATCATGCCAAGAGTGCCGATGCGATTGGGGCGGTGTTACGCAAACGGATGTTTCATGAGGTACTGGATGCACAAGTCGCTGTGTTCGGGGCCCCTCCGGTGGATGGGTTAGGATCTGCCGGGGGATTCAAGATCATGATCCAGGATCGGGGAGCACAGGGGCTGTCAGAGTTGCAGGCACGTGCCGACCAGATGGCAATTCAAGGGAATCGCCAGCCAGGGATTGTGGGAATGTTCAACAGTTTTCGGTCAGACACACCGCAGCTTTATATCGACATTGATCGAACCAAGTGCAAAGCACTGGGGGTGAAATTGAGTGACGCGTTTCAAACACTGCAAGTTTATCTGGGAGGAACCTATGTCAACGACTTCAATCTTGCCGGGCGAACGTGGCAAGTCAACTTGCAGGCCGATTCCCGTTTCCGCATGCACGCGGAAGACATTCGGGGGCTGAAGGTCCGCAACGCCGAAGGAAACATGGTCCCGTTGGGGACACTGGCGACGATTGAAGATATCGGTGGTCCGATCATGATTAATCGTTACAACATGTTTCCCGCCGCTCCAATTAATGGAGGAGTTCTACCAGGAGTCAGTTCGGGTGCGATGATTGCAGCGGTTGAACGCGTTGCAGATGCGGAACTGACGGGGGGGATGACCCGCGAATGGACGGAATTAACCTACTTGCAAATGCAAGAAGGAAGCTCGGCACTCTACGCATTCATCGGAGCGATTCTACTGGTCTTTCTGGTTTTGGCGGCTCAATACGAGAGTTGGTCGATGCCGTTGTCTGTGTTATTGGTAGTGCCGATGTGCCTGCTGAGTGCAATTGTTGGGTTGTGGATCAATCATTTGGAGATCAATATCTTCGTTCAAGTCGGCTTTATTGTGCTGGTGGGATTGGCAGCCAAGAACGCAATTCTGATTGTCGAAACGGCACGCGAGCGACACCATGCGGGAAAACCTGTCGCCGAGGCAGCACTGGAAGCCGCGAAAGAGCGATTGCGTCCGATCGTGATGACCTCACTCGCTTTTATTCTGGGGGTGGCACCCTTGATGATTTCGCACGGAGCGGGTGCTGAAATGCGTCAGACATTAGGTGTCGCGGTGTTTTCGGGGATGATCGGTGTGACGGCATTCGGCATTTTTCTGACTCCCGTTTTTTACCAGGCGATCGAACGATTGGGTGGAGGGGGACAACCAAAACCGATTGAGCCCCAAGCGGAAGAAGAATCCAAGGTCACTGCCAGCGAAATTCCGTCAGAGGTTTGAACCGAAAGGGGCGGATGGCGACTTGAGGCTCATGGGGAGTTCGCCGATTTCCCGATCCCCTTTTTCAGTGCCGCGAGAATTTCAGGAGCCACGGTATCGTTGGCAGACCGATAGCCAAATGTGGCGGTGACTTTCCCTTCTTTGACCACGAGAGCCGTGAATTGGGCGTCGGTGTTGATCGCCCAACCTTCAGGGCTGGCGGTGGCACTGGGAAAGAGGACCAATGGATTTGCCTTAAATTGCAGCGACTGTTGAATCCTTGGCAGATGTTCTTTGGTCTTGGCTTCATCGCTGGTGAGAAAGATTGTCACCAAGCCGGCATCATTACCGGCATCGATCGCCCCCTTTTCCAGGGCTTTCAATAAACGTGCCAAGGGGCGATCAAACCGATCATGTGGCAGGAAGACATAGATCGTCGCCTTCTGGCCCCGTTCGTTGGCGATATCGACCTCTTTGCCAGCCTGATCACCTGTCACCGCAAAGACTTTGAGTGATGAAACGGAGGTGCCGACTTTGGGGCCTGAATCAATATCCGCCATCGCGAACGAGGCGAACAGGACGAACGAGGTGAATGAGAATTGTTTGACGAGTGACATGGCTTTGTTCCGAATCCGTTGATGTTACGTAACGGAACCCCTGATCAACAGGGGCTGTTGATCAGGGGCTCTGTCAGAATCCAATTGTGTCCGGCTTGCTGAACTATTTCTTATCCGATTTGACTGCGTCCCAGTCGCCAGCCACAACGGTTAAGATCCTCTCGGGATCGATATGCTTTTTCAAGGCCACCAGCACCGTTTCGGGTGTCAGTTCGCCAATTCGTTGTTCCATGATCGAATAATACTCCATCGTCCGATCGGCCAGCAGCGTGGATTCGAGAACTTGAGCCAGACGTGAATCGTCGGTTCGCATGACTTCTTGACTCTGGAGAAAACCACGACGGGCGTCATCCAGTTCCTTCTGGGTGACACCAGAATCCAGTACTTTTGCCAGTTCTTCACGAATTGCGGTCATGATTTTGTCGAGATTGGCAGGATTATAGATCGCGGACATGGTCAAGGTTGCGCGGGGATCGAGCGAACTGGCCATCAGTGAGGAACCGACGCCATAGGACAAGCCTTCACGTTGGCGAATCCGATCTCCGAGGCGGGACGAAAGGGCACCAGCCCCAAAGACATAATTGCCAATGACGAGTGCAGGGTATTCTGGATGGTCATCGCGAATCGGCATGATACTTCCCCCGAAATAAAACGCATTGGCTTTATCGGGGGTTGGGATCTTCACCAGTTCCGCTTTGATTGGGACATCGCCACGACGAGAAATCCGTTCATAGGTCTGCTTGGCCTTCCAGCCTTTGAGCATCCCCGACACCGCTTTCATCGTGGATTCTTCGTCAAAATCGCCAACGATGACCAGTTGGCCTGCCTGAGCCCCGAGAAAATCGTTGTAGAGTTTCTTGATGGCGGTCGCATCGAGTTCATCGGTAAGACTGATTTCTTCTTTGCCAGTGGGGAAATAACGAACATCACCAGCGGGATACGGATTCAACGCTCGTCGAATCGCCTTGAGTGCCAGTTGTTGCGGATCGGTTAATCCTTGTTCGAGATCAGCGCGATGTCCTTGTTTCAGGAGTTCGAGTTCTGCCGGCGGAAAGGATGGTTCCCGTAAGACTTGACGCAGCAGATCGATCACAGCGGGGAGATTATCGCGTTTGGTTTGCAGGACAAACGTGGCTTCCCCTGCGGCACCTGATGAGCCAAGCGAGGCAAGATTTTTGTCCAGCTGATCCTGCAGTTGCTGGCGCGTCAGTTGCTTGGTCCCCTTCGTCATGAGTGATGGCAGGAATTCGCAAACTTTGCCTAATCCGAATAGCGTTTTTTCGTCGCCAAATCGGAGATTCAATCGCAAGACGACGGTACTCCCACGGGTCTTTTTCGGAAGAAGTGCAACTTTGATCCCCTCGATGGTCGTCCGGCGGGTTCTGGCTTCGATCTTGGCTGGATTCACATCGAAGGCTTCGCCAACAGAAGTGTCGCTGCGGCCTTGATAATCACCAATCATTTCGGCGAGGTTTGGCGATGCGGGGATCACAGTTCTTTGTGCTTCTTTCGTGGGGTAGTAGACGCCCACGGTACGATTGCTCGGCTGCAAGTAGGCTCGGGCAACCCGGCTGACATCTTTCGTGGTGACCTGTTCCAGGCGATCACGGTAGACAAAATAAAGCCGCCAGTCACCTTGAGCCGCCCATTCACTGAGGTGGATTGCGAGTTGGGGCGAATCCGAGGCTTCTTGTTCGCGTTGTTTGAGCAGTCGCTGTTTTACGCGATCGACTTCATCGTCCCGGACCCCCTGATCGACCACGGATTGGAGCGTATCCAGCAGGCCGTCCAACACCGCTTCGGGGGTGTTTCCATTGGCAACCTCGGCCGAGAATTTCAAGACACCGGGATCGTGGAGTGCATAGGCGCTACCGGAGACGCTGGCGGCTTTTTTTTGTTCCACCAGTGCTTTATACAATCTCCCGGAGGGGGGCATGGTGAGAATCGATTCCAGCACGTCGATCGGCGCAAAATCGGGATGGCCACCTGCGGGAATGTGAAACAATGCACCGACAACACTCACTTCACCCACTCGTCGCAAGGTCACGGTACGCTCACCATCTTGAGCCGGTTCTTCGGTATAAGTTGGGTCTAATTTTCGTTCGGGTTTGGGAATCGAGCCGAAATACTGACCGAGATATTCCAGGGCTTTGGCTTGATCAAAGCGGCCAGCCACGACGACCATGGCGTTATCCGGTTGATAGTACTTGCGATAGAATGTGCGCAGATTTTCGACCGGAACTCGCTCGATGTCAGCGCGATTTCCAATGGTCGATTGACCGTAATTATGCCAGTTGAAGGCAGCACTCATGATTCGTTGACCGAGAATCTGATTGGGATTGTTTTCACCTCGTTCAAATTCATTCCGAACGACGGTCATCTCCGAGGCAAGATCTTCTCCCCGAATCAAGCTGTTGATCATGCGATCGGCTTCGAGTCGGATGGCGAATTCGAGGTTGTCGTCGTTGGCGGGGAGGGTTTCGTAATAATTCGTGCGGTCAAGCCAGGTGGTCCCATTGAATTGGGCACCGCGAGCCTGCAGGGCTTTGGGGACGGAAGGATGATCTGGAGTCCCTTTGAAGAGCATATGCTCCAGCAGGTGTGCCATTCCCGCTTCGCCATATCCTTCATGTCGAG
>CAMBQP010000104.1 GCA_945869955.1 Schlesneria paludicola DSM 18645
TCTGTAGGAAAAGCTTGTCCAGCTGATCACCCAACGGAATCAAAACTCCCGTAACAAACAGCATGACGCTCACCTGCATCCGTCGACGGAATTGCCGGTCGGCGTGCAACCTGGCAACCTTGTCTGATTCGACCGCCGGTTCGAGCAGACGACGGGTTTTCCAGACGAAGAATCCGAACAGCAGCGCAGCCGCGATCAGCAACCCGCCAAAAGCGAGGGCGGGGATCGTCGTCGCATCAATACGCAGAGGGATTCCCATGGTCATCTGAGTTTACTCAACCGGGCCGCCGGTTCACACCCGAATGGCGAGGACTCTTCGGGAAATTCATCGCTGCAGAAAAAACGGCGCTGTGGGAAGATCGGCGCTCTGTTAAAAGCGGCGCTGGCGTGAACGAGTTCCCGGCGGTACGGATTTTCCAATCGATTCGGGGAACGGAATGATACAATCGAACGGACCCCTATGACGCTCCAGCGGGGCTCGCCGGTGTCGAAACTTTCGGAACCAATCGGGTCGAGCCCCCGCCCGTTGGATTTAACCCAGGGATTCCAGTTGTTTGATGACTTCTCGAATATGGCCATCGACTTTCACTTTTGGCCAGATCGCCGCAATTTTTCCTGTTTTATCAATCAGAAATGTCGTACGTGCGATTCCCATCGATTTTTTGCCATACAAGTTTTTTTCGACCCAGACTCCATATTTTTCGGCAACGGCGTGATCTTCGTCTGCCAAAAGAGGGAAGGTGAGTTCGTACTTTTCGACAAATTTTTCGTGCGATTCGACGGTATCGGTACTGACCCCCAGAACAACGGTTTCCGCAGATTCAAATTCCCCCATTTCATCACGGAATCCACAGGCTTGCTTGGTACAGCCTGGGGTGTCATCTCGCGGATAAAAATAAAGGACAACGTTTTGCTTTCCTTTAAATTGACTCAATTTTGTGCGACCCTTGGGGAAGGTCGGCAGGTCAAATGAGGGGGCTTTGTCGCCGACCGCAGGAATTTTCAGTTCAGTCAAGTGCGTCACTCCTTGTTGAGAGTCGATGAATGGTCAAAGGGTTGCGCGTGCATGAAGGCGTTCCGTTTCAGGAAAGAGAGTCCTCAGACGGACCATCCCCGTACTCTGATGATTATTCCTGTTTATGACATTTTAGCCAGCCCGCCAGCCAGTCACCAAAAGGATTTCTCTGATGAAGATTCTGCCGGTTCTCGACATTCTTGGCAAGAAGGTTGTCCGTGGCGTCGCTGGACAGCGCGAATTCTATCGCCCAATCATCAGCCGCTTGACGACCAGCGACGAACCGTTGCAGGTGGCGCGTTCGATTCGCCTCGCGTTCGGTTTGCAACGGTTGTATCTCGCGGATCTCGATGCGATCCTGAGTCAGTCGCCGAATTGGGAAATTTACCGTGATTTGATTGCAGCGGACTTTGAATTACTTGTTGATGCCGGTGTTCGTCATGCGGCGGACGCTCGCAAACTGCACCAACTCGATCCACGAATCGGGATCGTCGTGGGGTTGGAGACGTGTCGTTCGCCAACGGATCTGCAGGAAATCGTGACTCTTTTTGGGAACGTGACCTTCAGTCTGGACCTGAAGAGTGGTGTCCCGTCCGTTCCTTCCGCGGGAACGGGGTGGAGCAGCCAGGCAGGCGAAATTATTCAACAGGCGGCGAATGCCCACGTTCAGTCCATTCTGGTCCTGGATCTCGCCGATGTGGGGATGGGCACGGGAGGATCGACCGACTTGATGTGCCAATTCATTCGCCGTCAGTATCCAGGCTTGGATCTCATCACAGGAGGGGGGGTGCGTAGCCGCGAAGATTTACAGCGATTCAGTCTGCTGGGGGTGAATTCCGTGTTGGTGGCATCCCTGCTGCATGACGGAAATCTTGGCCGCGAAGAGGTTCACGGCTGGTGAGTTCTTCGCTTTTGGGGAACGGGTTCCCCGCATGAAGGTCTGCCCAACTCAGCAAGGTGACGAAAAGCCGAAGAGGCCATTTCACCCGATTTGATCCAACGGAGCGGCGATTGCGTTTGCCTTTCCAGCGATCATGCCGAGTCAAGCACCTCCCCACTGTCGGGGAATCTGGATATGATTTCCGAACTGGATATGATTTCAGCAAGCCGCAGTTCCGTCGCTTGCCAGCTTTCCGTCGCTGGCTCAGTGCAGGTGCGACACGCGTCGAGGATAAAATCAACATGTACTGCTTCCCGAAGGTCCTTTTTCCGCAGGCAATTCCGAAAGTCGGTTCTGGGGGCTGCTGGTTTGCCTGGGTCTGTTTGTTCACAGCGCATTCCCTGCTGGCCCCTCGCCTCGTTCGAGGGGGTGATGAGGCTGCAGCCGCGAAAAAATTGCCTGTTGGTCAGTTTCTGACGGTTACCAGTCCCGTCGACGACATCGCGTACGCACGCATCTCGACCACAGCACTCAAGTTGCAGCAGCAGGCGATGCAAGAAGAGCGTCAGGCGGTGCTGGTGTTACAGATCGAGTCGGGGAGCAGTCAATTTCATCACATTCAAGCGCTCGCCAAATTTCTGACTTCGTCTCAGATTTCCCAAGTGACCACCGTGGCTTGGGTTCCCGCCACCGTGACGGGTCCCAATGTTCTGATTGCACTCGCCTGCCAGCAGATTGTCATGCACCCGGATGCCGAGTTGGGGGATATCGGTCGCGGCAAACCCCTGGAGCGCGAGGAGCAGCAAGGGGTGCTGGCGCTGGCTCAAAAGCGGCACAATCACAAGCTGAATTCGGCGATTGTGCGGGGGATGATGGATCCCCAAGAGCAACTTTGGCGAGTTCGGATTCGACTGACCAAGGTCGGGGCCGAAGAGTTAGAATCCCGAATTATTTCGAAGGACGAACTGGAAACGTTGCGTCAAAACAATGTCACGATTGAAAATGTCGAAACAATTAAAGAACCGGGAGCAACCGGCACCTTTCGAGGAAGCGTCGCGCGATCACTCGATTTTCTCGTTTCGCAAACGGCAGAAAACCGGACTTCGGTTGCAACGCTGTATGGATTACCACGGGAATCACTGCGGGAACCCTCGCCGGAAAAAGAGCATCGCAAGGTCCGCCTGATTCGCGTCGAGGGGATCATCGATCGCCTGCAGGAAAACTTCCTGTTGCGGCAGATCGATCGTGCGATTGCCGATCAGGCCCAAACGATTGTCTTTGAAATTGATTCACCCGGTGGGTTGCTGATTGCGAGTATCACACTGGCAAATGCCATTGCAAAACTCGACGAAAAAAATATCCGGACGGTCGCGTATGTACCGGATCAAGCGATCAGTGGTGCGGCGATTATTGCATTGGGTTGTGATGAAATCTATCTGCATGCCGAGGCAAAAATTGGGGATGCCGGTCCGATTGAAATGAGAGCTGGGCAACAATTTGAACGTGCCCCGGAAAAAATCCTGAGCCCGCTCAAGGTCGCACTCAGGCAACTGGCCGAGAAAAAGCACCGACCGATCGCCCTCTGTGAAGCCATGGCCGATCGGTCGCTGAAGGTTTTTCAAGTGACGCATCGAGACCATGGGCAAATCTGGTACATGAGCGAACTCGATATCCATGCCGCGAACGGCGAATGGATTCAGGGGGCACAACTTCGCGAAACCAATGGGGAATTGCTGTTCACGGCAAGCGGAAATCGTGCCCACGAATTGAAACTGACAGAAGCGCCTGTCAACGACTTGAACGAACTGAAATCACGGTTGGGAATCCCCCCCAGCCTGAAGTTATTGCCGATCGAGAAAACCTGGGTGGATCGATTGGTATTCACCCTGAATCACCCCGCGATGGTGATGTTGATGATCGTGCTGGGAATCGCCCTGATTTATTTGGAATTGCACTTCATGACGGGCATTCTCGGAATTCTTTCCGTACTCTGCTTCAGTTTGTTTTTCTGGAGCAATTTTATGGGGGGGACTGCGGGCTGGCTGGAAGTGGTGCTCTTCGTACTGGGAATCGGTTGCCTGGGCCTGGAAATCTTCGTCATCCCCGGATTTGGTGTATTTGGTGTTTCTGGCATTCTGCTGGTGCTCGGCTCGCTCGTCATGGCAGGGCATTCCTGGACTTATGATTTTGCGACGAACGTCGAAGAGCTGTCTTGGCAGACAGGACAAATCCTGCTTGCACTCGGTATTGTTTTTGCGGTCGGTCTCGCGATGGCGAAATTTCTGCCTGCCATCCCGGGATTTGATTCACTGGTTTTGTCTCCTTCAACCGGGGCTACCAACGAACCTCGCCTGCGGGTCGAAAGACCAACCGAGCACAACGGGCTCGGTCGATCATCATCCCTCCAGACAGGTGACCGGGGGGTGGCATTAACCATGCTTCGCCCGTCGGGCAAAGCCCGTTTTCACCATCAAATCAGCGATGTCATCAGTGAGGGCCCTTTTATTTCACCAAACACCGAATTAGAAGTCGTCGCGATCCAAGGGAATCGAATTCTGGTCCGCGAGTCGTCCTCCGCGTAACATTTTTTGGTATGAGAGTTGCTTCATGTTACCAATCATCAAGTCTTTCCCACCAGGCACAACCGTTCCGCATGGCAAAACAGTGAGAAGAATCACATGCGATTTGATTTGTCGGTTTTGAATCGATTTTTGTCTGTCGCAACTTGATATTGATCATGGCGGAAACTTATCATTTCAGGTTGTAGTGTCCATCGGTTGCATTGGGTTCATCAAGAGCGATTAATCATGTTGAAGCAAAGTGAGCTGGATCAATTCAAGGTTTTATTGCAAACTCTTCGTGCACGCGTTCGCGGGGATGTCGAGCATTTAACGGCCGACGCACTGGATCGGAACGAAAATGGCTCTGAATCGAAATCGCCAACCCACCTTGCGGAATTAGGGACTGAAACCTACGATCAGGAATTCACCCTGCGGCGAGTTGAGAATGAGCAGGAAGTTCTGGATGAAATTGAAGAGGCCTTTGAGCGAATCAATGACCATACATTTGGGATTTGTATTAGTTGCCGCGAATTGGGCCGACCAGCAACAAAATCCGTGATCCCCAAAACTCGATTGCGGGAAATCCCCTATGCAAGGAATTGCGTTGAATGCGAACGGAAACTCGAGGAAAGCCAATAGTCGCATCCGTCGGTTCGACTGCTGCTTGTGGGGAGCGTGATCAGACTTCCCTTGCTGAACAGGACGCATCCCCAAGGGTCGCAGTGAAGCAACGGCTCTTTCCCCGTTTCATCCTATTTGGAATTCTTTCGATTGGGGGTTTGGTTTGGGACCTCTGGTCTAAGTGGGCTGTGTTTGACTGGTTGAAATGTCCCGGTGAGTATACCGTCTGGAACGGTTCTCTTCTCGGCGTTCCCATCGATTTTCAGCTCGCCACCACTTTCAATCTCGGCGCACTCTGGGGAATGGGCCAAGGGCAAACTTGGTTGTTTGCAACATTCAGCATCATCGCCCTCGGGGTGATCGGATACTTTCTTTATACCGGCCAGGCAGTCGAGTCCTGGTGGCTGACCATCGCCAGCGCGCTCTTACTGGCCGGGACTCTGGGAAATCTTTACGACCGACTCGGTCTCCACGGTTGGAAAAATCAACAGGGCTCGATCTACGGCGTTCGAGACTTTCTGGATTTTGTGTTTTTCAACGGTGGCTTTCATTGGGCAACATTTAACTTTGCCGATTGCTACCTGGTGACAGGAGCCATGATGCTCGTGCTGCAGTCGTTTACACAGCCCGTCCCGCAACCGGTCAAGGACTCCCCGTCTCTTTCAACTTGTCCTTAAAGACCGCCCGAAACTTTGCCACCTTCCGTTTGATTACCGCAGTGCAATACGGATTATCCGGATTGTTGCGGAAGTAATTCTGATGGTATTTCTCACCCGGATAAAACTCTTTCAGTGGCGAGATTTCGGTCACAATCGGTGCATCAAATGCCCCCGAGGCATCGAGTTTCTTCAGATATTCGTCAGCCAGCTTTTGCTGGGGCTCGTTATGGAAGAAGATGACCGAGCGGTATTGCGTACCCCGGTCAGCACCCTGTTGGTTGAGTGTTGTGGGGTCGTGCGTTTTCCAGAAGACTTCGAGTAACTCGGGATACGAGACGATTTTCGGATCGTATGTCACCTGGATGACTTCGGCATGACCTGAATTTCCCGTGCAGACCTCTTCATAAGTGGGATTCTTGGTTTTGCCTCCGCTGTAACCTGACACAACGGATTTGACTCCCTTCAGTTGCTGAAAAACTGCCTCGGTACACCAGAAGCAGCCCGAACCAAAGGTCGCTTTTTCCAATCCATCAACCGCTTTCGCGGGTGTTGATGGTGACGCTTTTTTTGCGTCTTCGGCCGCAGCTGGAATTGGATCAATCATGCGGAAGCTTCCTACTCCAAGAATTCCCATCAACACCATCAGCAGCCGCATCCGTAAAGTCGAACCCCGACGAGAGGGATGTGCGATGCGGTATCCGTCTGTAGACTCAGGCAATGCTACGATCATGGTCTGGCCCTTTTTCAAGACAGCTTGTCATTTTGATGTTCGTTGAGTCCAGCCACACTTCCCTGCCACGGGTCGTTTCAGACAGGGCTGGCGGAAGTCCGACTTTCGCAAACACCACACCTTAACAATAGGCCAGGTCAGATTGAAAAACAACCACAATCCAGCCGACGGAAGCCAGAATACGATTGTGGCACGCTGGTCGAATTCCTTCTCGAATCTGATATCCTGCGGACAGAGCCGCGCCAGGCTGATTTCCCGGGCCTGAACCTGTTTGGAATGAGTCGATTTATGTCGTTTTCTGTCGAGTTATTAGCAAAGTGCGTGTTCCTGGTCGGCCCTACGGCTTGCGGGAAGACCGCTGCTTCACTTTGCCTCGCCGAGCAGCTGGGGGCAGAAATCGTCGCGATGGATTCCATGACATTGTATCGGGGAATGGACATTGGGACCGCCAAACCGACCATCGACGAGCGAGCCGCTGTTCGGCATCACTTGATCGATATTCTGGAACCGCACCAGGAATTCAGTTTGGCGGAATATCTCGCAGCGGCAGAGGCCGCCTGCCAAGAGCTGATTTCCAGGGGAAAGCGACCCCTCTTTGTGGGAGGGGCCGGGCTGTATCTCAAAGGAATTTTACGCGGTGTCTTTGCTGGCCCTGCAGCGGACTGGGACCTTCGGCAGCAGCTAGAGAAACAAGTCTCGACCGAAGGGGCTCATTCGCTCTGGAACCGACTGCAAAACATTGATGCCATCACGGCAAACAGACTGCATCCCAATGATCACCGGCGAATTATTCGCGCCATTGAGGTGTTTGAACTGCTTGGTCAACCCCTGTCGCAACTGCAGACGCAAGGGGCATTACCCCTGGACGTCCGGCCGAGACACGTTTACTGGATCTCTCCCCCACGAGACTGGCTCTATCAACGGATTGATGAGCGTGTCGAGCAGATGTTTGCCCAAGGCCTGTTGGACGAGGTTCGCGGGTTGCTCATGCGACCAGAAACCTTGGGGCAGACGGCCAGGCAAGGTCTGGGTTACAAAGAAGTCATCGATTGGCTGGAACAGAACACCGCGATGGCGGCTGGAAATCTGCCACCGGCAGGTGACGTGATTTCAACTTGCAAATCCCATTCAGAGGGGATTTCTTTAATTTCACGCCTGATACAGACGCGAACGCGACAATTCGCCAAGCGTCAGCATACGTGGTTCCGAAACCTGGAAGAAGCCCATCCGATCGAGATCTCGGGGCGGGAAAGTCCCTCCGAAATTGCCGCCATCCTCATGCGGACAATGTCAGAACCGGCAACAAGATCCGACTGAATACGGAATTTGAGGCCTCCCTCGCCACGGCGAAGCACGTGGTTGAAGGGTTGGAGTCTGCATCGCGAGCCCGGACAAGTCACTGCAGCAAGTCTACCCCGGCTTGCTGCAGTGATATTTTAGGAAGTGCTGCTTCGCCTTGCTTCCGATTCGTCGATCACGGCCCTGAGAAACCGTTGATAATCAGTTGTCCTGTCGTCGAGTTGGCGGGTTGTCGGTTAAACCAGTTTTGTGATGTAATCCCAGGGCCGTTGCCGTTGATCAGAATCGTGTTGGAAACATTGCCGCGAAGGACAACCGACGGTTTCGAGATCAGTGCAAAGTCAATCCCCTGGCCAACCAGTGGTTGAGCATTGGTGATGGTGATCAAGTTATTGTTGAAAGTGAATGTCGCGGGGGCTTGTACGCTCGGGAACAGAATTCCTTGATTCTGCGGCCCGCCTCGCATGGTAATCGTGTTGTTCGAAATGTTCACGAAAGAGCTGGTGTTCGTCGTGTTGAACATCGAAATATTCATTCCGTAGTCAATTGATGTTCCGTTCAGATTCTGCGGAGGAGTCGTAAAGTCAAAAACATTGCCCGTGAATGTTCCGATTTGCAAGTTTGATGGGCCGTAGTTTTCGATATACAGACCATTGTTTCCCCCTCCAGTCCCTGTGATCGCATTATTATTCATCGCGAAATTCGTCGTATACTGCGTGGTCGCATTTTTGATAGAAATCCCGTCATTCTGGCCGGTTAAGTTAATCGTATTACTGCTGATCGCAGAGACCAGATTGATGACCGACGAGGCTGCATCAATTTGTCCCGTCCAATTGACCGCCAGACCCGCAGCCTGCTGCTGCACCAGCATCGAATTGTTTTGGAATTGGAAGACCAGCGGTACTGCGTAAATCTGGGCGGGATTGGTATTGCTGTTGGTCACTTGCAGGTCGCCCCCGCCAGGAGCTGATCCGGAAATCAGCACCAGATCACCCGTCCCAGCTCTTCCCGTGAAGCCGCCAATCAGCCCACCTTGGTTCGTGTTATTCGAAATGTTCCACAAATAGCGACCATTTGTGGGTGTCGAACTGACCATCACCGGTTGTGCGAGCGGGGTCGTGGCCTGGAGGTAGATCGCATGATCACTCAATGTCGTTCCGTTCAGATTGAACAGCGACCTGGAAATATCGACTCGAAGAAGATTTTTCGCGTCAATGGCCGTCCCCTGATCCACCGCGAGGCCGGTGCCTGGGTTATTGCTGAAATTCGAGTTCGAGACATTCAATTGCAGCAGGTTGTTGGCGACGATACCCATCGTATTCGCCTGAATCGTCATGTTGTTCAGGCTCACGGCACCGGTTTGAATCAGGTTCGTCTGTGTCTGATTCAGATTGACTGCGGCGATTGAGGCCCCACTGATCGTACCTCCCGTCGTCTGGGAATTCGAGGTCGTGGTTCCTACCGTAAACATAAAGTTGTCCAACGCTGGAGTCACTGACTGACTAATCAAACTGTTATTGAGTAACTGGATACCATAATCGGGATTGAGTGTTGCCGATGCAGAGCTTGAGACACTGGTCAGGTTCACATTGATCGCGGAGTTCCGAATATCAACCGCTGTACCGCCAACAGACGAGATGGTTCCCTGACCGATTGCCAATCCGGATGCGGGGGCCACAGAGTTTTGTCCCTCTCGATTCACAAACAGCGCGGTGCCGTTCGTCGCGGCAACGTTCAAAACGCTGAAGGTGACAGGAGCCGTGTTGGCATCAGCCAAATTCGCACCTCCAATATTCACACCCACACCACCAAAACCTGTCGCGGCCGGACCGGTGGCACCTTGAACATTCAGCACATTGAAAAAGACACTGTTTGTTTGTGCGGTGTTTTGCCGGATATCGACCGCTGGCCGATTCGTTGGTGTTGCCGCAGTATTGGCAATCGTCGTCGCCCCATTGAATGAGACGAGGCCGCGATCGTTAAGGATCTGAATTCCGATATTGCCTCGTTCATTGATCGTTGTGGTCGAGTTGAGCCCCGCGTTAAATAAAACCCTCGATTGATCATGCGTCACTTGGATCCCAATTCCCGTCGGATTGGTGATCGTGGTGTTGCCGTTTACCGAGAACTGGCCCGTGTTAAAATTCGGGTTGTTATCCTCGATGTGCCCGATCAGGAATCCAGGACCACCGCCGCTGATCGCGACATTGTTGCTGAAAGTCACATTACCACTGCTGTCCTGGTATTCAATGGCAGCCTTTGCAACCGAGCCGGCGGCTTGCACGTTGACTCCCGTACCAAAGATCACATTTCCCAAGTTGTTATTCAGGTAGATGCCACGCTCGGCACGGTTCAGAATACTCACGCCAACGGGGTTAGTGGGGTCATTGAAGCTGACTTGTCCCCCCGTCGCTAAACCAGAAATCACGATCGCGTCACTGGCAGACCCATCGATCTGTAGCAGACCATTGGTGCCAATCAATCCTGTGTTATCCTTGATATCAAGTCCGATACCGAGGCCATTTTTCACGAGGGCATTTCCGAGGGTGACAATTCCGGCATTATTCCGCAGCAAAATTCCATTGCCATTCGTGTCGTTGACTGTCGAGCCCGTGAAATTCACCGAACTTCCCGCTTGAGTTTGTTCAACGATTAACGACCGCCCACCCGCACCTTGCACATTGTTAATCACACCAGCGGTCGCGGTGAGAGGATCGGAACTGAAAATGACCTGTCCGGTGGTTCCCACGACTTGAAATGTCGTGGCGTCAAAGAGCGGATCATTGATCACGTCGCCGAGAAAGCTGATTGTTCCAGAGGTGTTTTTCAGGTAAACCGCTTGATCACCGGAAAAGCTGACATCCGTCTGACGAACTACGGCATTTTGAATCCCGTCTCCGACAATGCCTCGACCGGCTGGACCACTGGTGGAATCGCTGATGTCACCAACCAGGAATCCGCTAAATTCGGAATTATTGGCGAGAATCACACCATCGCCAGGGGCACGCAGGAACATCGGGCGTGAGTTGGGCGTATTGCCCGATGGTTGCGGCAGCAGTAGAGAGTTGCCCAGCCCCGAGTTCGAGTTCGGATCGGTCGTCGCCACAAGATGCTGGACAGTTGAGGCTTCACCCAAGACGCGAACATTGGGTTCCAGAGCGACTCCTACGCCATCAAATACGCTATTGGCACGGACAAAAATAATGTCATGGGGAGTCGAGTTCTGGGCGTTGGCAAAAACCTGAAAGGGATGCTCGACGGTGCCGTCTCCAGAGGTCGTGGCCTGGCTATCAACATGTTCAATAAAATAGGGCTGATTCGTCGCAGGGTTAATGACTTCGACTCCGATGTTAAACTTATTCGTATTCCCCACAATCATGTTGTAATTACGAATGATCGGAGTCGTCATGCGGCCGTATTGCGTCTGGGGCTGGTCGGGAGACTGCTTGAATCCCCCGTAGCTCCACGATCCACCGAATACGACATTGGTTTTGAATTGCTGATCGTGAGTCACTTCTAATTGCAGAGCGATGCTTGGGATCACATTGGCCTGAATACGAGTCTTCCAACCGCCGAAGGCCGAGATATCCACCCCTTCATACCAATATCCACCACCAAACACTCGCAAATCATGACGCTGGGGAATCGTCCCTGGCACCGGAACGCCGATTTCGCCATCGAATCCATGAAGCGCGTTAGCGATTGATTTCTGCTGATTCACAATGAGATTGTGACCAACGAACTGCTGGGTCCCATCGATGTTCACGAGGGAAAGCTGTTGCGACGAAGAGCCCGTGGGGAGATACGCGTTCGCACGCACATCGTATAAAGCCCCCAGCGATTCCACGCCAAAACCGACTTGCCGAAACGTGGCGCCACTCGTGGTATCGTAATCGAAGAAGGCATTCACACCGAGAATTCGATCAAAGCGAGGTAAATAACGCCGGTAGCCCCCGCCCAGGTTGGCGCCCCAGGTATCGGTCGAGCCTTTATATCCACGAAGATCGGCAAAAAAGAGATTGTTATCGATCAGCGAGTAGGGCATCCATTCCAGCGGAAAAATTGCCGTGTTACGACCAATCGCAGGACCAGTGAATCCACCGATTCGAAACAGGCTTCCATAAGCTTGTCCCGAGCGACCAGAGATCAGATCACTCTGAAGGATTCCCGGGTCGTCCATCTCGGGCCGACTTTGTCGAGGGTCGACTTGAATAGGCCTCATTTCCAGTGGCGCATTCTGTCCCCGGAAAATCAGCGAAGGAGAGGTGAGCTGTTCACTCTCTCTATTCCCCTTAGCTGTATTCGCCTGGGAAACGGGGTCGCTCGGCGGGGGCGTGGTGATTTCCACGGCTCCGTCAGTGCGATCCCATTCCGCGAGCGGATCATCGATTTGCTGTTCGATGATCGGAGTAACGGGATACTCCTGGCCGCAGAGATACTGCCAGGGAACCACTGCCAATACGCCGAAGCCGAGCCATAACAAGAATGGCTTGGTCGGACTGACATGGTGAAAAAGTCGAGGAAGCGACACGTGCATCGAGGCACCTCTACGGTGGCAGGCTGGGCGCGGATGATGAACCGCGACCGGACTTCGGACGAAGGAGACGTGCAAACGTAATTTCTGGGACGGGAGAAGGGGGACTTGTAGCGATGACCGCAAAACCGATCAACCCGAGTTTTGCGGAGTTTTCGGGAGATGCCCCCATTTTGTGGGGAAGTCGTACCCAAGTCCGGCAAAAACTGCTGAGAAAGTGGTCGAAACAGTCTGTTTCCAGTGAATTGACCCAACCCGAGATCAACATCCCCCCCCGTTTTCACGGCGAATGGACCGCAGGCTCATCGATTGGTGGCAAGAACGGAAGGGAGCAACGGGGGCAAGAACGGGGGAGGAAATCCTGCCGCTGCTTTCAAAAGTTCAAAAGCAGCGGCAGTCTCAATCCACAAACCGCAAACGGCAGATTTCTCAGGTAATCATGTTGTGCCAGACCGTTGACCTGAACGCGAGTCTTCGGTCCGCCTACCCTTTGAAGACTCGTTGCAATTCTTCGAGCGAGGTTTTTCCTTCTGCCACCAGACGCAAGCCGTCTTTGTGGAACGTCAGGCAACCCTCAGTGCGTGCCAAGGCTTTAAGTTGATCTACCGGAGCCCCTTCGGCAATCAACTTGCGAAGCGGGTCGGTCATGATGATGGTTTCAATCATCGCCATCCGTCCATAAAAGCCGACCCCGCCACACTTTTCACAGGGATCGTCTTCCTCGCCCGTCTTTTCATCAACGGCAGGCTCGCCCTTGCGATAAAGGACTTTGGTTTCAGGGGGAAGCCCGACCTTTTCCAGCAATTTGGGGTTCGGTCGAAAGGCTTCACGGCATTGATTACACAACAAACGGACCAATTTCTGGCTGAAAACTCCATCAATCAATTCGCTCGCCTGTTGTCGATCACCCGACCATTGAACGAGTTGCTCAATCGCGTTTGAACAATCCTTGGCCTGCATTTCACTGACCACGCAGATCCGGTCTGCCACGCTGAAAATCTGTTGCAGTGTCTCTGCATCACGAATCGGATCCACAAAGATCACGTCGGCTTCTTCCCGAATCATACGCATCATCGACGTTTGCAAGTCATCATTCGGAAGGACTTCAAATTGCTTGATGTTCAGCAACTCGCGCGAGGTCTTCGCGATCGAGTAGATCGAGTACAGATAGACATCGATCCCGCGCAGAACGGCATAGGTCGTGGTGGTGACCCCCGATCCCGGCATCCCACAGCAGATAATCAACCCATGACGATGACTCGTCAAATCGCGAATCGTTTGCCGGAGCGCCTCGCTAAAACCGAGATCGCTGGGCGTTTCCAGTTTATGACTGAGGTTACGAACGCGAATCATCAACCGCTCGGTCGCATCAGGCTGTGGCGAGATCTCGACGGACAATTCGTATTTTGTGCCTTGAAACTCGGCTTTGACCCCCCCGGACTGATGTCTACCCTTCAGTCGGGCATCCAGGCCACAGAGCACTTTCAGCATCTGGGTCACCGCCAATGCCTGCGGTTTCGGCATCCGACCACCGGCGAATGGCATCCCATCAATCGAGAGCGAGGTTTGGGCTCGTTCACCTTTGATATCGACCCGAATTGTTTCGGCTCGCCGCTCTAAACCATCCGTGATCAAGTCTTTGGTGGGCCTCAGTGCCGCCTGGACGAGACGTGCATTGGCCGCCATGTCCGCAGTCTTGCCATTCAAAGCCCCCTGGAAGTTCACCAGATCGACTTCTTCCTCTTCCTCGTCATCATCCTCGTCATGAACGTCTTCTCGCTTCTTTCCAAATCCAAAGGCCATTAAAACACCCTTCCCCAACCTGATTTTCGTTTGAAAAGCTCGAAGAACCCATGGAATCTGAATTCACCAGCAGGATTGCCCCGCATCCCATTTCACCCGCATCCATGATCTAGAGAGAAACAGTCTCTTCAGCGAAACCGTCTCTGCCGCGAACAGAATGTCAGGCGTTAATCACTATAACAAACCGTAGGCCACCAGTGTCTTTCGCAAGCGATCTTCTTCGGCTGCTGACAAGGGTGTGAGCGGTAGACGCAGTTCGCCGGTGTCACGTCCCAGCATTTTCATCGCAATTTTCACAGGGATCGGATTCGTCGCAATCCCGAGCATATCCCGGCAGAGCGAGAAGAGCTTGAAGTGCCACCGCTGGGCTTCGGCGAGATCCCCCGCCTTGAACGCCTTCAGCAGCTGCAGCATATCCCCCGGCACAATGTTCCCGACCACGGACACAATTCCGCTCCCCCCCATCGACAGCAGGGGAAGCGTCAAACTGTCGTCACCACTGAGCACCGTCAAGTTGGTCAACGCCAAAGTCTGTGAGGCCTGATCCATGGATCCGGTCGCTTCCTTGATGGCGACCACATTGGGGATCTCGGCAATCCGAGCCACCACGTCGGGCTCCATATTTTTTGCGGTTCGTCCGGGGATATTGTAGAGGATAATCGGGATATCCACCGCTTCCGCCACCGCGCGATAGTGCTGGAAAAACCCTTCGCCGGTCGGTTTATTGTAATAGGGGGCCACCATCATCGCTCCATCGGCTCCTGCCGATTTCGCGTAGCGGGTCAGTTCAATGGCTTCTGAAGTGCTGTTGGACCCTGTCCCCGCCATCACTTTGATGCGACCCGCCGCCTGCTGACAGACCACCGAGATCACTCGTTCATGCTCGGCTGTCGAGAGCGTCGGACACTCGCCCGTCGTTCCTACCGGGCAGATCCCATGCGTTCCTTGCGAGATTTGCCAGTCGACCATTCGTTTCAAAGCGGCTTCATCAACTTTGCCGTTCTTGAACGGAGTCACAATTGCGACGGTCAAACCAGCAAACTGTTCACCTTTACGTTTCATTGAAATGACTTTCTGTTCTTCCAATCAATTCCTGACATCTCGGCCAACGCCATCATCAAGGCATGCGTCCCATTCCGACCCCATCCCTTGGCCTGAACCGACAAATAAAGCTGCTCACCCAAGGCCAGTCCGGGCAAAGACAAACCCATTCGTTTGGCTTCTGCCAGGGCGATTCCCATATCCTTGATAAAGTGTTCGACGAAAAAACCAGGGTCAAAGTTGTTATTCATGATCCGTGGTCCAAGATTATTCAACGACCAGCTCCCCGCAGCACCGGGGCCAACCGATTGTAACATCGTCGGGAGGTCTAATCCCGCTTTGTAACCATACAGCAGTGACTCGCAGACACCAATCATGTTCGTGGCAATCAGAATTTGATTTGCCATCTTGGCATGTTGACCCGATCCCGCTTTTCCCTGATGAACAAGGGTTTTTCCCAAGGTGGAAAAGAGCGGTTGCAGCAGATCGACGATCGGTTTATCGCCACCAATCATGATCGACAACGTCGCATTTTTGGCTCCAATATCACCGCCGGAGACCGGAGCGTCGACGCTGTGAACCCCTTTGGTGAGTGCCGTCTGGTGAATCTCGACCGCCAGCGAGGGTTCGCTGGTGGTCATTTCAACCAGCACGGTCCCCGGCTTCGATCCCGATAAGGCCCCATTCGCCCCCAGAATGACTTCGCGAACATCGCTGGGAAAACCAACGATCGAGAAAACTACGTCGGATTGCGCGGCCAGCAGTGCTGGGGTCTCGGCCCATTGGGCTCCCCGCGTTAGCAAAGGCTCGGCCTTGCTCTTGGAGCGACTGAACACGGTGCAGGCATATCCCGCTGTCAACAGGTGTCCAACCATACTGGACCCCATCACGCCGGTCCCAATCCAGCCAATTCGGGTTGTTTCAGGACTGATCGCCGCTGGCGCCATCGTCATTGTTCCGTTGATGAAGGAAAAGAAATTCCGTGAATGACACTGGCCATCCACCGACTCCATTTTGAATCTGCAGTATATCGGTCCCGAGTATTCCCGTCACGCAAGCGGAAGGGGGGACGAGAAATCCTTCAAAAATCCATCTGGCAACGGGCACCAACCATGTCGGTTTCGTTCCGGCGACTGATGGCGCCGGGAAGGGGAGCCAAGCCCCCTACACCCGCATAATTCGTACTGGAATGGATGTAATTCACGACGAATTTGACGTTGGGATTCAGATACCAGTTCAGACCCGCAGTGTAATCGGTGATGGTTCCCCCCTGGATGGCCTTATCATTCAAGTCCAGATACGAGAAACGCCCCGCAATTTCCCATGCCCCCATCCCGGGGTTACAGCCATCCTTGCGGAAACTGAAGTTTTTCTTCGGAATCACGCGATCGATCGCTCCCGCTTTTCGATCGTACGGGCGATGCTCGCCAGTCAGAAAGTACCCAATCTGCGAATACACCCCAGGGAGCGTTGCGGTCGTCGATTCCTGAGTCACAAAGTTGACCATGGCTTCTGATTGCAGCGACAATGGGCCTTCCACCCACAAGAGTTCCGTACCGAGAACGTTGTAACAAGTGACACTTTTTGTACCCGTATTCACGAAAAAAGGTGTCCCGTTAAAAATGCCTGGTGCGGATTGCCCGCTGGTTCCGAGCACGCCGGGGGCGTTTTGGCCAATGTAAAACTCGGGAATCGAGCGAAAGCTGACGGTGTGTCCTGGTGGTGCATTAAAAAAATGCCCCGCACCCAAATGCAGATAGTTTGCCCCCTTCGTGGAATCATCCCAATAAGGAATCCACGTCAGCCGCTCGGCAGTGCCAACCCCCCCCATATTGATGTTGGACCGCAATCCTGCTGCGTTTTCAAAATCGAATAAGGTGCCACCGTATTGATCGTTTCCCGACACAAAGACCGACCCAGCCCACGTCGCGGATAAATCCTCGGCGTTGTTGTAGAACCCAACGCCGAGGTGACGAAACGCGGTAAAAGCCTGAAACAAGGAGGATCGTTCCATGAATGTCGTGTAGCGGTAACTGCTGACGACTTCCAGGCTGAATGGCTGTTTCCACTGCCCCACACGAACATTGCCCAGGTAGGGAATCTGAGTTTGCTCGACCCAAACATCGGTAAACGTCGGGCGGCCAAAGAATCCAAAATCCATCTGCCACGTGTAGTTGACGGTATCCATTAATGCTCCTTTCACTCCTAGGCGAGCCCGGCGGAAATCGGCACCATTCGCAATCCTTCCATAAGTGTGCTGGCTATTCGCATCCTGATTGAAGAAGCCGAGATCCGCCTGCATCGAACCGTTGAGCACCGCCGTGGGAAATGTTTTTTTGTTGAGTCGATCGAGCAATCCTGCGACTTTTGTATCGAGGGCGCTGAGTTTTCCCTCTTGGGCCGCATCATCAGGGTTTGTTTCTCGTGGCCTTCGCCGCAAATATTTCTCGATCAGGCTGTTCACATGCTGTTCTTCGTCAGTGTCTGCCGCAGGAAGATCACCTGCATCGATTTCCACTCTCGACCCGGGTGGTGGGGGGATCGGGGGAAGCTCGGTCTGAAATGGAACGGGGCGTGTTCCCGCACCGACGCGAGATTTCAGCTCCTGGTTCTCCTCCTCGAGTCGCTCGATCCGCAGCCGCAGGTCGTCAAAGGGATTCTGCCCGATCGCAAACGAGGCCTGCAAGGCCAAGAACAGGCCCGCAGCCAACCCCGCCACGCGACAGAGCCTCGAAAAATATGCGTGAATCACCCAGGAAAACAACCAACTCGGTGTTGGGGTATGCATCTTGCGTATCCATTCGCTGAATAATCCTGGTCAAGGCAACCCCCATCCGTCTTTTTGTTCCAAGCTCAAGAGACGTTGGCTGCGCGGGCAGCCGCACGGATTTGCATCAAAATGAGGGTTGTTCCGAATGATTCGGCGGAATCGAGCTGCACGCGTGAATAACGACCTGGCATTCATTTCGAGGATTTAAGCCACTGCGCGGAATGGATCGCCAAATCCTTACAACCGCTCAAGTCGAACCGCTACCGATTCGACATCCTCCTGCAGTCGGGTTACGATTGTGGGACCTGATTGACTTTTGCGTCTGATTGGACAAAGTCTGATAAGACAAAATGACTTCCGAGAGACGACCGATGATCGAAATGCATGGCCCCGATTTTTCCCGGCACGAATTGATTCCCGTGGTTGCCCAGGATGAGGCGACCGGCGATGTCTTGATGCTTGCCTACATGAATGCTGCCGCCTTTGAAGAAACCCTGAAAACGGGGCGGGTTTGCTACTTCAGCCGCAGTCGCAATAAATTGTGGCGGAAAGGGGAAGAGAGCGGGAATGTTCAAGAGCTCAAAGGGATTTTTTATGACTGTGACGCCGATACCTTGCTGGTCAAAGTGAACCAGATCGGTGGTGCGGCATGTCATGCGGGATACCGCAGCTGCTTCTTCCGTCAGATTGACCCCCAAACTCGGTTGGTTTCCGTCGTTGGCCAGCAAGTCTTCGATCCTGCGGCGGTCTATAAGAAGTAATCCCGTTTCAAAACCAAAATTTCCTTCCAAAGTAGATGAATCCGTCATGTCTGAAAAGCTGATTAAACTGGGGATCCCCGCTGGGAGTCTTCAAGAAGCGACTGCTGAACTCTTCAAAAAAGCGGGATACACGATTAAATTCTCGTCTCGATCGTATTATCCGGAAATCGACGATGTCGAGATCGAGTGCATGTTGATCCGCGCTCAGGAAATGGCCCGCTATGTTGAGCAAGGGGTGCTCGATGCAGGAATCACGGGACACGACTGGGTGCTGGAAAACAACGCACAAGTGCACGAAGTTTGTGAACTCATGTTCTCGAAAGTCAGTCGTCGGCCGGTCCGCTGGGTACTCTGCGTCCCCAATGATTCGCCGGTGAAATCGGTCAAAGATTTGGAGGGAAAGCGGATCGCCACCGAAGTCGTTGGTTTGACCCGACGTTACCTGGAAAAGAATGGCGTCACCGCTCAGGTCGAATTTTCATGGGGTGCAACCGAGGTCAAACCCCCTAAATTGGCCGATGCCATTGTTGAGGTGACCGAAACCGGGAGTTCCCTGCGAGCCAATAATCTGCGGATCGTGGAAGAAGTGATGCAAAGCACCACACGTCTGATCGCCAACAAAACGGCTTGGACTGACGCGTGGAAGCGAGACAAGCTCGAAAACATTTCGCTGATGCTGCAAAGTTGCCTGGCCGCCGAAGGAAAAGTCGGTTTAATGATGAACGTGCGCCGGACCGATCTTGCTGCGGTCATTCGGGAATTGCCTGCATTGCAAAAACCGACCGTCGCATCACTCTCGGATCCAGACTGGGTCGATGTGAATACAATCGTGGACGAATCCTTCGTCCGAATGGTGGTCCCCCGCTTAAAAGCGGCCGGAGCCAAAGGAATCGTCGAGTATCCCATCAACAAAATCATTGACTGATCGCAGAAACGCGAAGTCGCAAAATCGCAGTTGAGCAAAATCGCAATTGAAAAGTAGAAAAGCGCATTCAGAGAGGGAGTCTGATCCGATGGCGGGTAACGATTCATCATCTAGCAAAGCTTCCGCAGCAGCCAGCAAGCCTCCGGTATGGCTGACGATCGCGGTGGTTTTGTTCGGGGTTGCACTCTTGTGGTGGCAATCTCGCCAACCGCGACTTTCCACTGAATCGGCTGACGCGACGACAGCGAAGTCTCTGCAAACCAATGACTTACACGGCAACCTGGAAACGCATCCACCTGGCCTGACTCCAGAGAAAAGCTTGCCGACAGAATGGCAAGTGGTTTCCGATCAGGAACCCCCCGAGGCTTCGGCGACAACCGAGGGTTCCAGCCAGGCGACATCGCCGATCGACTCGGAAAAAACAACGGGGTCGGGCCAAGTGAATTCGGGGCTTCCTCTTCCGCGTCCTCCGCAGCCGCGTCCGCCTCAGACAGGGCTGCGAAATCCCTCTGCCGTGAATTCTGCGAGTCCAGGCCAGAAACCGCGGGACGCAGGCCAGAAACCGCGGGACGAAAGTTCCGGCGATCCGTCAGCTCGCGTTGAAAATCAAACGATCCGCAACTTGGATGGACGTGTTGTTTACAAAGGG
>CAMBQP010000105.1 GCA_945869955.1 Schlesneria paludicola DSM 18645
GGGGGAGAATTTGGCAGAACACCGATGGTACAGGGAGGGAACGATGGCCGCGACCACCACAATCGCTGTTTCAGTATGTGGATGGCAGGCGGGGGCCTGAAAGCGGGGCATGTTCACGGCCAGACCGACGAATTCGGCTTCAATGTGGCCGCCGATCCGGTCCACGTTCATGACCTGAATGCGACGCTCCTGCATCAGTTGGGCTTCGACCATACTCGACTCACTTATCGCTTTCAGGGACGCGATTACCGACTGACGGATGTCCATGGGAAGGTTGTGCAAGGAATCTTGGCATAACGATCGGCCGGGGCTTTGATGCAGGGTACCGAATCCGACTGTTGTCGACTGTTGTGGACTGTTGTGGATGGTTACGAGGCGACTTGTGCTCGCTGCGTGAGTTGTCGATTCATCGCGGGATTGTTGCGCACGTCGCTTGGTGTCCCGTTTCATTCGTGGGAGCTTTTCTCATACCCAAGTTAATCCCACCCGAGTTGATTGCGCCCTTGGGGACAACAAAATGATGGACACAGCAAAGGAGACTTGAGTGTGTGGAAAGAAATGATGTTGCTGGCAATCGCCGGCGGCGCGGGGACGTTAGCGCGATACGGGACCGTCAGCCTGTTCGAACACTGTTTTGGCCGATTTCTACCGTGGGGCACGATCGCGGTGAATCTGATCGGATGCCTGTTATTTGGTTTGATCTGGTCGCTTGCGGAAGAGCGGACGGTCATCAGCCCACAATCCCGATTCCTGTTACTGACAGGATTTATGGGAGCCTTTACCACCTTTTCCACCTTTGCTTTTGAAACCGGCTGGTATCTTGAGCATTCCGAGTGGTCACTGGCTGCACTCAATTTATTGGGCCAGCTTTTGGGCGGAATCATCCTGGTTTTTGTTGGGCTCACACTGGGGCGGTGTGTGTAGCGGGTTTGCCTGCGATTCCGGACTCTGCCTCGTTTTTGCAATTCGAGCCGCGATTGGGTGGAAAAAAGATTCCACCACAAACCCAGCGCGCGAGGGACACCGAATTGACTTCGCAGCAAGCAGAACGACTTCGCTCTCTGATCGGTCCCACTTGACAGCGATGACGATCTGATGATTCGGTCTTGATCGGCTTCGTAGTCCCCTGCTCACAGAAGCATTCAGGCAATTCCCTGAAATCCAGCCGTCGATTCGTGAATCACACCCGTTTCAAAAAATGCAAAGATTGTGAACCACGAATCAAACGAATCAAACGAATAGGAGGCGAAGAAAATTCAAGATTCTGAAAACTGAAAACGGAATTTTCACCGCCGCGGACTTTGTTTGTCGTTGAACCACGTGTGTATCAACGGACCAAGGTTTTGAACGTGATGACCCCGCCGGTTTTTCCGGGGAGCGGTTCCTCGAGTTCCCAGATCAGGATCTGGCTTCCTTCCCCGTTATCCTCGAGGACCAGACGCCCGTTCCGATCCGAGGTGGTGCTGTCTTCGACGTACTGCAGCCGCGGTGTCAAGTTGTCCACAATCCGGATGTGGTGGACTTCACGCCCCCCCAGATTGTCGTAACGGATCGTGAACTGGATGGTGTCTCCGGGGACCGCCGTATTCTTGTCCGCCAGCTTGACGATCCGCAAATTGTCGGTGGCGGTTTTCTCGTCGATGGCGGTGATGACGGCAGTGGCCTCTTCAAAGTGACCTTCGAGAACCATGTCGGTCTTGGCCGAGATGACCGGGTATTCCTCCCGGCTCCAGAGTGACGAGGCTTGAATTCCGTAGTTCAGGCGGGCCGAGTCGGAATCGTCGACACGGCCAAAGCGAACAAACGTCAACGACTGGTAAATATTCAGCAGCTTGTCGTGGACTGACGGACTTCGCAGTTGCGAAATGACTCCCTGCAAAGCATCGGTCTCAAGACCGCTCGCTCGGGACCGTACTGCTAGGCGTCCGGTCATCTCACGCTTCACATTGTGCGAGGCTTTCAGGCGAGTGTGAACACCACCCATGGCTGCCAGTTGTCCCACGCCAGCCACTTCGTCGGTGGTCGATTCTTCATAAGGCCGACTGACCGTCCGGACTGAAGCAAAGCGGGGTGCGTAGATACAAACCTTATTTGAGGGAAGCACCCGCTCTTTCCCGGTGGCATCCGTAAATTCTAGAATGGTGTCTTCGGTTTCCAGCCCACGTCGCACTGCCGAACCATAGTGGACGGCAACATCCCGATCTCCTCCATCGCAGAGATATTCATCGGCGTAGGTCTCGGTCGAGGGGAGATTGCAGACATCGCAGGCCATCATGCCAGCTGCCAGCGGGTTCGGTCCCGCCGCAGGCCAACGCGGCTCGGGCTCGCAACATTCCACGGGAACAGGACAGGATTCTCCGGGAACAGGGCAAGGGTTGGTCTCGTCGCGGAAGCTCTGGTCCGACGAATGACCCGCCACCCATTGGGCCTGCTGAATCCCCGTCGGTTCCCTGCGGACGGCCTGATCCACAGTCTGATCGAGGTGAGCCGACTTCCGTATCCGGGTGACTCCCGCGTCGGAAGTGGTGAAGCTCAATTGCTGAATGTCCGATTCAGAATTTCTCCGGACGGTTTTGGTGCCGAAGCCGTCACGAGGAGCCGGTTTCGATGTTTGCTCGTAAATCGCCTGGACCGGTCCGTTTTCGGCGGGGTTCAGACGGGCGGTCTGGGAAACCGTGGCGCAGGCCGAGCAGCTCAGGGCCAACCCCAGGGCGCTCAAGCGAAAAAGCCGATTGCTCAAGAAGAGCCGACTGCGGAATTGATGAGATAGCGAGATCATGCTGAGGCCTACATCAAAGCGAATGAAAGGATGATTCGACTCTCGGATTTCCGTGGTGGAGGGGAATCAGGATGCAGCCGGTTACCGCTGTGCAACGCGACGCGTCGTTCCTTTTCCCAGTTTTACTACCCCAACCCCGGCAGCGCTGCTCGAACGCGCATCACCCGAGCGACGCCCTACGCTCGCACTGGCTGCTGCGGTTGCTGGTGGTTGATGAACTTGAATCGGGCCACCAGGACCGAAAAATGTGGGTTCAGGCTGGTTCGGGTCGGGTGTCCGGCCCCCCAAGCGTACGATGGCAACGGGTCGTCCGAGCAGGTCGGCTTCCGCGAGTGCATTGTGCGAAGGTTCAATCGTCGTGATTCGTTGTTTAGCATCGACCAGGGTGACTGGGATTCGATCGGGTTGTTCGAGGTAGACCACTTTGGTCATCAATCGCCCTTTCGCGGCCCATTCCAATTCTTCGAGGGTCAGCTCAAATTCGATGGGGAAATCTTCGACATGGCAGGTGGGGGGGTGCAGGCGATCGATCAGTTCAATCGAAGGGAAAAATTCGACGCCGGGAAATTCGGGCATCGCGCTGACTCGCAAGCGATAGATCCGGCCAACAACCAAACTGGCCTGGGCCGGAGCCACCACATCATACGCACGATGAGGGGATCCTTCGTAAAACGTGACCAATCCGTTTGTCGGCAGCGTCACCCGCACCGGCTGGAAATATTCAGGAGTTGCCTTCCCCAGATTCACCGCCCATTGAGCGGCGGTACCGGGAGGGGTCATCTGGTTCAGGGGAAACTGCCGTCCTCCGACAGCAGGATACTGCTGGGCCACGGCACGACTCGAGCAAGTGGTCAAGGTCGCAATGAGCGAGAGCCCAAGGATCAGCCAGATCCGGATCACGATAAATCCCCTTTACGCCAGAGTGCCAGAAGTTGCCAGAGTGTCAGAAGTTACCAGTGCCAATCAATAAGGGACTCAGCCTGCATGCAGCGAAGCATCCAGGCTGAGTCATCATCAATTCACAGTGCATTACTGTCCGGGTGGGCAGTAACCGCCAGGACCACCTTGACCCTGACCGGGGCCTGGTCCGTAACCTTGTCCTGGGCCCTGTCCTTGTCCCGGCCCATTCCAGGCAGGGTTGGACAGTTCGCCGGGGCGATACACCGGATGCGTTTCGGTGTATTCGACATAGCGGACGGGATCGGGAACGCTCAGGCCTGGGTTGTGCTTCACATCGATCAGCATGTGATCAACAGGCTTGGGGAGATCCATGCGGGTTCGGTTGCGAACCGTATGGGATTTCAGGCTGGCGGGTCCACCCAAAGGGATGTGTGGAGGTCCAGGAAGTCCGATGGGTGTCCCGGTGATTGGCATTCCCCAAGGGGGCATGTTCTGACCGGAAATCGGTGCTCCTGGGAATCCGGAACCGGCAACCATCATCGCATTGGGGATCCCAGGTCCACCACCATTCCCACCGGCAGGGCCGATCGGCATCGGTGGCACGATTTCGCCTCGGTCGCCATCGATCTGATAGACGACTTGGTCGAGATCACCCTCTGCCCCGGACGCGACTGGCGGACCGCCAGGCTGTCCTTGCATTTCCAGATCCATGTTACCGATTCGCATGATGGCCATGATGGTCCCGCGTTTATCGGCTTCCTGGATTGGATCCACCCCAGGGTCAAGCCGCGTTGAAACCAAGGTTTCGACGTTGGCAATTGCCAGTTCCTGGAACCGTGCATCGGGCAGATAGATCACTTTCGTCACGAAGTTGTTGCTCTCGATCTGATCGAGATCTTCGTTCGTCAGCTGCATCGGTACACTGTTGTGCGACAGATACGCTTCGGTGTTGGGGTGCGTCGGGTAGACCTGCAGCGTTGGGTAAAGAACCAAACCTTCGCGGCCCGGAATTCCACTCAGCTTCAGGCGATAGGTCGCTCCCTGAATAAAATTGTAGCGGGCTGGTGTGACGAGCTGATGCTCGGCATACCCATTTGGCACCTGCCAGCCAACGTTCATTCCGTCGGGGCCGACGAAACGAACCTGAGTGTTGGTCGGCGAAAAGGTGCGGCCACCGCCGCCCCAGCCGCCGCCACCTCCTCCACCCATCATGGCCAGGACACCAGGTCCTGGACCGTCCACCATCGGACCCGGCCGCATCATCATTGCGGCGGGTGGGGCATGGTATTCGCCTTTGTTGCCGGCGCTGTGATTAAGTCCGGCCAGGTTCGGACCGCCCAAGCCGGAGCTTTGGGACATCCCCTGGTGACCATCCATGGCGCAGCCGACGCACACTACGACGACCGTGCCCAATGCGAGAAAGTACAGCTTCATTGCGATCCCTCTCGGGACAGGCTGCGAAACAGTGTCGATATCGTGATGGAGAGCTTCAGTTTTGACAACTCCTCGCCACATCGTCCCGTCGCCGGTCCTGTCGAATCCCTTCTGACTTGCCTTGTGACACGTTTTTTCCGTCGACCTGTGCATCGGTTTCCAGTTACAATGCCAAGCGTTACGATTCCGCTACTGAAGAACGGGTTCGCGATATCCTGGCAACTGGTCCATCGTGGCACCTTGGTCTGCTCCTCTCTTTTCGGAAGGAACTGCGTTGTATCTTTGGCAAATCCGACATATTCCAAATTGCCCGCAAAGTTTGCTTAAACGGGCAATTTTTCTGGCTGCGTTTTTGGCCAGTTTTGTAACGGGTTATCCCACAACACCTTGCGTCTACGGTCAAGCTGTCGACGCGGCCAAAACTCCGTTGGAACCTGCGAAAAACGAGTCTGCGGCCTTAGAATTTCTTGGCCAAGTTCGGCAGGAATTGCAGAAGCATCAGACGGTGAGGGCTGATATCGTCCAAAACGTCTCGATCGCCGAGCAGCAATTCAAAGTGAAGGGGCAGTACGTTTCGTCTGGGAATCCGACCTCTGGAATGAAATTGATGCTCACTTATTCCGTGGTTCCTGATCAGGGGGCGCGCGGCGAGATGCTTGAAGTTTGTGATGGGAAGGAATTATGGACGATGTTGACGCTTCCCGATTCCAAGCGAGTCACCCATCGGGACGTACTACAGATCCAGAAAGCGGCGGCAGCGGCGAATTCGCGAAATCTTTCCGAGTCGGCTTTAAGCCTGGAACTGGGATTAGGAGGCTTGACGGCACTGTTAGCCTCGCTGGAACGAACCATGGATTTCGACGCGATGAAACAGGAAGAGATCGAGGGCCAAAGCCGTACGATCATTCAGGGACGTTGGAAAAAAGAGGTGATTCAGCGATTTCCGAAGGAAAAAGAGGATCTGCTTCCCGCATTTGTGCCGGATTTGGTCCGGGTCTACGTGAACGCCGAGAATTTATTTCCCACACGAATCCTGTATTTAAAGCGGCAATCCGAGAAGAAAACACTCAAACCCCTGCTCAGTCTGGAATTCCAGAACGTGGAACTGAATGAACCAGTGAGTGACGACCTGTTTGTTTTTGAAATTCCCAAGGATGTGATTCCCGAGGACATCACGAAAATCTACCTGGATCGCCTGGCACCCCCCGCAACACCCCCTGCGGCGAAAAAGTAGGACCCAAGCTTCGCTGGCGAACAACGCTGGCGAATATCACCCGAAAGGGGTTTGCCCGAGGCGTTTCATGGTCAATAATGTTTGACGTGCAGTCTTTTTCCGTAGCGAGCTCGTCTATTTTGCAGGAAATTGTTGTGTCTGAACTGGAAAATCGCCCTTATGATGCCCTGTTGGTCGTTTCGTTCGGTGGGCCCGAAAAACCCGATGACGTGATTCCGTTTCTGGAAAACGTCTTGCGTGGTAAACCGGTTCCCCGTGAGCGGTTGCTGGAAGTGGCGGAACACTATCAGCACTTTAATGGTGTCAGCCCGATCAATGCACAGGTGAAAGAATTCATCGATGTGCTACGAGTCGAACTCGCCCAAGCCAAAATCGATTTGCCGATTTACTGGGGAAATCGAAACTGGCACCCGTTCCTTCCCGATACGCTGCGACAGATGGAAGCGGACGGTGCTCAGCGGGCTTTGGCGTTTGTAACTTCTGCATACAGTTCGTATTCTGGCTGTCGGCAGTATCGTGAGAACGTCGAGCAGGCACGGTGTGAGGTGGGCCCAGGAGCTCCCCAGGTCGACAAAATCCGTGTCTTTTACAATCACCCCGGATTCATCGCCGCCAACGTCGACCGGATCCAAACCGCAATCCAGAAGCTTCCTGCAGCACACCAATCCGCCCCGGCGATTGCCTTTACTGCCCACAGTATCCCGATCTCAATGTCGAACAACTGCAATTATGTCAAACAGCTCGAAGAGACCTGTCGTTTGATTGCCGAAGAGCTGAAAATCCCGTCCGATCGCTGGCGGTTGGTCTATCAAAGTCGCAGTGGGCGACCTGGTGACCCCTGGCTCGAGCCGGATATCGGTGATTACATTCGGCAGCTGAGCACGTCGGGTGAGAAATCGGTGGTGATTGCTCCGGTTGGGTTTTTGTCAGATCACATGGAAGTGTTGTTCGACCTGGATGAAGAAGCACGCGCCATTTGTGCTGAGGTTGGCATGGAAATGGCACGATCCGAAACGGCAGGAAACCATCCGGATTTTGTCTCGTGTATTCGCGAATTGATCGAAGAACGACTCGGACTACGCACCGAAAAACGGGCGATCGGACAATTTGGCCCGAATCACGATGTCTGTCCCGTTGACTGTTGTCTCTACACCATTCCACAGCGTCCACAACCTCCTGTCGCAGCACCAAAATAGAACCCCGTGACCTTGCTGCCGTTGCCAACGTCGTGGTTTCGGCAATTTGCCATCGAGTTTCACGAGAACCAGCGGATGAAATTATGGCAGAGAGGTCCGCATCGCGTCTCGGCTCGCATTCGCAGGGGAAGGTGCCGCAGGGGAATGTGCCGCAGGGGGAAAAGCCTGAGCACAAAGAGCCTGGGGGAAAAGAGCTGACGAAGCAGGTGTCTGCTGCGCCGATCCGGATTGTGTTTTGTATTACGGAGCTTGATCCTGGTGGGGCCGAACGGGCACTGACCCAGTTGGTGACTGGGATGGACCGCAGCGAATGGGACCCAGTGGTGATCTCGTTGGGACAACGGGGTGTTTTCGCCGACGTGCTGGAATCACAGGGGATTCCTGTGATTTCCCTGAATGCGAGGGGGCTGTTCAGTTTTCCTCGTGTGCTGTGGCAACTGACGCGGCACCTGAACCGCTTGCGACCAGCCATCGTGCAAACATTTTTGTTTCACGCCAACATCGTCGGCCGAATTGCAGCAAAACTGGCGGGTGTGAAGGTTGTCGTCTCGGGATTGCGGGTTGCCGAGCGTCGCAGCGACTGGTTCGGGCGAATCGATCGCTGGACGAATGGACTGGTCACGACGAATGTGTGTGTCAGTCAGGGTGTGGCCGATTTTTCTGCACAGCGGGTGCGGCTGGACCCGAGAAAACTGGTGGTGATTCCAAACTCGGTCGACGCCGATCGGTTTTCCGCAGCCAAGCCAGCAGATTTGACCTCGCTCGGAATTCTCCCCGGTCAGCGGGTCCTGATTTCGATTGGGCGATTAGACCGCCAAAAAGGATTTGATGTGCTGATCGACGCGGTCGCTCAGGTCAAGACCTGGCCTGAGGATGTCATTTTTCTGTTGGTCGGGGACGGCCCGGAAGCGGCCGTTCTCCAACACCAGGTCGATCAGGCAGGGCTGACCAACCAGATTCGTTTTGCGGGTCGCCGAGAGGATATTCCGCACTTGCTGGCGGCATCGTTTGCGCTGATTCTCCCTTCACGGTGGGAAGGGATGCCCAATGTCGTTCTCGAAGCGATGGCTGCGGGCCTTCCCGTGGTGGCGACGAGGGTTGAAGGGATTTCCGAGTTAGTCCAAGAGGGGCTCACCGGTTTGGTTGTCGCTCCGGAGGATGCTCGAGGATTGGGGGTGGCGATCCAGCAACTCCTGTGTTCCCCGGATTTCGCTCGGGCCGCAGGCGTTGAGTCCCAACGTGCTGTGAATAATGGGTTTACGGCACAGGCTGTAGTCGAGTCCTACGCCAATCTCTATCGAAAATCTCTGTAATTTCCCTCGGCTCGCTGCGAATTTTGATTTTTCTCAAAATCGTAAGTCTATAGCTCAAAAGGGATCTAGGGCCGTTTCTCACCCCAGCGCGCCTGCTGCGGGACATTTCACGCTTGAACATCTCGTTGACCTTGATACATTTGGGTCGTCGTGGGGAGAATTGGGGAAAAGTGGTGATAAATGGCACTGACGGGGACGTACCTCAGAACACTGGACGATAAACGTCGTCTGGCAGTGCCGAAGCGAGTCAAGGACGATTTCGCGGAAGAAGACCTCGACAGCCTGATGATTGCTCCTGGGACAGAGAAGTCGCTGGTGGTTTATTCGCCCAAAGGATTTGATCGATTCGCGGCCAGATTATCGGGTGGAGCTGAGCACCAACGTTATCTGAGGTTGTTTTACTCGTCGGCCGAACGGATGGAGTTCGACAGTCAAAGTCGAGTTCGCATCCCCGATCGACTCGCCGATTACGCAGGATTGAAAAGGGACGTTTACTTGCTGGGGGTTCAGGATCATGCGGAGCTTTGGGACAAGGACGCCTGGGACGCATATTCTTCAGCCCACACGCCGGAGTTCGACCAGCTCGCTTTACGCGCCCTTTCGTAAGTTGTTCACTAGTTGGTAGTTCCGCTGGCAACCGGGCTATGCGGTTCGGTCAGACATGAAGTCGGCCATGGAAGGACGTGACGAGGAATCGCGGCAGCATCGCGTCACAGGTCATTCGCCCACTCCTGGCGCAGCCGCCGGGCGGAAGGGACTCCGCCCGCGGCGAGTGACTCTTTTTTGGATGAGATTTTTGGATGCGAGTAGTCTGGTGCACGAGGGGCTTGGCCCCCTTTTTTTTCGCACAGGCTGTCGCCGATGGGTCGGCTTCGGTCTCATCAGAGCGGCTCGAATCCCGCACCACAATCGTCCAGTATTAGACCAAACTCGTTGAAACTCTCTTGTTGAGACTCTCTTTCGGACCAGAAATTTCGGCCCAGAATTTCCGACTCGCCAATTACGATTGAAAATGGTATCGCGTCTTCCCGAACTAGCTCTTCGCGGCTAGAATTCGGCGCGATCCTGGCGAGGTTCAATTCAAGGGAGAATTGTTCTGCAGGCTTTGTTTGGTCGATAAGCTTACCAACAGACAACAGTGGCGGTTCCACATCGGGTATGGCCGAATCATCAAATCAAGCTGGATCAGCGCTGATCATCTGCTAAAGGAGTCCAACGTGTTCGTTCGAAAGCTTGCTTTCTTTTCAATTTGTCTGCTGAGTTCAATTTGTCTGCTGGCACTGACGGCGGGTTCCGTACAGGCTCAATCGGAATCTCGTGTCCGGGTGGTGATCCCGAGTATTACCGAGGTCGAAGACGATTTAAAATGGCTGATTGAACTCAGTCCCACCGCTGACCTGAAGAAACAGTGGAAAAAACTCAAGGGGGACCTGCTGGATGCCTTCACGCAGGGAATTGATGAAAAAAAGCCGCTGGCGATCGATCTGGTCTTCCGCAAGGACGAACTGGCTTATGAATACCGAGTCCCGATTGCCGATCTGACCGGCAAGCAGACTGGATTCCTCCCCAGTCTTGCGGGGATGGGATACAAGAACAAATTGATCGGAACGGACTTCTACGAAATTTTCGAGAAGGGGAAAAAGCCCTCGTACTTGCGATACGACAAGAACTACGCCTGGGTCGCCTCGATGAAACAGGCTGTTCCCGCAAATCCACCGGTGGCAACGCTGGATCTGCAGACGCTGCTATCGCTCAAAAAAGACGTCGTGGCCGAGCTGAAAAACGATTCTGCTGGACTGGAACAACGGCGAACCAACTTTCAGGAACTTCGCAAGCAGTTCGAATCTCTGATTCGCTTCAAGCGGAATGAGGATCCGAATGCGTTCCAGCTGCGGAAGCTCGCATTGGCTCAGCAATTGAATGAAGCCGAGCGTTTTCTGGTGGAAACCGAGGAAATGCGGATCAGCTGGACGACGAACGCCAATGTTGCCAATGGATTTGGCAAAGGGGAACTTTCACTGACGGCCCTTCCTGGAACGGATTTGGCTAAGAGCATTGATCAGTTTGCCGTGAAGCCCAGCTATTTTGCGAATGTGCCGCTCCACGATAACCCACTCGCCGTAGGCCGGTTGAACTTTCCCCTGGATCCAACCCGTTGCGAACATTTGAACGAATTTTACAAATCGGTTCGACCGGTTTTGGAAGCCGAAATCAAAGCCAGGCCGGCGAATAGTTTTAGCGCCGAACAAAAAGCGGCGACTCAGGAGGCCACCAACCACTTCCTCGACATGATTGAAGCGGGAGTCGGACTGGGTGTGGTGGATGCCTTTGCCGACGCTCATGCTGTGGCTGTGGGAAAAAACGTACTGGTTTGCGGGATTCGGACCACGAACGGCAAACAGGCCGACGAGATCGTCAAATTGCTCCCCAAGCTGAAGTCGGAGTGGCAGGTCAAACTGGATGTGCATGAGCATGGCAACGTCAAGATTCACGAAGTGACCGTTCCCAAGGCGCGTCTGGAATCTTTCCAAAAGGTCTTTGCGAACGAAACGGTGATTTATGTGGGAACTAGTCAGGACGCAGTCTGGGGTGCGACCGGGGTCGACTGCCTAGAACACTTGAAAGCGGCGATTGACCAGACGGCCAAGCCCGCTCCCGAAACGGTTGATCCGGTTGTGGTGAGTTATCAGGTCCAGGTTTCGAAGCTGGTCAGGTTAATGGAAGTGATTCAGAAGGAACTTCCTGATGGTCCAGGTCAGACCAAAGAGCAGATCCAGCAACGCAAGGATCTCGATAAATACCGAAATCTTGCTCAAACCGCGATGGAAGGTTGTGATTCCGTGATGCGCGGTGAAGTCAGAAGAACCGATCAAAAAATTACTGGCTTTGTCGAGATGAATGAGTGCGTGCTGAAATATATCGGCTCATTGATTGCCGATGGCGTGAAACAGTTGCAATAAGGCTGGGGTTTTGATTTGAATAGGGCAATACAGCGCGGTAATTTGTCCATCAAAACAGGTTATGGAAGGTTTTGTGACGGAGGGCATTTGCCTCCCGTTGGCAACAGTGATCGGCAGTGATCGTCTGATCAAGCAAAAACAAGCCGACGATATTTTGTCACTGCTTGCCCTTCAGTGGGCAAGCAGTCTTGTTTTTCAGAGCTGGATTTTCCTAAAAACAAAGAGCCCCAGAAATCTTATAGCGTGGAAGTGGTCTGCGAGTGACCCTCGGCACGTGATGACGATCACTCGTAGATTAAAGGATGTCTCGTGGCGAAATCTGGCAGTTTTTTGAGCGATCTGAAGATCATCTGGCATATGGCCGTTCATGGTGGCCGTGGCCAGACACATGAAGAGCGGCTCGAAAATTTCTACTCGGGGCAGGCATCGGGATACGATGCTTTCCGTAAGCGCCTGCTCCACGGACGCGAGGAAATGTTTTCGTCGCTTCCTTCCGCTCCAGGGGGTGTTTGGGTTGATCTCGGAGCAGGAACCGGTGAGAACGCCGAGAATTGGGGGGGGCGGCTACAGGAATTCTCGCAAGCTTACCTGGTCGACTTGTCGACATCGCTGCTGAAAGTTGCGGATCAACGAATTGCCGCTCGTGGCTGGAAAAACGTGCAAACCGTTCATGCCGATGCCACCAAATTTCTGCCGCCCGAAGGATCTGCGGACATTGTGACCTGTTCGTATTCCCTGACCATGATTCCGGATTGGTTTCAGGCGATGGATCAAGCCTATCGGATTCTTAAACCGGGTGGAACATTCGGGATCGTTGATTTCTTTGTGGCACGCAAGTGGCCTGCCGAGGGTTTGAAGAAGCATCCCTGGTCAACACGCACATTCTGGCAAACCTGGTTTGCCAATGACAATGTGTTCCTCAGCCCCGATCACATCCCCTACCTGCAAAGTCGCTTTGAAACCGTGTCGCTGCATCAAGAGCGAGGCAAGGTTCCTTATCTGCCCTTGGTTCGTGCACCTTACTACCGATTTGTCGGTCGCAAGCCGCTGAGCAGTGAGTGACGGCATCCCTTGGGCGGTTTTCATCATCGCCACAGGGGATTCTCTGCCTGCTGGCAATCGGTTCCACTTCTCACATCTCACATCACACCCCCCCGCGTCACGCCCCCCGCATGCGCGGACATGTGCCGTGAGCACGAATCTCGAGCCGTTTTTCCAGTGAGATTCGGCAACATGCAATGCTTCAGGTGATTTGCGTGTATTGAGTGGTTTACTCGGAAACACGCGATGATTTCGCTGAAATCGACAAAACTGGAGGTTTGTGCCGATTCTGTCAAAGATTTCGCATGCAATCGCCGATTCTATAGGGTAACGCCACGACAGTATCGTGGAGACTTTGTCGAGCAAGGATGTTGCTATGAAAGCGAAATCGGGCTGGCACATGTATCTGATTGCGGGTTTGCTGATCTCGGCAACCTCAACCGGTTGCCTGCAGACCACCATTGGCGGTCAGACCTTGCCATCAGCCTACTATCTTGATGACGATGTTCAGTATTTCCCGAAGGGGCCTGAGCAAAAATTGTCCAGGCAGATACGGGCCTTGGAAAAATACAAAGCCGAACGTCAAGCCTCTCAACAGGGTCTTGACGAGAGTTCCGGCTACTGATCGCGATCAACACGCGTATCGCATTCGGGGTTCACCAACCCCAAGTGGCGGCGCGGGGTTGCTTGAAGATCATGAATCAAGAGCGTTGGACGAACGCCAAGGTACTCGTACATCGAGGGCTGAATACGCCTTCGATGTCGGGGGGGAACGAGCCCTTCGCGGTCAGCGTATCCAGACACGTTTTGCAATTTGTCTGAGTACGCTGGCTTGCGAAGGGTTTTTCTATTCCCCAGTCTGAACCTGATTTTGAACCGCATGGCATGCGGATTCACGATTCAGGCTGCCGCTGGTCGCGAATCTGCAGCCAGTACGGCGCAGGATTCGTGTTGATGGCGACTCATCGAGCCTGCGGGGGAATCGATCCGTTTCGCTCATTAAATGCCGTAAAATTTCGCGGCGTTGTCATGGAACAGCTTCTGCTGGAACGCGACGGGACGGTCTTTGACGATTTGCTTGAGTCCATTCAGCCACTGGCTGAACGAGGCTCGTAAGGTGCAGACCGGCCAATCTCCTGCGAACATGACCCGATCGGCACCGAATGTGTCGAGCGTGAAATTGATATTTGCGGCGAGATCTTCCGGTTTCCAGTCTTTATTCGCAGTGACGATGATTCCCGAGACCTTACACATGCAGTTGGGCAACTGAGCCAGTTCTTTCATTCCCTGCTGCCATTTGGCCCGCAAGGCCTGGTCGGTCGAGGTGACGCTCATGTTTCCGCAGTGATCGAGAATAAAGCGGGTTTTCGGGCATTGCGAAACCAGCTTGGCGGCATCTACCACTTCACCCGCACGCACGCACAGGTCAAAGCTTTTTCCCAGTTCACCCAGCAATTGAATGCTTTGGACGAACTTGGGAGTCAGGCAAAAACCTGCCGGGGTCGAATCTCCATGCAGGACCTGACGAATCCCCTTGATGTACTGATTATCGGCGAGCTTGCGAATGTAGGGTTCAAACCCTGGTGTTCCCGGTCGTCCTGAAACCACCGCCGCAGCCATCGGATTGTCTTTTCGTTGGCACAGATCGGTGACGTATGCCGCCTCGGCAACCTGTTGATCCGGTTCGACATCGACCTCCATATAGACCGTTTTCACGACATTCAGACCCTTCGTCGCTTCGAGGTAGTCGGATGTGACGAAGCTCCGTTGCAGTGGCTTGGTGTCATCCCCCTGATGCCAGGGGAGTTTAAACTTGGTCAGATCCCACAGATGCTGATGTGTATCGATGACCGGAAGCGAATCGGGCATGGTTTTATCCTGAGCCGAGGCGAGGGAAGTCAGGCCGTGCGTCAGCGACCCTGCTGCCGCACTGGCAACGGCGGTGGCTGCCAAAAAATCTCGTCGTGTCACAAGTGAAGTCATTTGGTTTTTCCGTTTTCAAAAGGTGTCAAAAAAGGTGTCAATCAGTGTTAACAATAGAAACAAACCAGATCCGATTTATC
Organism: Schlesneria paludicola DSM 18645; assembly: GCA_945869955.1. Classification (GTDB taxonomy): domain Bacteria; phylum Planctomycetota; class Planctomycetia; order Planctomycetales; family Planctomycetaceae; genus Schlesneria; species Schlesneria paludicola_B. The sequence continues at coordinate 14,921 of CAMBQP010000105.1, forward strand.
GCGCTGACAGGTCTCGAGCCACTCCTGAAGCTGTTCGAGTGGGAGGCAGATTTGCTGGTCCCCCAGTCGTTTGATTGCTGACATCCGCTGGTCAGTGAAAGCGGCCAACACGTCAGGAATTTCCGCCAGAGTCAAATAACCAATATAAGGGATTCCCTCAATTTCGGGGATTTCAATCGGTGATCCCCGGTGAAGCAGATGATCAAAGATCGAGAATGTTTGTGCCGGCACTCCCGCTTCTAACAAGGCATCTTCAATCGATTCGATCCCGGTGAATGCCAGGCGTCCCCAGTGCTCATTGTGCAGCACTTCGCCAAAAAACGTACAGAGAATTTGGATCGCGTAACCATATTTCTCTCCTTCGTAATCCCAACGCTCCCGATCCATGATCAAATGCCGCAAGGCATCTTCAATCGCCAGTTCGGGATCGTAGTCGTCATCACCATTTGCCTCGTCAACCAGTTCCCGGTCGGTAGCAAGTTCCTCTTCGAATTCTTCGCGCAGCTGTTGTAAAAGCGATTTGCTTCGCGATCCAACCGCTTTTTTCACTTGAGTTAAATTCACCGAAAACGGGATCACACCAACGCTCATTGCGGACCTTTCAGGCCAGAAAGTGCTTCGCTCATTCCAGCGGAAGGCTGATGGCAATTCCCGTCGCAGCGCTGCGCGCCACCGCTTCCGTGAATTCCATGTATCGAACACCACTGGCAAAATCCGTACGACGAACCGGCTCCTGACCCCGGATCGCTGCCACGAATTCTGCCTCGACGCGCCACCCCCGCTGTTTTTCGGGGGGAATCACTAATTCTCGCATCTGCGGATCGCCGGTCCGTCCGATGAGCACCTTTTCGCTGGCACCAAACAGGATCTTGATCGTTCCCGAACTGCCATAGAAGTGGATTTGCTTCCCCGGCCCGTGCAAATCAATCCCACTAAAATGGTAGATGCCGCGTGCTCCCCCCGGTAGCTGAGTCAGAATCTGGACGCTGTCGGGAACGGTGACGGGTAAATTCCCCGGACCTGATGGATTGGGGCGGAATGGCTCAAAGGTCTGAGTCTGCGCATACAACCGCGTCGGCTGTGGAACCCAGCGCAACACGGTTTCGTGCAAGATACCCAGTGTCAACACGTTCAGGCCGCTGATCTGGGCATCCTGCCGCCAATGCAGCAGTTTCGAGTAATCATGGAATTGATCATCGGCTCCGATCACCACCAGTTCCCGCAGTTCTCCAATAAAGTGATCGTGCAACAATTGTTGAATTTCGAGATCGACTAACAATCCCAAGGGACTGGGGACGAGCATCGCCACGCGGTCCGGGTTGGCGATGGCTGCCGCTTGCATCAATCGGGCCTCCGCCAGATTGCGTGCCATCCGCGCTTCGCACAGCACATGCTTTCCTGCGGCCAAGGCGGCACAGGTCACTTCGGCATGCAGATTTGGCCACGTTCCGATCATGACCGCATCAATCGCCGGGTCTGAGACCAGTGCCTGCCAGTTGGGAAATTGGCGAGGGATTTGAAAATCCGCTGCCACGCGTGCAGTCGATTCTGGGGAGCGATTCACCACCCCCACCAGCTCAACTCCAGAAATCGCTTGAAACCCGGGTATATGCCGCTGCCGTGTATTGGCACCAGCACCGACAATTCCGATTCGAAGGGGAGCTGTGGGACGGGGATTCATGCGTAAAGATACCTCAGGTTTCAGGAAACCGCTGCAGACGCTTTCTCGAGAAAGCGTGTTCTCGGGAAAACGTGTTTGTATGAGTGTTAAGTCCGCCAATCGGAATTCTGATTTTAGCGGTTGGATCGCCGGTTGACTACAACCCGGACAGATTCAACGGAAAAATGCGGCTTGAAGTTTCTGGCTGCTTTTTCTCCGTTTCGATCGCCGCACAGGTCGTGTCGGCAGTGGCTCCCGTGCGAGGTTGATCGAGCCACCCTGCGAGGGGGGTGAGCAAATCGATCCACGGGTCATTCGTCCCAGCACTCGCCAGATTCTGGGAGATGCCATGAAAACGGCCGGAGAACGCCTCGTCGTTTTACAACGTCGATCCTGTTGCCGTGCTCAAAGCGCCCCGGAAAAGTCGATATCCGGGCGTTCCTGATTTGTTGCCTGCGTTTAAAGGTCATTGGCCGCAAAAAACGAAATCGATCCGGAACCGGTTTTGCTTGAATTTCGATTTCCGCTGCTGTAGAACGACAATTACCCGAATTCATTTCCATGATCAAGAATCTGGCATTCTCAATACACGGCTTTCATTGATCAATGACGCGTTGATTGGCCTTTTCTACAGGAACGACTCGATGCTGTTCACCATGCCGCACCCTTCCCGAATCCGTCGATTGAACTCCCTCACTCAAACCGTTGTCGCCGTGTTGCTTGGTTTTTCACTGTTATCCGCCAGCGGTCTCAACGCCGCAGACGTGGTCCAGGGGGGAACCAAATCTGCCATGTGGGAAGTGATTGCCGATCCGGGGCGAGTGGTGGAATGGCCAGAAACATTGGCGACGACAATTCCCCAGCCGGCACAAAACGAAGAAATTCTCTTCCCCACCACACCCAGCGAATTCTGTCTCGTCGGTCTGAAACCCTATGAAAGCGATCGAGCGGAATTATGGAATCTGGCAACGGGAAAGCGCGTGGGATCGATGAAAGGATCTCATCCGCAAGCGATTCGGCGAGCACTTTCACCCGACGGAAAGCTGCTGGCGATTGCGGTCCTCGATCGAGCCCGTGCCAATGACATTGAAGTCTGGTCGCTCGAAACCGGTAAGCGTCTGTCGACCTTCACCGCCGATGGAAAAGAGATGTCGATGACGATCCTGGACTTTGCCGGTCCTGGTGAAGTCCTCACTTATACTCTGGGGCAACAAGAGGGGAAGTTCGGTCATCACCTTCGTCTCTGGAATGCCACAGACGGATCGTCACTCAGGCAATTCGATCTCCCGAAAAATTTATCTGGCGATAACAAGTATGATATCAGCCCCGGTCGGCGATTCCTGGCCTCGATCGTCTATCCGGAAGTTCTGATTTATGACTTGAAAAGCGGCAAAGTTCATGGATCCCTTGCGCCGGCAGTGAAGCTGGAAGGGGGACAGTCGGTATCCATCGATAGCGTCCGTTTCTCACCCGATGGAACCGAAATTGCCCTCTTGTCAGAAGGCTCGCATGGAGCCCTCATTGCGGTTTATGACTTAACCACCGGGGACCAGAAGTTCCAGCACGAAATGACCGCCAGCCAGAAAACGTCGCTGCAAAACCCCGCTTCGTACAAAGGCCCCCACCTCGAATTTGTCACGTCACCCCCCGGATTTCTCTGGTACGGAGGTGCTTTTCTCGAGCGGGATTCCGGGCTGATGATCTGGACCTACCGGCAGGGATTGATCGAATTCAGCCACTGGAATCGGATTTTGACACCTGCGGGCCTCATCGTCTCGACCGGTGGGCATGATGCACGCAAAATCCGAGTGCTCCCTTTTCCCAGCGAAAAACTTGCCGCATCGATTGCCGCCTATCGAGGTGACGCCGAGGCCTTGGTCAAACCTGGCGAGAAAGTCAAAGTGAAAGTCGAAGTCAAATCGGTTCGATTTGGAAAACCAGCCGAAGCCAAAGAAAGCATCGAACGAGTCTTAGCCGAACGGTTGGCGGACGATGGGCTCGAAGTGAGCGACGAGGGGACAACGACCATGACCGTGCAATATAAAGAAGCCGCCGGCAAGACTCTTCAAGAAGTCAAAGGGGGCTCGCTGACAGGTCGAGGTGGTGTCCCCACTGGAAAAACCATTCAGAGTACCGCGGGCGAGTTGAAGATGAAATGGGCGAGTAGCGACGGGAAAACCATCATTTTTCAAGAGACCGTTAACCTTGATCCCAGCCAGCTCATCCTGCGAGAAGAGGGTGACATCACGAACGAAACAGCAAGAAAGCAGGTGTTCGAGATTCTCAAGATTCAATTAGCCGGCCTCCCGATGCCCTACTTCGTGCCGACCGATACCTCGCTGATCACACTTCCGACAGTGACCGCATCAGAAATGGCAGTCCCCGTCTCACCCCAGGCCGCGATCAAAGCCAAGATTGAAGCGAAGAAAAAGAAACTCGGGAAATAGTCACCTTGTTGGACCTTACGAACGGCCCACCAGCGGTTCGACAAAGTCGACCGCCGCGATCGAGTCTGGCCGCAGAAAGTCAAAGTCACAGCCCTCGTCCGCTTGCAAGACATGATCGATATACAATTTTGGATAGCCGCGCAGGTGCCGCGTCGTTGGTGGCTGCCAGGCCTGCTTTCGCCGGGACAACGTCGCCTCATCAACCTGCAGTTGCAGACGACGTGATCCGACATCCAGTTCAATCAGGTCCCCCTCTTCCACCAACCCCAATAGTCCCCCCGCTGCCGCTTCCGGGGCAATATGCAGCACGACGGTTCCAAACGCTGTGCCACTCATCCGAGAATCGCTGATCCGGACCAGATCGGTAATCCCCTCTTGCAATAGCTTTTTCGGAACCGGAATCGACCCCCACTCGGGAAAGCCCGGTACCCCTTTCGGCCCGGCATTCTGCAGCACCAGCACACTCGACGGATCGACCGGCAGGTCAGGAGAATCAATCCGAGCCAGCATCTCTTCGTAATTGCGAAACACCACCGCTCGCCCCACATGCTGCATCAGTTTGGGGGACGCGGCGGCGACTTTGATGACCGCTCCTTGTGGAGCGAGATTCCCCGTCAGAATGGCGAGTGCCCCCCCTGCGAGCAGTGGTTGAGCCTGATTGGCAATCACATCGCGATCGAAACTGCGTGCACGAGCGATATTTTCTCCCAACGTGCGGCCGGTCACTGTCACCGATTGCAGATGCAGCAGACTACGGATCTCTGCCAGCACTGCCGGGACTCCCCCTGCCGTATCAAAGGCATCCATCAGGTGCCGCCCCGATGGCATTAAGTTGACGAGAAATGGAGTTGTCCGAGAGAGCTCGTCGAATCGCGATAACGGGATTTTGATTCCCCGACGCCCCGCCATCGCAATCAAGTGGACAATCGCATTCGTTGAACCCCCTAAAGCCAGTAAAGTCCGAATCGCATTATCAAACGCGTCGGCGGTCATAATCTGTGACGGCCTTAAATCTTCCTGGACCAGCTGCACAATGCGTCGCCCGGTCGCTGTGGCGGCCTGCAGGCGGCGCGAATCCGTCGCCGGAATACTGGCGGTTCCTGGCAGCATCATCCCCAACGCTTCGGATAACGAGGTCATGG